>JBIOUJ010000067.1:0-15731 GCA_044867025.1 Pyrinomonadaceae bacterium | reverse complement strand
CTCTGCAAGGTGTATTATTACTGAGCAAATACTGCAAAAACGGAACCACTCCAAGGCCTTGAGTCATTGACATGGAGGACGCTATGACGACCGTGTCACAGGATGTGCGCTTCGGCCTGCGCATGCTGCAAAAGCACAAGGGTTTTACGATCGTTTCTGCCCTGACGCTGGCGCTTGGCATTGGTGTCAATACAGCCATGTTCAGTGTGCTTAATACCTTTGTATTTGGCCCACTGCCGTATCCGCAATCTGAAAAATTAGTCCGTTTATGGCGCACGTCACCACACTCTCAAACCTGGCCGTTTTCAGTGGCAAATTTCTTCGACCAGCGCGCCGAAAATTCCGTCTTTGAAGGTATGGCGGCCTACACCTATGGGGGCCGCACTCTCACCGAACCCGGGCAAACAGCCGAGCGCCTGGTCAGCCTCGTGGCAACCGCGGATTTCTTCCCGCTGCTGGGAGTAGCACCCGCGCGCGGTCGTGTGTTTAAGCCCGAAGAATTCGAGCGTGGGGCTGATAATGTAATCGTGTTGAGCGATCGTTTTTGGACTCGGCGTTTTGGAAGTGATCCGAGCGTCATAGGACGAAAAATTCAGATCAACGGAACGACAGTGGAAATCGTCGGCGTGATGCCTCCCGGTTTCGATCATCCGATGCTTTGGGGTCCCATCGACATCTGGGAGCCGCTGACATTCACTCCGGAACAGAAAGCTAATCGTCGCGCCAGCTTTCTCTCTTCGTTTGGCCGCCTCAAGCCCGGCGTCTCGATCCAGCAGGCAGAGCAAAGTATGGTTGCGCTCGCCGCTAACATCCATAAACAGAACTCCTCGAATGAAGGTGAAAGCCTGCGACTCGAGCCGCTTCAGCGATCCATGTCCGACGACATCGGCAGAACCATAATGTGGTTCACATTCGGACTCGCAGGTTTTGTGTTGCTGATCGCGTGCGCAAATCTGGCTAACCTTCAACTCGTGCGCACGGCGGCCCGATCGCGCGAACTCGCTGTGCGCGCCGCGCTCGGCGCGGGCCGCTGGCGACTGCTGCGACATTCGTTTACCGAGAGCATCCTGGTGGCGCTAATCGGTGGGATTATCAGTCTCGTCGTTGCCTTTGGCGCCATTCGCTTTATCAGTGTCCGTATGTTCAGCGATTTGCCGGGAGCAAGTGTGCAACTCGATTACAAAGTGTTTGGGTTTGCTCTGCTGTGCTCGCTGCTGACGGGAGTTTTATTCGGGACACTTCCTGCATGGCTGGCAGCGCGCGCCGACGTGAACCTGGCGCTGCGCGAAAACTCGCGCGGGTCAACCGCGGGACGATCTCAGCACCGTACACGACACATGCTCGTCGTCGGTGAAGTGGCGTTTGCGACCGTATTGCTCGCGGCTGCCGGATTGTTCCTGAGGGGCGTGCAGCGCTTCCTCAATACAGATCCGGGCTGGCAGGTTGATGGACTGGTGACGGCGCATATGGGTCTTCCGGGAGAAAAATATGCAAGCGATCAGCAACGAGTTGTTTTTCTGACGGAACTTGAAAATCGTTTACGCACGCTGCCGGGTGTGCAGCACGCCGCTATCGCCCAATCGCATCCGGTGTTTGGTTATGGCAGCAGCAATTCGTTTTCGATTGAGGGTCGACCCGAGCCTCCGCCCGATAAGTATTGGGAAATGTTTTTCGAATCCGTAAGTAGCGACTATTTCCAGACCCTCGGTGCTCGGTTGCAACAGGGCCGTAATTTCAACACAGCGGATACGGCCGATCACCCGAAAGTCCTGATCATCAACGAAACCACCGCTCGGACCTTTTGGCCCAACGAGAGTCCGATCGGAAAACGGATTATTAGTACTTTTGGGCAGAAAGACTTTTACGAAATCGTCGGCGTAGTTAATGACCTTGCCTTTCCGGGTAGCCTGGGAGAACCATACACTCGCTATGAAGCGTTTTTTCCTATGACGCAGTTTCCGCCCAGCTCTCTCACGCTGCTTCTACGCACTGGCTCGAATTCGGAAGCGATCGCTAACAGTCTGCGCAACGCGGTTGCCGGATTAGATCCTGAATTACCCGTTTACCGGATTCGAACGGCACGATCCGCAGTCGATTTGGGCCTCGGGAACGTTTCGCTGCTCGGGAGTTTGCTGGGAGCGTTTGCGACGATTGGTTTAATCCTGGCGGTGATTGGAATCTACGGCGTTATCTCGTACACGGTGGTCCAACGTACTGGAGAACTCGGAATTAGAATGGCGCTCGGAGCGCAGTCTCGCGATGTTTTGTGGTTGGTGTTGGGCAAGGGCACCGTGCTGGTCGGGATTGGAGCGTTGTTGGGCGGCTTCGGTGCATACGGCGTATCGAAACTATTGATTTCGCTCATCCCGTCATTGCCCACGCGTGATCCGCTGATTCTGCCGTTTGCGGCTCTTGCGTTGATTGCAGTGGCGCTGGTGGCGTGTTACATCCCGGCGCGTCGCGCAACGCGAGTCGATCCACTGGTGGCGCTAAAGTCGGACTGAACGGGAGTCGATTACGAAAGCGCTTCGAGAAATCTCTTGGTTCGCTTTCGAGATGCCCGCATCCTCGCCGACACTCCTTCATTGTCTTTGATGTCGGGAGAAGCCCCATGTCTAACCAACCACGTTAGCAGAGCCGGATCGAATTCCTTTTCCACTCCATGATGCAGAGCGGTTTTGCCTTTTGCGTCCTGAAAGTTCACGTCAGCGCCTTTGCGCGCCAGGAATTTGGCGGCTTTGAATCTTCTCCACTCCCAGCACGCAAGGAAGGGCGTCTCTCCGCCAACCACATCGATGGGCGCGCCAGAGCGGATTAAGACATCGAGGATCTTCAGGTCCTCCCACCAACCGGCCGCGTAAAGTCCGTTCGGCGTCCCGCCGCGTTTGATAAGCAGCTTGACCAACGTACGATTTCTACCACGAGCGACGGCAAACCACACGGCATTGACTGTGTCGCAACCATCCGATGTGACGAATGGAGATTCGACGTCTAACCCGCGATTCAAAAGGAACGTTACGACCCGGGCCGACACAGATTCAGGCACGTTCAGTTCTTTGCATTGTGCCGAGCAGGCCAGATGCAACAGATTTCGACCCATTCGATCCGTAACATTAAGAAGTGACGGATTGTCGTCCAACAGTTTCTTGATTGATTCGAGGTCGAGTTTTCGGACTGCTTCGATTATGCGCGTCTTGGACATGATTATTAATAAACTGATGCGGCCGTCAGTGACCCAAATGTTTCTTGAGAAATACGGTTGTCCGCTCCCACGCGATTTTGGATACATCTGCGTCGTAAGTCGGCTGCGTGTACGCAAAAAATCCATGACGTGCACCGGCATAGGTAAAAATCTGGGTGTTACTATTATTCTTCTTCGCCGACGCTTCAAAATCTTTTAGCTGGGCAGGCGGAATCTCCGGATCGTTTTCCGCGTAATGACCCAGCACCGGCGCCCTTATCCTTCCCACGACATCAATAGGATCCAGTTTTCGACCTGCAAACGAAGGCGTCTTGAGATTGCCATAGAAAGGCACCACCGCGCGGACTTCATTCGGATAGGTCGCCGCGAACATGAGTGCACATCTACCGCCGAAACAAAATCCGGTGACAGCTACGTGATTAGATTTTCCAAAGCCTTGCTTTTTCGCATAACTAATTGACGACCGAATGTCTCCAAAAATTTTGGCGTCGGTAATTTTCTCGGCGAGGATTTTTCGTAGCTGCTCGAGTGTCGTCGCGTCCTTCTGCGGTGAGTAAATGTTGGGCGCGATTCCAACAAAACCAATCTGCGCGAACATAGCAGTCATATTCCGAACGTAGTCTTCATAGGGAGGGTTTCCGGCAATGATGACGACTATGGGAAATCTGCCTTTCTTGTTCGGCCTGGCCAGATAGGCATCGAGGTCTTCCGTTCCGGTCTTGAAGGTAACTCTTCCGTGAATCACATTCTTGTCATCCAGAGCCTGTTCTGGCGGTACTCCGTATGCAGCATTAGGTTGCTGTGCTTCGAGGTCGCAACTCAAGGCACAATATCCCGCGAACAGCGCCGCCCTCGAGAGAAAATCTCGTCGGGTTACATGCGTAGTATCTTGTTCCACAAATCGTGACATAGGTCTCCTCATTATCACCAAATAACAGAAGACTGGCGACTACAAGCTTTGCACAAAAAGTCGAAACGGAGCGCCGAGGGCGCGGAATATGAAAGCTAGGGGATCTGGCAAAAAACTCTATGAGGCGATTAACAAGTAGAGACGTGATGCGGCAATCGATGGTTCATGTGGCACTCGTTGTTAGAGATTACGATAAAGCGATCGAGTTCTACACGAACAAGCTCCACTTCTCTCTGTAGGCTTGCCTCAAAAGTCAGGAATCGCTCTTGGATCGGGTCAGTACCACCTGCGGTAGCGGGTGGGTCAACGATAACAAATGAGGCATGATGGCGATGGTTGACCCACCCGCTACCGCAGGTGGTACTGACCCGGTCCAAGTGTAAGTTTCGACTTTTGAGGTGTGTCAACGAGTCAAAGTACTGCTGTTCAACCACTGAGTTCGTAGTCTGACCTGCTCGGGCCTTGTGTCAGGAATTTCTTCCAGCCGCACCGTTGGACGATCGTAACCAGAAACTGCAACTGAAAGAGTCAGTGTGCGACCATTGCGCTCCACCTCAATTCGCGCGGTGTCGCCAATGTGAAGTTTGCCTAGCCACACTCTGAAGTCCGCCGGTGTGGCAACCCGCCGCCCATCGACCGAGATCAGCCGATCGCCGGTGTGCAAACCTGCGCGGCCCCAAGCACTCGAAGGGTTGGTGAGCCGAATTCTCGGCGCTGATCCTTCCGGTCTGGTTAGGGCGAAGATGCGCAGGTCAGCCGCCGGCGTGCCATCACCGTTCACCGCAGGCGCCCAAGTCACCTGCATACGCAAGCCGATTGCTCTCAGATAGCGATCAAAATCGAGGGGCTGTGTTCCGCGCACGTGTGCTTCGAAGAAAGTGTGCGCGTCGCATCCGCACGTGTCGTGGACCGCGCTCTCAATGTCGCCGTCGGCGATGCCGCGCTCGGGATTAAACCGCTCGCTCAAGAGACGCATGACGTCGTCGAGTGAGCGCTGCCCGTGCGTGGCCTCGCGAACCATCAGATCCAACATGGAACTAAGCACTTCTCCCTGAAGATGGACGCTGGAAAAATCATCGCCAAGCGCGAATGGATCGTCGCCCGTCAAACTCACTCGTTCCGGCGAGATGTGGGAATACCCGGGCGTCAATAGATAAGTCGCAAGCCTGTTCTCGAGATGCGCCAAACGCGTGGGCTCAAAAGTTGGTAGTTTCGCTCGCCGCAACAACAGATCACTGAAAAAGATAGTCGCGCCTTCACTCCACCATAAGACGGGCGTTGGCTCCGCCGGCCGATAACGAATACCGACGCGCTCAATTGGGCGGACACGCATCAGATTCCAGGTGTGAAAGTATTCGTGGGCAGTAGTTTGAAAGACACTGCCGAGTTCTTGCGCGAGAGATTGACTGCGTGCGCCGATGGTCACGGAATTCAGGTGCTCGAGAGCGCCATCCGCGCCGTCTTGATAAATAAAGGTGTAACGACGGTACGGCGGGCGGCCGAAGATCTTTATGGCCTCACTTGCAAGGCCTTTGAGGCCGGCAATGAAAGCTCTCGTGTCGAATGAGGCCGCGTTTGATTGTGGCAAATATACAACTCGGTGGGGCACGCCGTTGACGATGAAGTCCCATTGTTGGAATTTGCCGATCGCGATCGGTGAGTCCAGCAAAAGCTCGACGGATGAGGCAGCGAACGTTTTCGGATCGCTGGTCGGATCGAGCCCGGATGCGATGGCCCAGCCTTTCGGAATGTCGAGCGTCACGCGCGCGCTCGCTGACGTCGCGCCTACGACATACATGAGCGAATGAAGATCGCCTACGAGTCCACCAGTCTCTGAAAGAAAAGGTTTATATGCCGATCGTATGGCCGACGTTTTGGGCGGCAGACGAACACGATACTTCACAATCAGTTCACCGCCGGGCGCATCGACCTGCCACAAAGCATCTTCTTCGTGCGTGACTGAGAGTTTTGCGCCGCGAGATTCAGCGCTGAGATCTTCAACGTATCGCCAATAGCGGTCGTCGTATATCGGATGAGACGCCATGGCCAGGCGCGTGGTGCCTCTTGCGCGAGGAATTCGCATTTGCACGTCGAAGCCGGAGAGGTCAGCATGGTCAACGCGAATTACATATGAGACAACGGAATTTGAAGCGCGCGTCGCCGGGCCGGTCCAGAAAACCACTGCGGCAACAGTGCAAGCCTGGACTAACTTAACGGCGAAGCGGATGGACAGACAGTCTGTGTTCATTATTTTTAATAGTATGAGTTCGGACTTTTCGCTTGTCATCAGACCGCCAATCCTAAGCGTGCGTCAGCGCGTTCTCGTGGAAGAAGCGATGGATCGAGCTGTTGGCCCACGACGCGCGCCAGTATTGCGTGGAGCTGTCGCAGTCCTTCTGTGAGCGCTGCCGGACCGGGCTGGAGGATATAAGCTGATTTGATCTCATAAAGCTGATCATCACGAACTGGGTTGATTGAGATCGCCTGGTGGTGATTCCATATTTCCGGATCGCGAGTGCGGTTGAATGAGTTGTTGGTGCGGCATCCAAAGTCGTCGCCCTCCGTCAGACTGGATACTAGATCTTCTTGAGCAAATATGCGTCTTGTCTTGATCCGCCTCTCGCCCCCTCGCGCCGGAAGACTTCCACGGAGAATCCGCGGGAGAATTCCCCGCGCACGTAGGCTTCCGGATGGTAGGCGGCGTAATTGTTCGTGCCGGGCTGTTCCCCTATAGCGACGAACCGACCCATCCTGAAATCCTTCTGCAATTTCTCGTCCAGCCAGTCAATGCAACTCTCGCCATGCAGCGTGACATAAAGGAACCCGCCGGGCTTAAGTACCCGCCTCATTTCGCCAACCCAGTAACTTTGCAGAGGAGGGGGGAGATGGGTAAAAACAGAATAAGCATAAACGAGATCGAAGGAGTTACTCTCGTACGGCAGTGGACCACCCAGGGAGTTTACTTTGAACTCGGCGAACGGAAGATTGGCGGTGCACCAGTTGATCAGGATCGGGTTAAAGTCCGTGCCATGCAGCGAGGCACCGCGCAGGGCTTTCCAGTGACGCATGATCCTCCCGCACCCGCAACCGAAATCCAGGATTCTTCCGAGCGTCTCTACGTCAGCACCCGCTTCCTTCAAGGCGTCGCGGAGGGCGTCGGCAGATGTCGCGCCACTCTCAAGAAACCCCTTGAGATCGTAGACGCCGATCACGAGATGGATGAGATCTCGCGGTGGGATGGGACCGCTGCCGCGAAGCCTTGCCCCAGTACGCTGAAAGAGCATCTTGGCGTCGCGCCTAAGCCAGATTCTAAAGCTTAAGGGGACGGTCGATTTGATGAGGTTGTAGATCCCCATGAGGAATAAGTCGCTTCGCTGATCTCATGTTCGCGACCAGATGTCTTTTACCGTCCGTCCTGCTTCCACCGCTTCAGATCGAGAGACTGAATTTGCTCTTCCGCATCGAGACCTCCTCGCGTCATACGCTCGGAAACCTCTAGTTTTCAATGGCCCGAATTTAAGTGAAGGTTACAAGACACATGGCAGAGAGCCGACGAAACTTGCGGGGTCTGTATTACGCAATTGGGTTTCGCAATTGGGTTTAAAGTGAGAACCCGCTGAGTTAAGTATGGCGATCAAACCTTAATATAAGTCGAACAAGGTCGCAAGGATAAAGCGGAAGGATTCAAACCACGGACCTGTAGTATTAGTTCGGACTTCTCGCTTGTCATCAGACCGCCAATCCTAAGCGTGCGTCAGCGCGTTCTCGTGGAAGAAGCGATGGATCGAGCTGTTGGCCCACGACGCGCGCGAGTATTGCGTGGAGCTGTCGCAGTCCTTCTGTGAGCGCCGCCGGACCGGGCTGGAGGATATAAGCGGATTTGATCTCATAAAGCCGATCATCACGAACTGCGCTGATGCCGGCCCAACCTTCACGTGCGCGAATCAGAGCCTTCTTAACTTGTCGCCCACACCAGGAGCCGATAATCACTTGAGGGTCGCGGCCAATCACATCAGCAGGATTCACTATTCGATCCTTTGCGCCCTGGTGCCGCCGCAGCTCCGGAAATACGGAATCACCACCAGCGATCTCAATCAACTCATCAACCCAGCGTATGCCGGAGATAAGCGGCTCGTACCATTCTTCAAATAACACGCGTGGCCGGTAAGCAAAGCGCGCCGCCGATTCAGCTATTGCATCCATTTCAGTCTGCAAGGTAGTAATCACTTGCTCAGACTTTTCTCCGCTCCCCACAATGCGGCCGATCGTGAGAATCATTTCCATAATCTCCGCAATGCTGCGCTGGTTGAAAGTGAATACGGTCACTCCGCGGCGAATCAACTCAGCAGCAATATCAGCTTGTAGATCGGAGAAGGCGAAAACAAGATCGGGTTCCAGCGCCATAATCTTATCGAACTTCGCGTTGATGAAAGCTGAGACCTTAGGCTTTTGCCGCGCTTCAGGTGGTCGCACCGTATAGCCAGACACTCCCACAATCCGATCCTGTTCTCCGAGCAGATAGAGCGTTTCGGTCGTCTCTTCAGTCAGGCAGATGATGCGGCGAGGATATGATTGAATGTCTTTACTCATTGTCGTTGTTCTGTTTTACCGGCAATGGGCAGTGTGCCTGCTGCTGCCTTTTCCAGACACGGTCGACATAAACAGCTTCGATATCGACTGCGTAACTCCGCTCTGGTTTCGTCGGTCAATTTGATCTCTCCACACCAGCAACCATGACCGAGATTAATCTCGCACGCGAAGGACTGCCCGCAAGCTTCGCAGGTCTGTGCTCGTTTCAGAACCGGCAAGATGGAAGTGATTAATTTAGGAAGCATTTTGATTCACCTCGCGAAAGGAATGCTCAACAGGATCAGTTTTGATTCACACCAACCAAATAAAAACGCCCTCGGTCTCCCGTGGAAGATCGAGGGCGTCGAAACTCGATTAGCTATGTTTCAGGGTCACTGTCTGAGTCAACTGCCCTAACTTGCCTTGACGCCACTTGCCCTTGCCCGGGGCGTACGTGGTCGCTTCCGTGTGCAGCAGGCAAGGTTTCCTGACCGCAGATTCGCATGGCCGACCATGCGCGCAAGAGTGTCGATCTTTCGTACTCGCTTAGCATGTTATTGAAAGAAGACGGGACTGTCATGGATGTCAATCCGAATCTCGTGGCGTTCCCGATCAGAACTGACTATCCTCGAGTCTGACCGCAAGCCGCTCAACGTTGGTGGTATCCACGTCGAAGCGCGCGACACCGGTAGCATCGAGCTCGGCACGTGCCAACGGCCGGTCATCGACCAGCAGCACCAAGGTCGTGCCTGCCGGGAAAGGGTTACTGTTCTCGTCTACCACGGTCAATTCGATCGCCATGAGTTCTTCTCCTTCGGTTTAGTCGACGTCCCCGCCATGTAATTCCAACGAGTAATAGTCATACCCCGCAGTTGCGGGATGAGAGGCTTCGAGCGGGTAATCGGCGAGGATCCGCAACGGCCTTCCGCCGATGACGCGCATCGTCAACTGGCCGGCGTTGTCCCAGAACACGACGATGTGGTCGTTCGAGCCCTTCTTGTGCTTGTTAACGACTGTCGCGCCCCGGATGTTGATCATAGGGGGACAGAGTCTACTGTCGACGACCGATGTTTGGTAGAACCAATCGGTCGCATGAAAATAACGAGAGAGCTTATATTTCCAGATGGTGAGCGTGCCGTTCTCTGTGTAATCAGCGGGCGCGATCGAGATGATCTCGTCGCAACCATCGCCATCGTAATCCGCGACTAACATTATGGGGTCTGCCTTCACCGTTCCCATTTGGAAAGTGGCGGCGATCTCCTTGTAGCCTCCGGCGCCATCCGGACCGTAGAGATGCATGCCGAATGACAACCAGTCAGGCGTGGCCGGATTAGCCCGGTAGGCAAACATCTGGGCCAGTTCGGTCTTGCCGTCGCCATTGCAATCGACGGGCAGCACCCAAATCCGGCTCGTCTCGTCCAGGGGATAGAAAGTAGGGGGCGTCACCGGAGTGATCGGGATGTCACCCTTCCAGGAAACACTGAAGTTTCCGTTGCTGTCAGCCGAGATGAGGTACAGCGACTGTGAGGTTGTGCGTACATCACAGGGAGTCGAAGCATTGCCGAGCATCGCTATCTGCTGCTTGCCGTCGCCGTTCATGTCGACCGCGACGAGTACCGGATCAGGCCGGGTAAAATCGGTGGTGAGCTGTGGCACACCGAGGTCGGGAGTGTCCTGCATGATGAAAAAGTGGTTATTCATCAGCCGGTAGGTTTTCAGCCCGATGTTTTGAGATTCGAAATCCAGTGGGGTACAGACGACCCGATCGTCGCCGTCGTCGTTGGCATCCACGACCAGCGATCCCGCGCTGCGCAGAGCTGGCGCGGGCCAACTATCGATGGGCGTGTAGGCTCCCGTGTCGGAAAGGCCAAAGGCCTGCATGACGATATTGTTCGGGGCAAAGTGGATGATCTCCGGCAGCCCGTCGCGATTGATGTCGCCGATCATGAGGGGATTCACCAGGTCAACTTCTAATCCCGGTACGCTGGTGGTCCCGACGGGGCCGTAGGCGTCCTTGCCCTTGCGATCGTAGAGGATCAGCGCCGGGTCAGCCCCGTTGGT
Source organism: Pyrinomonadaceae bacterium (assembly GCA_044867025.1). GTDB lineage: Bacteria > Acidobacteriota > Blastocatellia > Pyrinomonadales > Pyrinomonadaceae > PSRF01. The sequence continues at coordinate 4,989 of JBIOUJ010000067.1, read as the reverse complement.
CGTGATGGCGAGGAACGCGCTCTCCATCATGAACTTCTCGCGGTCGCCGCAGGCCGCCATGATGTGGTACCAATTGCTCGTCATGTAGGTGGTGACCGAATACCAATCTGTGGTCCATTCGTAATTCTTGCGATCGCCGAACTGCTTGCGTTTGCTGATCCCGCCGTTACTGGCTATGAAGAGGGGGCTGCCATTCGCGGGGTTGTTGGGATTAGCGAGCAACGCGCCGAAATCGGGGATCAACTGGAGCGCGCCGCTCGCTGGAGCGCTGCCCTGGAAGGCGTGCCAAACCTCGTCGGCTGAGAGTTGCACCGCCGCTTCGGCGCGCTGAAGGTTCGCCGCGTTCACTTTATCGCGAAGTCGCTTGTCGCCATAGGCGGTCCAAGTCTCGCCCTTGGCATTTGTCACCCGCAGGCCGTAGCACGAGTCTTCGTCATGCATCATCCGGGCACAGAGGCTTCCAGTCGTCTCCATAAGTAAATCGTGCATTTCCTTTCGCGGAGTGCGCAGGTGTCCCGCGGAGAACAGGTCTGTCAGAAAATGGTCGGCAAAGGCGTTCATGGCATAAGCCAGTTCCAGCGCGGCGCGCCGGGCACTGGGAATTGAAAGCTTCGCCGCATGTGCTGCTGCAAGTTGCGCTGCCGTGTGGCCGATGGTGTAGGCAGCGACGGCGGTGGCGCCGAAGTGGTCCCAATTCTTTGCGGCCAACAGCAGATAGCGACCGCGTGGGATGATGCCCACTCCACCGCCGGTATCGTAGTTGTAAACATAATTCAGTCGGTCCCCCAGGGCGTCGTAGGCGCTCGAGGGATCGAAGCCATCGGCGATGGCCTTATTGGCCGCGTCGATCTCTGTCTTCATGGTCTCCAGGATCAGAGTCGCTTCGGCATTCGAGGCGGGGAGCCTGGCCAGCGAATCGAAGGCGTCCTGGAATGTCTGGCCAGTCGAATCTGCGGAGATCGGGCGATCAGGAAAACCGTAGAAGTCTCCAGCGAGCCCGACGATCTGCCCGTAAGTCAGCTTGAGCTGGTTCGGCAGGAGAATGGGATAGCTCGCGGCCGGGGTGGGCTGGGTCTGGCCTTCGAAATTCAGCAGCACCTGATCGCCGAGGAAGGTGTGTTCGCCACCTTCAAAGAATGCGGTCACCTTGCGCATGGGTCCGGGCGGCGGCGCCGTTCCAACCATCAGCACTGGTTGAGTCGAGACTGCGATCGTCGCTCCGTTGGCTGAATGCAGATCGAGAATCGAGGCTGTTGTCAGGCGGCCTTCGGCCTGGGCCGTTGCGAGCGGAGCCGGTAGATCCGGAATGGGCTGGTTTGTCATGGGAGTTCTGGGCAATCGTATTGGACTACGGCAATGTTCGAGTTTTACGAAACCCTCGTTGCAGTCTTGATGTTGGGAGAGCTTGTGAATATTAGAATAAATCAGCGGTTTGTCCAGTTGTTTCACCTTCCCTAGCACATTTCGGCACCGGCGGTGTTAATGAACTGAGGTGACATCCTTGAGAACACTCCTTCTAATCGCCGTCCTGCCGTTTACGTTCTCGTCCCAGGCACAGCCTTCTGCGGCCACACACAACTACGAGTTTGCAAATGGAAACTGCTTCGACGAGAAGACGTTTGTTCGCCGCACGTTTTATTCAGTCGGTGGCAAGTTGACTAGCAAGCGGCCAGCACGTGTCGATCGCGTTTTCGATCTCACGGGCCGCCTTTCGGTGAGGCGCACAATCACAATCTCGACTGGTCCAGCGACGAGCGCTTTGCGTGTAAACGAAAGGTTGTAGGAAAGGAATTTGAATCGCCTATACGACCACCATGGGCTTCTCTGGGCGGTTATAGCTTCCATTTACTTTTGTCGCTGAAAAGCATTGTGTGAGATCGAAGATCCGGATTTATTTCAGGTGCGTTAATGTCCGCAGACAAGCTGTACAAGGATCTCAAGGTGGCTTCAGGGTGCAGGCGGAGACTTCCCTCGATCGGCCCTTTGCCAGCGCAACGGGACGGCGTAAGCGCATTCGAGTGCTGCGCATCACTGAGACAATCAAGATTGATGGCAGACGTTAAAGATTTGGTATGACACGTGAAGTAATGCCGTAGACCAAAACTTTGTGCCTTAGTTGTGACAGGCCGAGGTGCTACTGCTAGCAAGTTAAGTAAATAGAGCAATTAAATTGTGCGTTTGGTGCCGAGGGCGGGAGTACAAGCATCTTATTGTTTATTGAGTAAATCAGCAGAACGTGAATATGGCTGCGGTTTTTTGCTGTCTTAATGTTTGCACGCTCTGCACTCTTTGCACCTGCGGCACTCCGTTGTGCCTTAGTTGTGACAGGCTGGAGCGGTGCCAAGAGTCAACTTACCCGAGCATAGTTTCCCAGCCATTGAACAAAAGTTAATTTGTCTCTGACTTGTTTGAATAACTTTTCGTCAGCCGTCCAGAAGTCGCACTTGCTCAATTCCGCGAGCGCAAGATATGTGGCGTCGTAGACAGTCGGGAATTGAAACTCGCTAGCGATTTCCCAGGCCCGTTCTCTTTGCTCTGCTGAATGCTTGGTCTTAATGGGCAATGCCCGGAGTGAAGCAAAAGCAAGTTGAGCCTGATCAACAGTCAATTCTCGGCGCAAGGAGACCTTTTGTCGAAGAATACTGTCCGTCTCCACTTCAAAGAACACCGGAGCAATCAGTTGTATCTCCTCGCCGGCCCATTGATCGAATAAAGCATCTGCCTTATCGCTTCCAGCCTCAGGTACAACGACTTTTATCGCAAGGCTAGCATCAACACAAACTTCCGTTGATTTCATTGCCTGGAGCGCACCTCACGGAGTTCTCTCAAAATTTCTACTGAATCGCTGGTGAGCGGAAGTTCCGCTCGCATGTTTCGAGCTTTGGTCAACCACTCCCGCAATGGTGAGTTTTGCTCTTCGTGCGCCAACCGGTCGATCAACTCACGGCGTTCTTGTGGTGTGAGTGCGTTAACTTCTTCGATAATTCTGTTGAGTGCTTCTGTTGACATTGCTATTTCTACCTTGTCCACAATTTACCACACCGACCATGAACGTAGAGAGGGGCAACACGTCCATATAAAGGGATCTGGCCCAAAATGCCAGAAACGAGGGGCGGCCACGGAGGGCCGCCCCACAGCCTTGTGAATCCCGTTGAACTAAACGACATTCGCCAACAGTTCGTGCTCAACTGTTGCCACCTGCGCCTCGACCATGCCGAAGAGGTTCAACTCACCGCACCGTGTGAAGGCCAGATGTTTAGCGGTGTTCGCGAGCACTTTAGGATGCGTGGAGTTTTCAATCGTCGACATTAGCACGAGCAGTGCGGCCGATTTCGTTTCCGGTTCATCACCGGCACGACAGATCATCTCCGCGAGCGCTTCCACTCTTTCGTCGCTTGAAGCATGTTCGCGCGTATCGGGTGTCTGTGAGAAATCAACCGTGTCGAAGAGGGTTTCGCCCGCATCGGCGCGGCGGACGAGTTCAGCAAGCCACGGATCGTTTATCTCCATTGCATAACGAATAATCGCGCGGCTCTGCGGATCGATCGAGGTGTCGTTTAAGACCGCCTGCGCTCTTCGTTTCAGAGCATTCATTATAGTTGCGTTTCTGGTTGTTCGGTTTGTGTGAGGTGCTTCGTGGCGCACGGTTGCGCTACTATCAATGGTCATGATCGTCATCCTTTCTAGTGAAGGTTGATGGTCTAGGGTCGGCCTAGTGGTGCGTCGGGATAAACCGGCGTGGAGTCGTGAATGAAAGAGTCATACAGGATAAGGAGTAGCGAACCATCCTGGCCTCGAGTCATGCGGGGGCGGTCGCAAGACCGCAATCGAAGCGTTCGACAGAGGTATATGTAGGCTGGGTATAGAGCTCCGAAAAGGCCCTTCAACCAGGGAGAAGCCGACGGCGTCACAAAGACTGGAAGGCAACAAGGCGGCGTGCGCTAGCGCGAGTGCGTCTCCACCCTGCGGAGTCAGAGACCCCATGCATGCATAGAAACTCCACGCGCGAGAACCGAGAGGCCCAGTTACTGTCCGCCGAAACGAACGGCGGCGGACCAGTGGGAGAAAGCGATGAGCGATAAGTCCCACAGGCACGGTGACGGGGAGTCGGACAGCGTCATAGTACCTGCGAAGCAGCCGAACAAAAGCGGGGAACCGCCAGCGGAGGCGGTGGAGGGAAGGACGCTGACCAAGGAGAACATGGAGCAACCCAACCAGTACCGGACGCAGAAACGGAAAAGCTGGTCAAGCAAGTTGGCCCATGTGCGCGAAGCCGCAAAGAAGGATAAGAAATTAAAGTTCACAGCTCTGCTGCACCACGTGACGGTTGATTTGCTGCGGGATAGCTACTGCGCACTGAAGCGAGGAGCTGCCCCGGGAGTGGATGGCGTCACGTGGCAAGAATATGGAGAAGATTTGGAGGAGCGATTAAGAAACCTCCATGGTCGCATCCATCGCGGGGCCTACCGAGCGTTACCGTCACTGAGAACCTGGATACCCAAAGCTGATGGCCGACAACGGCCACTGGGTATTGCGGCGCTGGAAGACAAGATCGTCCAGCACGCAGTAGGGAAAGTCCTCAATCAGATATGGGAGGAGGACTTTCTGGGTTTCTCATACGGGTTCCGGCCGGGACGCAGTCAACACGATGCGCTGGATGCCTTGTGGGTGGGAATAAGACGCAAGAAAGTGAACTGGATTTTAGATCTCGACATCCGATCATTCTTCGATAAGGTGCGACATGATTGGATGATTAAGTTCGTCGAGCATCGGGTAGGAGACAAACGAATGGTCCGCCTCATCCAGAAATGGTTGAAAGCGGGTGTGATGGAGGAGGGCCGGTGGTTCGAGACAGAGGAAGGTACTCCGCAAGGATCGGTGATCTCACCAATCCTTGCAAATCTCTACCTGCATTTTGTACTCGACCTCTGGGTGCATCAGTGGCGGCATCGGCAGGCGAAGGGAGATGTTATAGCTGTTCGCTACGCT
>JBIOUJ010000066.1:0-8642 GCA_044867025.1 Pyrinomonadaceae bacterium | reverse complement strand
GCGCGGTTGGTCTATTGATCGCGACGTGGGCGCTCGGTGCGATTCGCGTATATGCCGCGAACCAGTTGCCGCGTCTCGCGGAAGTTCAGATCAACGCCCGCGTACTGCTCTTCACGTTTGCAGTCTCAGTATTAACGGGACTCCTGTTCAGTCTTCTGCCTACGCTCCACGCTTCAAGACCGAAGATGAATGACGTTCTGAAAGCGGGGACCAAAGGTGGGACCAGCAGTGGCGGCTTGAGACTCTGGCGCGACGTCCTGGTCGTCGCGGAAATCGCACTGAGCTTGATTCTCGTCGTCGGAGCCGGGCTGATGATCAAGAGTTTCGCCCAACTGGTAAACGTTCCGCCCGGTTTCGATCCGAATAATACTTTGACCGGTGAGATCGGGTTGACGCGTGCCGTGTACGAGAATCCGGAGGAGTGTGCGCGCTATGTGGACCAGGCTCTCGCGCGGTTACGCGCATTGCCGGGAGTCGAGCGCGCGGCGTTTGCCGCGCCGATGCCATTCAGCGGTGGAGACGTCGGTTCCGATTTCCGTATCGAGGGACGACCTGAGCCTGAGCCGGGAACTGAACCAGGCGCGAGTAACAGGAGCGTCACGGCGGAATACTTCCAGGCGATGAAGATCCCGTTGCTCAAAGGGCGTTATTTCAACGAGCAGGACAGGCGAGGCGGAGTCGGTGTGGCCATCGTAAATCAAACATTTGTGCGGGAGTACTTCCCGAACGAAGAAGTACTTGGACAAGTGATTTCTCACATCGGTGCGAACCAGAATGAGGGCGACCCGAAAAAGTGGACCATCGTGGGCGTAGTTGGCGATGTGCATCACAAGAGTCTGACGAGATCCCCTAATCCCGAGATCTATTTGCCGTACCAGCAAAACAGTTGGACGTGGGGCAACTTCTTTGTCCGTACAACGGTTGAGCCTTCTACGCTGGCAGAAGCATTTCGAAACGAGATTCGCGCTCTCGATCCGACGGTAACCGTCACGAAGATCCGCCCGCTGACGCTTGCGATTTCAGACACGGTAAACGAGCCGCGGTTCTACACATTTCTGTTTAGTCTATTCGGCGTGATCGGACTGGTGTTGACGATGACGGGTGTGTATGGACTGGTGTCTTACTCGGTTGCACAAAGGACACAGGAGATCGGCATTCGCATGGCGCTTGGTGCGACAGGGCACGCTGTGCTGCGGATGGTGGTGCGGCAGGGAGTGGTTCTTGCAGTTGCAGGCGTGACGCTCGGGTTGCTCGGTTCGTACGCGTTGAGCAAGTTGATCGAGGCGTTGTTGTTCGAAACGAAGCCGACAGATCTCGCTACTTTTATGGCAGCGAGTCTGATTCTTTTCGTCGCGACGTTTTTAGCTAGTTACATCCCGGCGCGACGAGCGACAAAAGTCGATCCCCTCGTAGCCCTCAGATATGAGTAGGGCCACAAAAGGCACAAAAGAAGACACAAAACGAAAGAACATGCTTTGTGTCTGGTTTGTGCCCTTTTTGTGGCTACTCTGCTACCGCGTTCACTAATGGTAGAGTTTGCCGGCAGCCTTTTTGACGGTGCGGCTAAGCTCGATAACGTTGGTAATGTCTTTCCTGAGACTATGCAACTGGCCCACAGTTGTAACTCTTGGATCCTTGAATAGTGGGCTGTTGACGAAACTCTTCACAGAGCCATCGAGCGTTTGCAGCGAAGCCTTGAATTGCGCGACATCCATCGCCGGAGCATTCTCTTCGTGATCCTTTTTCACCTCGTCCGGATCCGGTATACCGAGATTCGTCTTCAGTCGCTTCGCGCGTTTAGTCATTTCATCCGCCAGGCTCGAGATTCTTTTGCAACTCTGAGCGTTGAGGTTTGAGCTTGCCTGCATCATCTCGCGATTCACGATCTGCATTCGCTCAAAGTCCTCGAAGATCTGGTTGACGATGAATTTTCGCTCATCTACGGTCTGTGCCGTCTTAGTCTTGCCGGGCTCACTTAAAAGCCGCAATCTTATTTCACGACCCTCAAGATCAGCTTCGCGGGCCAATATCGAGTCTCGCCTCGCACTTGTTCCAACACCACCCGACGTGTCAGGTCGTTTCTGCGCAAAGCATGTAATGGGTGCAATCAGAAGCAAACTTCCAAATACGGTGCCCAGTGTTCTCAACGTGTGTTGACGACGCATCTGCGGACCTCCCGTCTTTGATCAACATTAAGATGTGAGGGGCGGCCCTGATAAGGTGACCGCCCCCGAAGAGTTCAATTCGACCCTGATGTTTAGAAGTCTAATCTGAGCGCCAATTGTATCACTCTTGGTGAGCCAACGGTGTTGATAGATCGACCAAACTGCGAGCTGTTTATGTTGCCCACAGGTAACCCAAAGTTCGGGTGATTGAACAGATTGAAAGCGTTTGCCTGAAGCTGAACCGAAGTTTGTTCAGTCAAGCGAAACTTCTTGTGAACACCAAAGTCCACGTTTTGAAAGTTGGGACCACTCAAAATGTTTCGACCGGAGGTGCCGTTGCACCACCACTGTGTATTGCTGATGACAACTCCGTTACCCGGCCCGCACGCCGCAGCCGGACCTAGCTCAGCCACTCTGGTGTTCATGCCTTGCCAGAAGTCTGTGTTGAAGAAGCCATCCGCAGGACTTTGATTTCGGATGTATGCAGCCGGGAAGCTGCTACCGATAAACACAGCGCGATCCGTGAAGTAACCATCCGCGTTCGAATCCTGACCGCTGTGGAACACCGAAAACGGCACGCCTGACTGAAGTTGAACGACACCGGACATCGTCCAGCCGCCCAGCCAGCGATTGTCCTTCGCGAACGGCAGGTCATAAGTAAAGCCCGTCACAAACCGGTGCCGAACGTCAAAGTCCGCACGGCCTCGATCCAGATGGATATTGAAGTTGTCCATCGGTCGTGCGCCGGCGCGGTTGTTGAATGCGTCACTAACCTCGTCAATTGCCTTGGCGAAAGTGTAGTGACTGGTGAATTGCAGTCCGTGCCACGTCCGGTTCCGTACGATGAATTGGCCGCCGTGATAGATCGACTTGAACGCATTCGTGCGGAAATTATCGCCGCCGATAGTGGGATTCGGTCGCCGGCTGGCGCCGCCACGAACCCGGCCATTGAAGGTGTTGATGTCAATGATGCCGGTGAGACCGCGACCTTGCGTGGTGATGTAATTTGCCTCGAACAAAAAGTCTCGCGCGAACTCGTACTGTATGCCCAGGTTGAACTGCTGAACGTACGGAGTCACGAGATTCTCGTCCATGTGGCGTGGTGAAGGAACAGGGTTGAACAACGGATTGTTGAACAATGCCGTATTCGCTTCCGTGAACGGAACACCATACAGGCCCGGTGTCGTTATTGGCCCAGCGGGTACGCCGGCGCCGCCGCCAAATGCACCTACTGTCGCGAACGAGAAGAACGGCGCATTGAAGCGGATGTTCTCAAACAGGTTGTTCCAGATGCGGTCATAAGAAATCGCACCGCCACCACGAACAACTAACCTCTGAGTGCCCAACACATCCCATGCAAAGCCCACACGTGGAGCAAAGTTATTGAAGTCTTTCTTCCAGATCTCATTGTCGCGCTGCTGGAAGCCTCCACGCACGACCATAGCGGTTTGTGCACTATCGTCCGGGAAGAATGGATTGGCAGTGGGATTCGGAACTGGTGTGTCACCAGAACCAAAGTAGAAGTTGGAGTCTATGCCGGAACGGAAGTTATGCGGTGGACCGAAATACTCCCATCGCACGCCGAGATTAAGAGTGAGAGTGCGTTTGAACTTCCAGTCATCCTGAAAGTATGTCGCCCACTCGTTAGCGCGGTAACCTCTGTAGTATTCGGGTAACGTACCGGTCTGTGGGTTAAGCGATGCCTGAGCAAACGTGTAGCCACCGAAGGCGGGTTCGCCGAAGAAGACGAGGTCCGCTTCATCACCGAAGAAACCATCAGTCAGCAGCTCTTCGACACCGTGCGGAACGATCAATCCATTTTTGATCGCTTCAAATGCAGACCCATTCCGAATGCGGCGATATTCTACGCCGGCCCTGAAACTGTGGGCTCCGCGAATGAAGGAAATGTGATCCTGGTACTGAAACTGGTTGTCAGTAAAGAACTGCGGCAGATTACTGCTGCAACCGAAGCTTATTCCGGAATTACTCATCGAATCGACGCCCGTGACTACCGATGGCAGCCCTTCGGTACCTGGGCACTGGACAAAGTCGCGAACGTGGCGCAGATAGCTGACCTTTGCTTCATTGATCACGGTCGGGCTGAAATCGTGAACCCAACTGAGGCCGGCAAGAATCGAGCGCCCTGGAGAGAGAAATGGAGCTCCGATCGTGTTATCACCACCACCTCGAGTGTCACCGGTATCTGAATCTTCCAAGAGGAACGTACCCGTAAACCGGTTACTCTGGCTCATGATGTGATCCACTTTGCCAGTGAAGCGGCTCGCATTGAGGAAGGTGTTGTTGATTACGGTCACGTCGCCGTAGACGGGAACCGGGTAAACGATGGCGGGATCCCCTGTCAGCAACCCCGTAGCAACATTAGAAAAATTCGATGTGGCTAGCGGGATCGGAATTGCAGCTTGTAGACTCTGGAAGTTTGCCCCCAAAGTTCGAGAGTTGCTGAAAGCGCCCGGGCAGGGTGCGCCGAGGTTTACCATGCAAATTCCATTTGGATCGGATTCGTGAAACGTTGCAAACGCTCCACTCTGAACAAAATTGAGGAACTGTTGGGTCGTACTAATCGCGGTTAGCGGTGCGCCCTCGCGCAAGCGGTGAAACTCAACCGTACCGAACCCGAATGTTTTGTCTTTCCTGATCGGTCCACCGATCGAACCGCCGAACTGGTTTCTAACGAGTGAATCCTGGACGCCTTCTTTATTCGAAAAGAAGTCGTTAGCCGCAAGTTTTTGGATTCTGTTATATGCGAAGAGTGAACCGTGTATCTCGTTCGCGCCTGAACGGAGCACGGTGTCAGTTACAAAGCCGCCCGCCTTACCATATTGGGCCGAATAGTTGTTGGTAATGACTCGATATTCCTGAATGGCGTCCGGGGAGATGCTCGTGATACCTCCGGAAACAAGAGCGCCACGACCACCCTGGCCCTGGTCGTTATTGTCATAACCTTCTACGAGGAAGTTTCCCATCCCGCCGCGTGCGCCATTCACAGCAGCTCCTCGTGTGCTGCCTGCAAACGTGTCCGGCACAGCACCGGGCAGGATATTGATGAATTCATTAGTGTCACGATTTTCGAGAGGGAAATTTTCCCAGACGTTTCGGTTCAACAGCGCCGACACACTGGATTCATTGGGTTGGGCCAATTGTTCGCCGCCTGCCTGGACCGTTACGGTTTCAGTCGCCACACCGACTTCGAGTTTTATGTCCTGAGTCACGGTTTGGCCGACTGTGAGAGTAACGTTTTCGACCGCGGCTGATTTGAAGCCCGCTGCTTCGGCGGAAACTTTGTAAATACCTACTGGTAGAGTTGGGAATCGGTAGAGGCCTGCATCTGTGGTTTGAGTATCGGTCACAGTGTTAGTGGCAATGTTGGTAGCCTTTACAGTAGCGCCGGCAACCACTGCTCCATTCGGATCAGTGACGGCGCCTGTGAGTGTAGCGTTACCCTGAGCGTAGACTTGCTGAGCCGTCAGCCCAAGGACAACTGCAAACGCCACGATGAAGAGTTTTCGCATAGCTTAACCTCCTGATAAGAATTACCAAGGAAAGATCGAGAGTCGGTTTGGGGAGGCAATATGTTTAGGCAAGTGCTGCGCCCCGAGCGGTGGGTAGAATGGTAAATTATGATTTGCCAATAGTTAGCGGTAGGCAGACGTAAATCCTAAGGCTAGTTAAAATGCAAAAATCTGGAAAATTTCCAAAACTCTAGTGGGCACCAGTTGAGTTCACTCTGTACAAAGGCAGAAAGCAAATCGTGAACAACGGACCCATCTGGGTCGTTAAAGAGTTTCAAACCGAAAGGCGCGCCGGGAAATGCTCACGTTACTTAAATTGGAATTGGAGAAGTTGTTTCGCGCTAAGAGCTTTTACCTGTCGTTTGTCGTCTTAATCGGATTCGTGGCGCTGATGCTGTGGGGGTTCTACACCTACGCGGCACGGAAAACAGGCGGCGAGGCTGTCGAGCAGTTCAAATATACATACGAATCCAGGCAGTACTTCAACGGGTTGACGTTCGCGCTTTACTCGGTCCTGTTTTCTTTCACTTTACTCCTGCCAATCTTCGTGTCGATGAGCGCGGGTTCGCAGATCGCAGGTGAAGCACGCGCAGGCACGCTGCGGATGATCTGTACGCGTCCGATCTCGCGCGCCTCGCTCGTCCTGACAAAGTTTCTGGTGACCGCACTTCACGCGGGTCTTCTGCTCACGTTCTTCATCGGCTTGAACCTGGTGGTTGGCTTGATCTTCGTTGGCTGGGGAAACCTCGAGCTCTATCCCGGACCACTTAATCTCGTCGACGCGCCGGGAAAGATCATGCGCGACGATGCACTCATGCGTTTCGGTTACGCCGCACTCTCCGGGACGTGGGCGCTTCTCGTCATCGCTGCTCTCGCGCTGCTTTGTTCAGTCATTTTCGACTCGCCTGTACAAGCCACCATCATGACGATCGCGGCGTATTTGGTTTTGTACATCGTTGGGCGGGTGGAGTTCTTCGAGCATTTGCGGCCTTACTTTTTTACGACCGACATGGATTTCTGGCGCGTCGTGTTCAAGCCCGACATTCCCTGGCAGAGTTTATGGCACAGTGCATGTGTCTGCGGCGCGTATACGATCGGCTTGTTGCTGACGAGCGTAGTGATCTTCGAGCGGAAGGATATTGTTACCTGAGATGTGGGTGAAACTGATCCTTCTGCTCTTGTTTTGTCTCATGATCGCGGGCGCCGTTCACTTCGCACAGCCCCGGGAGGTCGATGGTCCAACTCCAACGGCACACGCCGCTAACTCAGTTCGCCTGCTCACATGGAACATCGGCTACGCGGAACTCGAGGACGACACGCGCGCACACAACAAAGACCTGCCGGCAGTTGCGGACGTGATCCTACGAGAAGATCCTGACGCGGTCGCCTTGCAGGAACTGACGGGCAAAGAGCAACTAAACACCTTGGTGGGGTTGTTGAAAGGTAAATACCGGGGCGCAGTTGCGCAGCAGGGTAGGACCGATCGTTTCGAGGCGGTGCTGGTCAAAGACACGGCCGCAACGTTCACACCGGTTGCCGTCGGCTCCCGTTATGCGCTTGCAGCTTCATTTCGAACGCGCTCCGACACGCCGCAGATCACGCTTTTGAGCGCCCATGCCGACGCATTCAATGCCGCCGCGCGACGAACTTACACCGAAAGTCTGATCGATTGGGCACACGCCCGAATGCGATCGTCCGAGGTTTTCATCGCGGGTGATTTCAACTTCGAGCTCAAGGCGGCCAACGAGACAAATCTCTATACCGACAACGTAAAACACGACAGCGAATCGTATAGCCACATCCTGCGCAGCTTTCGCGATCTCGGACGCAAAGCAGGCGACACGGCAATCAACGATCGACGCATCGATTACGTGTTTGGTCCACCTAAGCAGGTTGGACGAGTGGAAGTTTTGCGCAATGCGGCAGTTGGTCGTATGGACCACTGGCCGCTGTTAGTGGAAGTAGGACTTTGACGGACATAACGTTACAGACTGAAGAGTTGACTAAACGTTTCGGCGCCCGCACGGCGGTTGATCGTCTGTCCATGCGCGTCGAGCGAGGCGATATCTACGGGTTTCTTGGTCCAAACGGGGCAGGGAAGTCGACGACGCTGAGGATGTTGTTGGGGTTAGTGCGGCCCACGTCCGGTGCGATCAAATTCCAGGCGCGCGCGTCAGGTTGGGACTACATACGGGCGCGCGCGGCGATAGGCGCGATTGTCGAGACACCGGCGTTCTACGAAAACTTTTCCGGACGCAGGAATTTACAACTGCTCGCGTCGTTGTCGGGTGGCGTGTCGTCGAAACGCGTCGAAGAGGTCCTCGAGATCGTCGACTTGCGCGCTCGTGCGCGTGATCCGGTGAAGACCTATTCGTACGGCATGCGACAGCGTCTGGGAATTGCGCAAGCGCTTTTACCAACGCCGGAGCTGATCATTCTCGACGAGCCGACGAACGGTCTCGATCCACAGGGAATACAACAGACGCGGGAGCTGATTCGACGGCTGCGAGAGGAATTCAACCTCACTGTGTTGTTGTCGAGTCACCTGCTCACGGAGATCGAACAATTGTGCAATCGAGTCGGAGTGATTCACGAGGGACGTCTGCTTTACGAAGGCGCTCCCGACGCGTTGGTCGCACCTGCGAGCCGGTACAAAGTGCGAGTCGACAACTTGTCAGCCGCTTTTGATTTGCTGATCAAAGAACCCGACGTGACGGTCAGCCGGAATGGCGCTGCCTATTTGCATGTTGATGCAGACGCGGAACGCATTCCCTCGCTGAATGCGCTGTTGGTGGCTCAGGGAATCAAGGTGTACGAGTTGAGTCCCGCTCAGGAAAGCCTGGAAGAAGCATTTCTCCGCTTGACCAACGGAACAGCGCGGACCGGCGAATAGGTTTTTCTCTGGGTATCTCTGCCGCAGATGAACGCGGATGACGCAGATCTGGAT
>JBIOUJ010000065.1:0-27396 GCA_044867025.1 Pyrinomonadaceae bacterium | reverse complement strand
CGGTAACTTCGAACACGCGGCCATCAAAAACTTTTTGGCTGTTGAGTATCTTTGGTAGTTCTTTCATGTTGGTCCATCCAAACTCATTCTCAAGATCGACGACCGCACCTCGCCAATGAGGTACAGCGATCCGGCGATGCATATCAAACCTTCCGAGGGCGTCTTCGCGACTGCGACCCGCAGCGCATCGGCACTCGAATCAGTTTCAATAACAGTGCCGCGCGCAAAGCGGTTGGCTACAGGTCGAAGCATTTCGATCGACGCGCTTCTGGGGTTCTCAACCGGAGTCAGAATGAGAACGTCAGCTGCCGGAAACAGTATCTCGCCGATTTGCTCGAGTTGCTTATCACGCATCGCCCCGAAAACCAACGCCAGCGGCCGAGGCGCAAATTCGTCCAAATACGCACGCAACGATTGGCAGCCGGCGGGATTGTGGGCGCCATCGAGTAGAAAGTCCGGCTTATGTGCAATTAGTTCAAGTCGACCGGGGTGATACGCGTTTGCAAGGCCAGATACGATCTCAGCGCGAGGAACGTGCAGTAATTCAGCTAAACGAATTGCGACGGCCGCGTTATCCATCTGATGTCGCCCACGCAGGGCGAGTAAAACGTTCTCATAGCCGATCGCACGTTCAGCCAGGATCGGAGTCACACCGCTCTCCTCACAGCGACGCAGTAAAACCGACATAGCCTCGGGTTGTTGTTTCGCTATGACTGCCTTGACGCCCGGGCGGATAATCGCCGCTTTCTCACTGGCGATGCTCTGGATCGTGGGGCCCAGGTATTCCTCGTGGTCCATTGCGATCTGTGTGATGGCGACGATCGTGGCGTTCGCCGCGGTGGTGGAATCCAGCCGTCCACCTAAACCCGTTTCAAGAATCGCTAATTCGATTCCTGCGTTGCGGAACGCGAGTAGCGCAATCGCAGTCAATTGCTCGAAGAATGTTGGCAACGCCTCGATCTGCTTGCCGCAGAGCAACTGTTCCGACACTTCGCGAACCACGGTTGCGCAGGCAGCAAAATCCTCCGTGCTGATTGGTTCACCAGAGATTTTGATCCGTTCGGTTATCGAAACAAGATGAGGTGAAGTATAGAGACCAGTTTTAATTCCGGCAGCGCGGCAAATGGAATCCAGCATGGCTGCGGTGGAGCCTTTGCCGTTTGTTCCTGCGATCTGAACAGAAGGAAACGCGCGGTGAGGATTGTCGAGAGCGTCGAGCAGCAGTTCGGTATTTCTAAGGCCTAGCTTGATCGTGAGCGTCTCATGTCCAAGTCCCAGGAGATACTCAACCGCAGCCTCAAAATCCATAACCAAGTTTAGCCACAAAAAAGCACAAAAGGTTTAGCCACAAAAAAGCACAAAAGTCACAAAAGGAAAAGCGAAGGAGTTGAGCACCGTTAATCCGTTACCTGTTTTGTGAATTTTGTGCTTTTTTGTGGCTAATGTTAAGGCCTTGCGGCTCCACGATCTCGGGATTCATCATGAAGTTCAGCACTTTGACGACGTAATCGCGCAACTCACGACGGTCGACGATCGCGTCGATCATGCCGTGGTCCAACAGGAACTCGGAGCGCTGAAAATCCTTCGGCAGCTTCTGGCGAATCGTCTGCTCGATGACTCTCGGACCAGCAAATCCGATCAACGCTTTCGGTTCCGCGATGATTACGTCGCCGAGCATCGCAAAGCTTGCAGTAACGCCACCCGTAGTCGGATCGGTGAGAACAGAGATGAAGGGCAACCTTGCTTCGTCGAGTGCCGCGAGCGCTGCCGAGATCTTCGCCATCTGCATGAGCGAGAGCGTACCCTCCTGCATACGTGCTCCTCCGGACGCGGAGAAGATGATCACCGCGCAGCGGTCGCTCATCGCGCGTTCGATCAGCCGCGTGACTTTTTCGCCGACAGCCGATCCCATCGAACCCCCGATGAAGTTCATGTCCATCGCACCAGCTACAACGGGATGATCGCCTACCGTGCCACGCGCGTTGATAATCGCCTCGGGCAGACCGGACGTCTCTCTTGCCTGGCTTAATCTCTCCTTGTAAGGCTTGCTATCGACGAATTCCAGCGGATCGATGGAGATGACTTCGGAGTCGAGTTCTTCGAACTTCCCTTGATCGAAGAGCAAAGAGAGTCGTTCGCGTGCACCGATGCGGAAGTGGTGGCCACAGTGTTTGCACACCTGCTGGCCGTCTTCGAGCTCGCCCTTGAAAAGGTGCGCTTCACACCCGTCGCATTTAACGAAGACGTTTTCCGTCTTCACATTGCGTTCTTCAGGCGGAACGACCTCAATCCGCTGATTTTTCTTACTGAACCAGGCCATCGAATGCGGGGAAGCGTAGCACGAATCCTGTGGAATCAAAACTCAATCCCCTGTTGCGCGCGGATTCCGGCGGTGAACGGGTGTTTTATCTCTGTCATCTCCGTTACCAGGTCGGCAGCTTCGATTAGCTCCGGCGGCGCATCGCGGCCCGTAACCACAATGTGCAGCGCGGGTTGCGCGGCGCGGATGGCGCGAAACTCCTCCAACACCTCCGCGACCGGCAACATCTTGTAGCTCAGCACGTAAACGAGTTCGTCAAACACCAGCAGGTCGTAATCACCGGAACGAAGCTTCTCGACACAAAGAGCCCACGTATCGCGCGCGGTCTTGATATCCTGTTCCGGATTTTTCGTGTCCCACGTAAAGCCGTCGCCCATCGTGTAGACTTCGATCCCGAGCGTTTCAGCCGACTCGTGCTCGCCGTAACGGTCGTTGCGCGACTTCATGAACTGAATCATGCAGCACTTCAAACCGCGCCCCGCGGCACGCATCATCAAACCCAGCGCGCACGTGGTCTTTCCCTTACCGTTGCCGGTATGGACCATTAAAAGGCCGCGCGTCTTCTCCTGATAGTCCGCGCGGCGCCATTTGTACTTTTTTTCTTTCGAAGCCATCGATATTGAAGCCACAAAAAGCACAAGATGATCTTTGTGGTTTTGTAGCTAAACTACCGTATCCTTCAACGCGTCCTCAGTGATGTCGCGCGCGCCGTTTGCACGCTTCACGGCATCCTGTAACAACGCGACTATCGTGCTCTCCGCTTCTTCCCAACTGCCTTTCAGCGTACAGCCGGCCGCGTTACGATGACCGCCGCCGCCGAACTTCTCGGCGACTTTCGCGACATTCACGTCGCCTTTCGATCTGAGACTCGTGCGGTAAATTCCCGGCTCACACTCTTTGAGCATCGCGACCGCTTCGACCTCGCCGACGGTCAACGGATAGTTCACAAACCCGTCAGCATCTTCATCCGAAGCCTGCGCCTGTCGCTGCATGTCCATCGTCTGCCGCATACAAGCCACGCGTCCGCTTTCGTCCCTTCTGGCGGTCGACAAAACCGCGCCCATGAGCTGAATGCGGCTCCACGGGTAACTCGCAAACACTGCCTCAGCCGTTTTCGCGGGCTTGACGCCGGTGCGCACGAGCTCGGAAGCAACTTTAAAAGTTCGCTCGGTCGTGTTTGAGTAATGGAACGATCCGGTGTCAGTGATAAGCGCTGTGTAGACGCACTCTGCGATCTCTTTTGTCACGCGGACGCCGGTCGCTTTGCAGAGGTTGTAGATCATTTCACCAACCGCGGAAGCAGTCGAATCGATCCAGTTGATGTTTCCGAAGAGCGCGGTTGTCGAATGGTGATCGATGTTGACGACGAATTGCTTTTCGAGATCGACCAGCCCCGGGCGCGTAATGTCGGAACACTCGATCACAAACACGGCGTGGTACGAAGGATCGACCACGGGAGTGACGCGTACATCGTCTGCGCCGGGAAGTTGCTGGTAAGCGTGTGGAACCGGATCGCGCATGATGACTTCGACGTCTTTATCAAGCGCGCGCAGCAACCAGTAAAGACCGAGCGACGATCCGAGGCTGTCGCCGTCGGGACGAATATGCGAGGTGATCGC
Source organism: Pyrinomonadaceae bacterium (assembly GCA_044867025.1). GTDB lineage: Bacteria > Acidobacteriota > Blastocatellia > Pyrinomonadales > Pyrinomonadaceae > PSRF01. Next base: position 23,457 of record JBIOUJ010000065.1, on the reverse strand, counting down.
GAAACGACGCTTTGCCTCGATCAACTCGACTACTTGACTAAGCACCTAACGATCTTCTTCCTTTCCTTTACTTTCCCACTCTCGCTCGATCTGCTGAAGCAGTTGATCGACGCGTTCGCCTTCCTCTTCGACGCGATCGCGCACGAAGTGAATCTCGGGCGTGCGCGGAAGGTTCAGCGAGAGTCCTAATTGTTTCCGCACGTAAGGCGCGGCGTGTTTCAACGCCGCGAGAGCTGATTTGTGCTCATCCTCGTCACCTGCCACCGTGACGTAAACACGCGCCGCGCGTTTGTCGGCCGACAGCCGAACGTCAGTGACTGTGACCAGCGACAATCGTGGGTCTTCCAACTCGTAACCAACAATCTGGGCAATCTCTTCCTTGAGAGTGTCCGCAGCTCTTTCTTTCCGATGCATAAATCAGGTTGCAGGCGCAGTGTGCAGGAGCAGGCAAATCCCTCCTCCTCCTGATTCCTGCCTCCTGCTCCTATAATTCCGTCGCCGCTACTCGCTCAACCACGTATGCCTCAATCTGGTCTCCGACTTTCACGTCGTTGAAGTTTTCCAGACTGATACCACACTCGAAACCTTCACGAACTTCAGAGACATCATCCTTGAACCGGCGCAGCGACGCGATGTTGCCTTCCCAGCTCACCACGCCATCGCGAATCAGGCGAGCGCGTGCGTTGCGACGGATCAAACCGTCGATAACCATGCACCCCGCAACCGTTCCGGCCTTCGGCACGCGGAACACTTCGCGAACAGCCGCCTTGCCGAGGATCTTCTCCTTCTCGATCGCCTCGAGCATGCCGATCATCGCGGCGCGAATCTCTTCTTCGACCTTGTAGATGATCGAGTGGAGACGAATGTCCACGTCTTCCTGTTTCGCGACGTCCGCCGCACGTGCTTCGGGACGTACGTTGAAACCGATGATCACCACAGCCGACGAAGACGAGCCAGCCTGCGTTGCGGAACCCAGCAACACGTCTGATTCCGTGATCGCGCCCACGCCCGATCGAATCACTTTGACTTTCACGCGATCCGTCGAGAGCTTTTGCAGCGTCGACTTCAACACTTCCACCGAACCCTGCACGTCGGCCTTGATGATGACCAGCAGTTCCTTGACTTCACTCTCGCCCAACGCTTCGATACCGCGTTTCGTCGTCTGTAGCAGCGCCGCCTGGCGGCTCAACATTTGACGGTGTTGCGAGATCGATTGGGCCTTGGTGATGTCTGAAACAACCTGGAAGCTCTCGCCTGCTTGCGGTACGCCTTGCAAACCAAGCACCTCGACCGGTGTCGCCGGTCCGGCTTCTGTAATCGGCTCACCGCGATCGTTGAACATCGCTCTGACCTTGCCTGAGATTTGTCCAACAATGAACGGCTCGTGAATTTTCAGCGTGCCCTGTTGGACCAGCACTGTGGCCACCGCGCCGCGGCCGCGATCGAGTTTCGCTTCTAACACGACTCCCGAAGCCAAACGCGTCGGGCTGGCGCGCAGATTCAAAATGTCTGACGTCAACAGAATCGTTTCGAGCAGCGTTTCGAGGTTCTGTCGCTTCTTCGCAGAGACCTGGACCATCTCAGTCTCACCACCCCAGTCGAGTGGCGACAGACCTTGTTGTGCGAGTTCTTGTCTGACGCGATCCGGATTCGCATCCGGCTTATCGATCTTGTTGATAGCAACGATGATCGGCACGCCGGCGGCTCTCGAGTGCTCGATCGCTTCGATCGTCTGCGGCATCACACCGTCGTCCGCAGCGACAACGAGCACGACGATGTCCGTCGCCTTCGCTCCACGCGCACGCATCATCGTGAACGCTTCGTGACCCGGCGTGTCGAGGAACACGACGCGACGAGTCTCGTCAGAATTGTCCGGACTCGGAACCTGCACACTGTACGCGCCGATGTGCTGCGTGATACCACCCGCTTCACCGGCTGCCACATCCGTAGTTCTGATGGCGTCGAGCAACGACGTCTTACCGTGGTCTACGTGGCCCATGACAGTGACAACAGGAGCGCGCGGCAACTCGACGTCGTCGGCGTCGGCGGCGATCAGTTCTTCAAACTCTTCTTCCGCCACCATCTCTTCAAACGGCACAAACGAAACGTCATAACCGAATCGTTTACCGAGATCTGCCGCAACGTCGTCCATCAACGGTTGATTGATAGTCGCGAACACGCCGCGCTGCAACAGCAGCGTCACAACGTCCTTCGGCTTGATTCCGAGTTTTTCTGCAAACTCTTTAACGGTCGAACCTTCGATCAATCGAACCGATTTCAGCTCGCCCGAACCCGGCATCTCGAGCCGGCCCGCGATGCGGTCTTCGAGTGACAGCGCCTTCGGCGGCGGAATGAAATCGCCCTTATCGAACCTCCCGGCTTTGCCCTCGATCTTGCGTCCTCCGCGGGGACTGCTGCGACGCGAACGGCGGCGTCCGGCGTCTGGAGGCGGGATGTATGTGGTTTGCGGTGTCGCCGTTTCGCCTGGAGTTCCTAAACGCTCCGAGCGGGGCAGGGAAGGCCGCTCTCTGACGCGCGAAGGCCGTTCGACGGTGCGTTCCTTCGGCGGAGCTGCCGGTGGAGGAGGTGTCGGAACAGGAGCGCGTTCTCCAGGCCTGATGCCGGCATTGAGCGCCGCTGCCGTTGGTCGCAGAACTCTGACCTGACGAGAAGGTGGCGGAGCGACTCTTGGCTGCTGCTGGTGCTGTTGCGCGGCGCCATTTGTCGGTGCAACGACTTCCGGTGCGACTGTTACCGGTTCCTCGACGATCTCCGGTTCCGAAACCGGTGGCTCCTCCTCGACCACGGGCGGTGGAACGACCTCTTCAATCGTCGGAGCTTCCGCTCGAACAGCCGGACTCAGCTTTTTAACCAGCCGAGTAACGGGCGGCTTGGCCGCGGTTGCGGGCGGCGGAACAGCGGCCGGGGTCTCAACCGGTATTGGCGCCGGTAGTGGCTCATCCGGTTCCGGTTCGTGAACCTCCGCTTCAGCCTCTGCCACAGGTGCTTCCGTAGCCGGCAGAACCGCGCGCTTGACTACCTTCACCGCGCGCTTGACGGCCGTTTCCTTCTTCGGGAAGTACTTGTTCCGAATCTTCTCAGCGAGTTCCTTGGACACCGAGTTCGATGGAACGCTGACGTCGACACCTTCGCGACGTACCTCTTCGATGAGCCGCTTGGTGTCGAGCTTTAGTTCTTTGGCGAGATCGTAAATGCGAACTTTCGAGGAAACTGTCATGCACTCCTTCTCGAACGCTGGTTCTGCGTCCTGACAACCTAAAGTGATTGGGACCCACTTGAGCCCAACCACTTTCAGCGTCGATCAGAAGGTCGGCGCGTGACCGCAGGGGCTAAGCGGGCAACACAAACGGCCCAGGTAGACCGCATTTGTGTTGTAACTAATTGGCTGCATCACCGGTTCTCATCATCATCGTCCATACTCCCGCCTGATGCAGCATCTTCCGAAACTGCGGGAGTCGATGTTTCTGCTTCGTCCGTGGTGGCGTCCGAAGCAATCTCTTCTTCGACCATAAACTCTTCCGCGACTGCCTCAACGTTTTCAAACGCTTCGACACCGGAGGAGGTTATGTCAGGAGCAGGTGTAATCGTGTCGGGACGCAAGTCGCGACCGGGTTCCTGCAAAAATATTTCGTCAGCCGGAACGGGCTCGGCTTCGGTGACCGGCACCGGATCGGCCGAATCCCGGGCAAGTATTTCCCTCTCCGCCGTGAAGGGCACACCATTCTCGACCGCCTCGTCGTAACCAGCCGCAGTCGACTCAGGTGACGGCTCGACTTCTTCTTCCATGGACTCGTCGAACTCTACTGAAACCGCATGCTGTTCTTCGGGCACTTCTCCTTCGGTCGCTTCCGCTTCACCCAAACTGCGATCGCGCAGTGCCACGACAGCCTGCGCAGCGCTCAGGATCGTTTCCGCTTCGTCCAAACTCAGGTCGAGGAACTCGACGAGATCGTCCACAGTAGTTTGTGACAGCGCGTCGATATCGTTGATACCGTGTTCCGCAAGGGCTTCAGCCTGTTGTGCCGTAACGCCCTCGATAACAGAAAGCGGTACCGCTTCGCCGGAAGCGATAAGCGCACCCATCTGCTCGGTGACCTCTCGCTTGATCTCTTCCTCACTGCGAATGTCGATGTTCCAACCGACAAGCTTGGTGGCGAGTCGAACGTTCTGACCACGTTTGCCGATCGCCAGCGACAGTTGATCTTCGTTGACGATGACTTCCATCTGGCGGTTTTCGATGTCGGTGATTCTGACCTGATTGACCTTCGCGGGAGATAGTGCGTTTGCGGCAAATACTGAAGGCTCGTCTGACCACTCGATGATGTCGATCTTCTCGCCGCGCAACTCGCGAATGATCGCCTGTACGCGAGAGCCTTTCATACCGACGCAGGCGCCGACCGGATCGACGTCGCGTTCATTCGACATCACGGCGATCTTTGCGCGCTCGCCTGGTTCGCGAACAGCCGACTTGATCACGACAGTGCCGTCGTAAATCTCGGGAACTTCCATTTCAAAGAGACGCAGCAGGAGCTCCGGCGACGTGCGCGAGACTTCGACTTGCGGTCCTTTGGATTCTTTCGACACGTTATTTATGACGACGCGAATTCGCTCGCCCTGGTTCCACTGTTCACCGCGCGACTGCTGCGAGCGCGGAAGAATTGCTTCGAGGTTACCCAGGTCGACGATGATGTTGCCGCGTTCAAAGCGCTTGACGTAACCGTTGACGAGATCGCCGATCTTGTCGATGTACTGGTCGTAAACATTGCTCCGGACGGCGTCACGAACTTTCTGAAACAGGATCTGCTTCGCGGTTTGCGCAGCGATGCGGCCCAATTCTTCCATCGGCAACGGCAGCAGCAGCGCGTCGCCTAATTCAACTTCGTCGCCCGCGAGCTCGCGAGCTTCAACGATAGAGAGTTCGGTTGCGGGGTTTTCGACTTCATCGACGACGACCTTCGAAGCAGACAGTTCGATACCTGTTTCGGCATTCCAGTCAACCTGGATGTCTTCGCCGGACCGAAACTGTTTCTTGGCCGCCGCGCGCACGGCTTCTTTCATTGCTTCAATGACAAGATCGCGTTCGATACCCTGCTCCTGGCAAAGCGCCTCGATATTCTGTGCAATCGATGAACTCATGAAAGTCTCTCTATCTGGCTCCTCGTAGCTCCTCGCTCACATCCACCTCGAGGTTTGCTTTTGTAATCAAATCCAGTGGAACCCGGACCTGCCCGTTTGTTCTATCGTCAAAAAGCACGTCGTCGCCCTCTACCCCCAGCAGACGACCGCGGAAATTGCGCTGGCCATCAATCGGTTGCCGCGTCTTCAACTTCGCCTGGCTACCTGCGAACCGCTCGAAATCAGCGCGTTTGTACAGGCCCCGTTCGAGTCCCGGCGACGATACTTCGAGGGTGTAGGAAGCGTGAATAAAATCTTCCACATCCAGAATCGTCCCGAGGTGAGTGCTTACTTCCGAGCAATCCTCGTGGGTCACACCCTGCGGCTTATCAATGAATATACGAACAATCGGCTTGTTCTCAGGGCCGGCAACCTCTGCGTGAACCAGCTCGAGGCCATGGTCGATTGCGACTCGTTCAGCCAGTTCCTGAACCCTCTCTGCAATCGATTCGTTTCCCATTGTTCACTCCTGCGGACGTTCTCGCCCCAAAAGAAAAAGTGGGCGCGAAACCCACCGGACGAGACCCCGTGCTTCGAGCAAGCTGTGAATTATACGGAAAGGGTCCTGTTCAAGCAACCGCGCTTTAGAGTTCAAGCTTTAGCTTGCCGGTGCCCGAAACAGCAGCCTAAAGGCTGAACTCTAAACTAGATAGCCTGTAACTTCGTCTTTACAACTTCGCTTATGGTTTTACCGTCAGCGTTTTTTCCGGCGAGCGCGGCCTGTGCTGCCTTCATCACTTTACCCATGTCTTTAATCGAGGTCGCGCCCGTTTCGGCAATAGCAGCCATCACCGCTTGTTCGATCACTTCGGCCGACGCAGCCTGAGGCAAGTAGCTTTCGATAACGTCTATCTCCGCCTGCTCTTTCGCGACGAGTTCCTGACGTCCGGCTTTGTCGTACTGCTCGATCGAGTCGCGCCGCTGTTTGACGAGTGAACGCAGGAGTTTCTGCACGTCGTCGTCATCCAGCTCTGAGCCCTTTTCGATCTGGCGGTTCATCATCGCCGCTTTCACCATTCGCAGCGTTGACGTGCGGCTCGCGTCCTGCGCTTTCATCGACGCCGTAAGATCTGAAACGATCTGTTTACTAAGACTCATTTTGTGCCTCTTTGTGGCTCATTTTTAGGTGACCGTTTGACTTCGCAAGATAGTCGCGCAGAAAGCGACCTGTGTATGAGCGCGGCAGCTTCATTATCTCTTCCGGAGTCCCAATGCCAACCACATATCCGCCGGCGTCGCCACCTTCCGCACCGAGATCGATAACATGATCCGCGGTTTTGATCACGTCGAGGTTGTGTTCGATCACCAGCAACGAACCGCCGGCATCGATCAACGCACGAAACGCGGCCAGCAACTTGTTGATGTCGTCGAAGTGTAGGCCCGTCGTTGGCTCGTCGAAGATGTAGAGCGTCTTGGCTCCGGTTCGTTTCAACAGGTGCGCGGCGAGCTTGATGCGTTGCGCTTCGCCGCCGGACAACGTCGTCGCCGATTGGCCCAGACGCAGGTAGCCCAAGCCGACATCGTCAAGAACACGCAAGCGGTTCGTGATCTTCTGCACTTCACGAAAGAAGCTGATCGCCTCGCGGACAGTCATGTTCAGCACTTCGTGAACATTCTTTCCCCGATAACGAATGTCGAGAATCTGTTGTTTGAAGCGCGTGCCTTTGCACTCCTCGCACACCAGCTCGACGTCGGCGAGAAACTGCATCTCCACCGTGACCGTTCCGTCTCCCTGGCAAACCTCGCAGCGCCCGCCGGGAAGATTGAAAGAGAAGTGCGAAGGATCAAATCCTCTTGCCTGCGCTTCACGGGTGCTCGAAAAAACCTCGCGTATCGCGTCGTACACCTTGATGTACGTCACTGGATTCGAACGTGGTGTGCGGCCAATCGGTGATTGATCGACGAGGATCACGTCGTCGATCAACTGCGCGCCCTCGAGCTTCTGAAACGCTCCAACGTGACCTTGCCACTCGCCGCGCTGTTTCTTGATGCCGGCGTAGAGACAGTCGTGAATCAATGTCGACTTTCCGGAACCGCTGACGCCTGTGACGCACACGAGCATGTCGAGCGGTATCTCGACGTCGATCGACTTGAGATTGTGTTCGGCGGCGCCTTGAATTGATAACCGCCGCTTTTGCATGGTGCGGCGCTGCTTCGGTTCTTTAATCTCGGCGTCGCCTCGGAGATACCGAGCGGTCAGCGAGGTTTCGTCTTTGAGTAAACCTTTGAAGTCGCCTTCGTACATCACGCGGCCGCCGAGTTCGCCCGCTGCAGGGCCGATGTCGAGGATGTGATCGGCGGAGCGCATCATCTCTGCGTCGTGTTCGACGACGAGCACTGTATTGCCGATGTCGCGCAGGTTCTTGAGCAGGCGGATCAGACGATCGTTGTCACGTGGGTGCAGGCCGATCGACGGCTCGTCGAGCACATAAAGCGCGCCCACGAGAGACGATCCGAGATTTGTCGCGAGCTGGATACGCTGAGCTTCGCCGCCCGAGAGCGTCGATGCGAGACGATCGAGAGTCAAGTAATCGAGTCCGACTTCAACCAGGAATCGCAGTCGGCGACGTACTTCAAAAAGTATTCGTTCGGCGATCGCGGCCTGTTCGGTCGAGAGCTGAAGTGTTTCAAAAAACTCGGCCGCATCTTTGATCGAGAATGCGCAAGTCTCCGGCAGCGTTCGGCCGCCGACTTTCACGTCGCGCGCTTCCTGGCGCAGCCTGCCGCCGCCGCAGTCAGGACACAGCGTGTAACCACGGTACTTCGACAGGAAAACACGGACGTGCAGCTTGTACTTTTTCGTCTCCATCCAATCGAAGAACCCGCGCACGCCGGCCCAGTCGTCGCGACCTTCGATGATCGCTTTTTGGTCCGAGCGAGTAAGCGCATTGAACGGCACGTTCATTGGGATCTTCTCGGAGCGACAAAACTGTTTCAGCTCCGCCATGGCCCACTCGTGCTGCGGCTTGGTCCATGGCTCGATCGCGCCGTCTTTGAGTGACAAGCCCGGATTTGGAATTACGAGATCGAGATCGAGACCGATGGTGTTTCCAAAGCCCTGGCAAGTTGGACAAGCACCATACGGGTTGTTGAAGCTGAAGAGCCGAGGTTCGGGAGTGGCGTAAACCGTATGGTCGTACTTGCATTCGAAGCGTTCGGAAAACCACAGCCGCTTCGGATTCGGTTCGGCGGTTTCGACAAGCGCGGTCCCGTGACCTTCCTGGAAGCAGATCTCCAACGAATCAACCAGGCGCTGGCGAACGTCAGGACGCGCAGTCAAACGATCGACGAGCACATACACGTCTTTGAAGTCGTCGCGTGGGTAATCATCCGGCGACTGCAAGTCGATGATTTGTCCGCCGAAGAAGAGGCGCGTGAATCCCCGTTGCATCAAGCTCATCAAGTGAGCCGTAATCAGATGACGGGGAGATGGGGAGACACGGCGGCGGGGCGACTTTGATTTTTCTCCGCGTCCCCGTGTCTCCCCGTCTCCGCGTCCGCTTTCGGTTAAGCCTGCCGAAGCGGGAAAGAGCAAGTAAAACCTGGCGCCTTCCGCGAGGTTGCTCAAAACCTCGTCTGCAATTGAATCCGGCGAGTCGCGCGTGACGAGCCGCCCGCAAACTCGGCAATACGTTTGTCCGACTCGTGCGAAGAGCAGTCGCAGGTAGTCGTAGATCTCGGTCTGGGTGCCGACGGTTGAACGTGGATTGCGGGTCGAGTTCTTTTGCCGGATCGCGATGGCCGGAGCGATGCCCTGAATCTCGTCGACGTCGGGCTTGTCCATCCGCTCCAGAAACTGTCGGGCGTAGGCTGAAAGCGATTCGACGTAGCGGCGCTGTCCCTCGGCGTAAATCGTGTCGAACGCGAGCGACGATTTGCCCGAGCCGCTGACGCCCGTGACGACGGTCATCTGGTTTATGGGGATCGAGAAGGAGACGTTCTTGAGGTTATTAACGCGGGCTCCTCTAACTTGTATTGCTTCTTCAGACATACAGACACGAATCCGGTGCTAATCGCAAACTCGGAATAATACCGAATGCCACAAAAATGCACAAAAGGCGGCTGCTTTTTGTGCTTCTTTGTGGCAGAATGCGCTCACAATGAAGACGTCTCAATTTCTCCTCCGCGGATTCCGGCGTCCGCGTGAAATAGCCTGCTTTGCTCTCGGGAAGCTTGAGCGCCAGGTTCTGGAAGAGACCTGGCGGCTCGGCGACGTCACTGTGCGCGACATTCATCGCGCTTTCGACGAGCGCATCGCTTACACAACCCTGATGACGACGCTCGACAGGCTTTTCAAAAAGAAGCTGCTCGAGCGGCGCAAGGATGGCCGCGCGTTTCTCTACTCCGCAGTCGTTTCCCGCGACGATCTCGATCGAGGAATAAAGGAAGACGTCGTCGACGGACTGCTGGGACACGGCGCTGACGGCGTCGAGCCAGTACTCGCGTGCATCGTCGACACCATCACCGCGCGAGATCGCGAATTGCTCGACGAGCTCGATCGCCTGGTCCAGGAAAAGAAGAGAGAGTTGCGACGAAAGTAATGTACGAGTTTCTCGGAATCACTCTGGTTCTTGCTCTGCTGTTGACCATCAACGCGTCAGCGACATTGGTGGCGGCAGGCTTTGGACGGCTCTGCAAGCCGCTGCTGCGTAAATGTTCCGCACGCACGCGCGCCGAGATACTCTTCGTGATGCGCATCGGGCCGCCGGTGATCGCGATTGTCGCCATCGCAGCCTTCATGATCCCGTCTTACCTCACATATGAACCACACACGACTAACGAGTTTGTCAGTTGGAAACTCGGAGCACTCGCAACACTTTCCGCAATCGGTGTTGGGCTCGCGTTGTGGCGTGGAGTCCGCTTATGGCTCGCCACTCGTTCACTGCTTCGAGACTGGTTGTTGTCTTCAACACCCATTCATATCGAGTCGATCAAGGTACCGACTTTCGTTCTGCAACATTCGTTTCCGATCATCGCGGTCGTCGGCGCGATTCGCCCGCGCTTGTTTATCGCGACACACGTGCTCGAATCGTTGACCGAGGAAGAACTCGCGGCCGCCATCGCTCACGAGTATGGCCACCTCGCCGCGCGCGACAACTTCAAGCGCTCAGTCATGCGCGTCAGCCGTGCGGCGTTGCTGTTGATTCCATGCGGCAGGTCTTTGGACCGTGCGTGGAGCGAAGCTTCAGAATCAGCCGCCGATGAACATGCAGCACAGCAGAGTTCGCTGGTCGCTCTGAACCTCGCATCGGCGTTGGTTCGAATCGCGCGAATGATTCCGCATGGCCAGCGTCAAATCATGCCCGCAGCGGTTTCCGCGTTTTTGGTCGGAGGTGAAGATATTCCCGGCGTGAAAGTTCGAGTGAGACGACTCGTAGAGCTCGCAGCGACCGAACCTCATCTGCTTGCGAGCAATGCGTCAATCGTTCGTTTTGTTCCCTGGCTGGTACTCGCCGCGATTGTAGTGGTCAGTGTCACCATCGAAAGCCGCCCTCAAGTCCTCGCGACCGTCCACGAGTTCGTCGAACACGTCGTCGCCGTTCTCAGTTAAAACCACAGATCACACAGATTCTCCGCGGATTACGGTGGCTGGTAGTAGTTACACCGCGACGATACATTGCCGTACCTCTGCTATGAAAAAGATACATTCGACTCTTATGTGGGTTCTTCTCGCATGCGGCGGAGCCTTCGCGCTCGATTCCGATGGGAAGATTACGGGAACGGTTAAGGATCGCGATGGCGCGACAGTGAGCGGTGCAAACATCACTTTGTTGCACACGAACCGCGCGGTAGTAGGTGCAACGACGACGGATAACGAGGGTCGCTTCACGCTCGACAATCTCGCGCCCGGCGATTACCAGCTCAACGTGGAGCAGAACGGCTTCGTAACACATCGTTCAGCGGTCCGCGTCAATCAGGGTGGCACACACGATGTCGCGATCGCGCTGGACGTCATTCCCATAGCAGAGCAAGTCACGATCACGGCCGAAGCCGGCCTCGTCACCGACATTCGGAAAGTCGATACGCAGATAAACCTTATCCCCGACAGCAAGATCCTGGAGCGCGCTACTGAAGTCGTGGCGCAAGTCGTCGACGAAGAGCCCGGCGTGAATCTGCAGCGTACGAGTCCGTCGCTGAGCGCAGTGTTCGTGCGTGGCTTGACCGGACGAAACGTCGCGGTCTACGTGGACGGCGTGCGTTACACGACCAGTGCGCAACGCGGCGGTGTCGGCACGTTCTTCAGCCTGATCGAGCAATCGAGTTTGGAAAGAGTGGAAATCCTGCGTGGTCCAAACAGCTCGCAATACGGTTCTGATGTTCACGGCGGCGTGGTGAACTTCATCTCGCACACGCCCAAATACGGTGGTCCAGACGATGAATTTCACGGCCGTCTCAACACGTTCTACACCTCGCCTACGAACGGCGCCGGCGGCAATGTGCTTCTGACTTACGGCACAAGCAGCTACGGCCTGTTGATGAACGTGAACGGGCGTCGCATCAGTACGCTGCGACCGGCAGACGGTCTCGATTATCACGCTGCGGTCACGCGCTTTCTCGGAATTCCGTCCAACGTGTTCGGGACACGACTTCCCGACACCGGATTCACTCAGTACGGTACGTTGCTCCGGTCCAACGTCAACCTCGACACCAACACGCAACTGCTTTTCAGCTACTCGCGCAATCAACAAGACAACGGCAAGCGCTACGATCAGTTGCTCGGCGGCGATGGCAATAACATCGCCGACCTGCGCAACCTGATGACAGACACGTTCTACACGCGGCTGTTCCGGCAGAATCTCTGGATCTTCGACAACGGCTCGTTCACATTTTCTTACAACGGACAACGCGAAGAGAGAATCAACCAGGGCGGTAATGGAAACCCCGCCGGCGCGATCACCAACCAGCGCGAACGCACGAACGTCCTCGGGTTCAATTTCTATCTCGACAAGCAGATCGGCGATCGCAACACATTCCTCATGGGCGCCGACGTCTATCGCGACAAGATCAACGCGCCCGCGTTTACTTTCGATCCTGCAAGCAGGACGTTTACGAATTCACGTCCACGAATTCCCGATGGCGCGCGTTATCTTTCGTATGGTTTCTTCGCTCAGCACAACTTCAGCGCGATTCCCGATCGGCTCCAGATAAACGGCGCTCTGCGCTATAACGTCGCGTCGTACCTCTCGCGCGCGAGCAACGCGCCGCTTGGACCAGGCGGCGTTCCACTTTTCCCCGACGATAGCCAGCGCTTCGACGCGCTGTCAGGACGTATCGGAGCGGTGATCAGGGTTTACGGCGGTTTTGATGTCGCGGGTAAATACACGCGCGGTTTTCGTGCTCCGAACACTACGGATCTCGGAATTCTCGGGTTGGTAGGAACGGGCTTCGAAGTTGACGCCGTTACGGCTGCGAGCCGTGGTGGTTTCATCGGCACAACAGCAGGGGGCGATGCTGTTTCAACCGGCATTCCTGTCACTCGTCTTGGACCAGAATACAGCGACAGCTTCGACCTGAGCTTCCGTTACACGAGCCGCCGCTTTGGCGCGGAGCTGACAGGCTTCACTACAAAACTCAAAGACGTCTACTTCGATCAGGCGCTGGTGCTTCCGCCGGGCGCGACCGGAACTTTCCTCGGTAGCGACCAGATCATCTCGCAGAACGCCGCGGGCCTCGTGTTTGTCGCAGCGGCGCCGACGAGCCCGGTGCTGGTGCGCGTCAATTTCGACGACGCGCGTTTGAACGGCGTGGAGTTTAAACGGCCGTGCAAGCTTCAACGATCAATTGAGCGGTACTGCGAATTTCACTTACATCCGCGCGCACAGTCTGCTGAACGGACTGCCGCCAAACATCGAAGGCGGGATTCCGCCGGCGACGGGCTTCGTGAGTTTGCGTTATCAACCTCGCTCGCGTTTTTACGTCGAAGGGTATTCGACGATGACCGGACGTCAGAATCGATTGTCGTCGCTCGATCTCACTGATCGCCGCACAGGTGCGGCGCGCTCGCGCGCAAACATTCAAAACTTCTTCCGTCGCGGCGCGTGCGTTCGCGGGTTGACGACGCCCGGTGCGACGGGCTGTGGATCGGCAGGCGGGATTTTGATCTCGACTGGAGAAACGCTCGCGCAGGTTCAGAACCGTCTGCTTCCGATTGGCGCAACGATCAACGGCGTTCGCGTTGTGAACAACGACACGGTTGTGCCGCTTTTCCCGTATCTGCCGGGTTATGGTTTGGTCGGGGTTCGAGGCGCGTTGAAGCTCGGCGAAAGATCAGAAGTCTTCGTCGACTTTGAAAATATCTTCGACAAATCGTATCGCGGGATCAGTTGGGGGATAGACGGCGCAGGACGTGGCGTGACCGTGCGCTACCGCTACGAGTTTTAGTACACAGATAACACAGATTAAACCGGGGGCGTTTCTTCGAACGGAAGATCCGGTTGGTAAGTCTTGTCGCGTCCAGCGACGTACAGTCTCATCGCAAACCAAAGAATTCCCAGAGCGAGCGCGATCCAGATGACGGTCCAGAAGAGCGCTGGGATTCCCGTGGCGGCGGCCATGTTCGCTGCGTCGGTGGCACCCGAACCAAAGGGTGTGGAAATAATGAAGAGTGTCTTTAGATCAAAGAGTGCATTCAACACGCACTGCACCGCGAGAAAGGCGGTGAAGAAAGTTGCGACTCGGGCGCTCGCAAATCGCGCGATCAAAAACAACCCGACTGTGATTACTGTTCCCGCAAGCAATGTAAAAGGTATACCCGACCACGCAGTGACCGTAAATATCGGTTTGATCAGTCCGAAGATCATCGTCAGTGTGAAGACGAGTATTGCGGAGCCGAGCAACACAAGTCGTGCGGCAACCGCTCTGCGAATCAGCACCAGCAACAACGCGCCGAAGGCCATCGACCCGACATAGCCTGCGCTCGAGATTAAGACTTGCGAGATGAGCCCGCCGGAAGTCGTGTAGGTTTCACCGCTCGCGGTCGGCGCAACGCTGAGACTGGCCACGGAGTTGCCGGTGAGCAAGGCTGCGATTGCGTGTCCGCCTTCGTGTATGAACGTCACGAAAATTCGAAACGGATAGGTTAGAACCTCGGCGTAGGGAATGAACCAGAGCAGCACTGAAATCGTGGCCGCGATAAGGAGTGTCATTGCCTGGGGTCGCGCGTCTTGTGAAAGCCTTAATCTCATCTTGAACTCTCCGGGACTTCGGCGGAAATTTTGGCCCTTATTCTAGTGCCACGGGGAATAACGCACAATGGAAGCGGGAGGTTCCAAAGCCATCCACAGATTACACAGATTATCTTTGATAATCCCCGGACTTCCCGCCTGTTTTACTCTCCAATCGCACGTCTGTGATGGTGATACCTTTCTCAAGCGCCTTGCACATGTCGTAAATGGTCAACGCTGCAACCGTGACTGCCGTCAGCGCTTCCATTTCCACGCCGGTTTGAGCGTTGGTTGAAACCTCCGCCTCGAGCAAGACGCCAGTCTCTTCAAGCCTCGCCTGCACATCGATGTGCGTTATCGGAAGCGGATGACAAAGCGGGATCAAGTCCGACGTCTTTTTCGCTCCCATGATCCCCGCAAGCCGCGCCGCTTCGAGCGGATCGCCCTTCGGCGTACGATGCTCGCGCAACGCCAAAACCGTTTCTGCGCTCATCAACACCCTCGCAGAAGCGACCGCCCGCCGCGAAGTGATCTCCTTGTTTCCCGTATCGACCATGCGAACGCGGCCGTGCTCGTCGACGTGCGAGAGTTGCGACATGGCGAAAAGTAGATAACAAAAACATCACTCAGGCAAGTTTATCTCGACATCCGACCATGTTTTTGTCTATCCTGCGGCGACCGGGACGAGGGCCTCGTTCGGGGTAGCCCTCATGCTCTCCTTCCCAATCTCGAGCCTGGGTTGTTTTCTAAAGCAGCACAAATCCATTTTGCTTGATTGATCGTAGTGTAGATAGACTTTTGAAACCGTCGGAGGTTCCCCCGTGTTTGAGACTGATAAGGAAGTACTTGACTGGTACGAGCGGCAACCACGCGCACTGTCAAAAGAGTACGTAAACAGCATTCCGTGGAAAGAGATCAAAAATTATCCGCTGAACCCAGCGTTTGTTCCCGTGCTCGTTTACATGCGCGACATCGAGTACTTCACAGACATGTACTACCAGGAACTGCGACGCACCCCGACCGGCAAAGATCCTGTGATTAGAAAATTCATGGATCGCTGGAGTATCGAGGAGCTCCATCACGGCAATCTGCTGAATCGATTTTTGGAAGAAGCGGGTTTTCCGATGGGCAAGAACTGGCAGGTCGAGGCAACGCGGAAGATTCCGCGTCTTTACACGATCGGAAGTTACCTGGCGGACTATGCCTCGCGTCCTTTCGGAAGATATTTTCACGGCGCGCACATGGTGTGGGGAGCGATCAACGAGATTACAGCGATGAACGCTTACAGGCGACTCTCAGATCTTGCGGGGCATCCGGTATTGCAGAAACTGCTGGTCGGAATTGTTCAGGAAGAGTCGATCCACTCGAGTTTCTATTGGAATGTGGCGCGCGTGAAACTCGGTGAGGCCAAGTTATCGAGAAGCCTGGCGCGGTTCATCATCGGTCAGTTCTGGAGGCCGGTGGGGCAGGGTGCAAAGCCCGAAGGGGAAGCGAACTACGTGATCGCCACGCTGTGGCCGGGCAAGGAAGGATTGGATTTGTTCGATCAGAAGATCGGTACGCGTATCGAGCGCTTGCCGGGCTTCCTTGGTTTCAAGGGATTGACGGAACGAGTCGCGCCGATCGTGCAGATTTGATCTTCTCTGCGGCCCTCTGCGTATCTCTGCGGCCTCTGCGTTGGAAAGGCGATTAAACGCAGAGAACGCAGAGATACGCAGAGGGCCGCAGAGAAAGATCTAAGGCAACCTGAGAACATTTACCAACGATCCCGCTTCGATCGTCTTAACGTCTGCGGGCAAGATCACCAGCGCAGTTGCTAGTGCAAACGCGACAAAGTCTGACGAGCCTCCCCACTTCAGCGGAAACGCGATGAGTTCTCCGTCGTCGTTTGTTGTTAGTTGCGCCGGCAAATAGCTCTCGCGCTCCTTCGTCCCCTTCGCACTTCGCGCAAGCGCGGCGGTTTCCTGCTTCAACGCAGGTTCCGTCGCGCCTTGCAATGCCCGCAGCGCCGCGCGCGCAAATAAATTAAACGTCACAGACACTGAGACCGGATTACCCGGCAGGCCGAACACGAGCGTGCCGTTTGGCAACCGCGCAAAGACAGTCGGCTTACCCGGACGCAGCGCGACGCGTTCAAAAAATATTTCCGCGTCCAATTCCCTCAGCGCTGACTTCGTCACATCGTAAACGCCCATCGAGACTCCCCCTGACGTGACGATCATGTCGCAACGCTGTGCGCCATCCATTATTTGTTTTTTTAACAGCAAAGTTTCATCACCACTCAACGGCAGACGTTCGACAACCGCGCCTGCGAGTTCGGCGTAAGCACCGATCGAGTAGTTGTTGGAATCGCGAATCTGATCCTGTCCGGGTTTCTGATCGATTGGAACCAATTCGGTGCCGGTGGCGAGTACGCCTACACGCGGCCTGCGAAACACTTCCACTTTTGCATAACCAAAAGCGGCGAGCACGGCCATCATCGCCGCGTTGATCGTTGTTCCGGCCTTTAAGATTGTCTCGCCGGCCTTGATCTCGGCGCCTTGTTTGACTATCGACCGGCCCACCTCGACAGTTTCCAGTAGTTCAACAACGGTTCTGTCTTTCAGTTCGTGAGCCAGTTCGACCTGTTGCACGCTGTCAGCGCCTGCAGGAACGGGCGCGCCGGTCATAATCCGCACCGCCTGCCCCTCTTCTAATTTATGGTGCCAGCCTCGCCCAGCAGCCGACTCCCCAACGATGCGCAACTGTACGGGAGCGTACTTAACATCGTCCGCGCGCACCGCATACCCATCCATTTGGGAGCGATCGAACGGCGGCAGATCCGAATCCGCGACGATATCCTGCGCCAGCACCCGCCCCATCGCAGCCTCGATTTGCACCGTCTCGCCGGCCAATACAGGCGTTTGCTGCCTAACAATCTGAACCGCTTCAGCGACCGAAATCATCTATTTTTCTGCTTTTTTGTGCCTCTTTGCGGCTAAAAAACCGAAAGGCCGGCTTAGGACCGGCCTCTCAAGGTTGGCGGAGGCATTCAGCCTCGATTGGTTACCGTCCTCACCCCGGCAACCACATTCACCGTTGGAGAGGATTTTAATCAAAACTCGCGCGCGGTCAATAGCACATCCGCACTTATTTATAATTTTTATAAAAAATCTCTGCGGCCCTCCGAGATACGCCGAAGGGCCGCAGTGAGGAGGACTTTAGAAGTTGAACTTGACCGCAAACTGAATGATCCGAGGATCAAACGTGTCTGTGACCTGATCGAGTTCTTAAAAGAGTTTAGAGTTCTTCGTGGAACAATACCTGTTGGGTTTCGATAGCTTCTGTAAAGTGCCTTCCTTGACGAGGCGCTTTATCCATTCCTTAGCCTGCACCGGTTTTACCTTTAATTCGTCCGCGATCTCTTTGTCAGTCTTAGCTGCGTCCAGTTGCTCGAGTAACGTTCTCACGGTGGCAAAGAGTTGCTCATCTGGGGAAATACTTGAACTGTTTGCTTTGCTCGAAGTGGCAGGTAGCTTCTGTTCGTCGAGTGTCTTGTCTGACTGACGTCCATTGTCAGCCGAAAAGGAGAATCGTTCGGTTTCCAAAGAAGTTCTTCGGACGATCGCGCCTGCTAAAGTCTCGCTGAAGTCTTCGGGCGTATTTGGATTGGGCCACGTCAATGCACCCTTTTTTGCCAGATGTTCGAATGCCACGTGGTGCTGAGCATGAGGAAAAGTGTAAACCGGCACTACACGCAACTTTTCCAGTTGTTCAATCGCACCCGCCCAAGTGCCCCCCTTTCCATAATCAGACTGAACCACAAGCGCCGCATCTGCGAGGGCGTATATCAACTTATTTCGCTGCATTGCATTCCCTACGTTGAATCCAGCCTGTGGATCGTATGGAGAAAGCAGTACTAGTTGACCATCCCTCAAATAGTTTCGGTGATCTCGGTTTAGGGCCGCACGTTCAAGGTTCTCCGCGAGAACTCCGGCCGCCTTTCCTCCCGCCTCCAATCCACCGGACATGGCTGCCTGATCCACTCCTCTTGCGCCGCCGGAAACAATAGTTCGTTGAGCCCGCGCGGCGAGTTCACCGATTCGAGTCGCCGACTCAAGTATGGTCGCATCAGCGTTTCGAGATCCGACTACCGCCAGTCCACCTGTATTAAGAATCGCTGAATCTCCGCAACCATAGAGAACTGGCGGAGCGAGATCCTTTAGTCGTTCTTTCAGTCGAGCCGGATAAGCTTCATCAGATCTGCTTACCACCCAGATCGAACGAGCCTGCCACCGTTCGATCGCCTGGCTCAAAAGAAATCCTCGACCGACGAGACGCTTGAGACGATCGCTATTCACAATCTTGCCCAATTCAAGGACCAATTCACTGCCGCCGGCAACGACAAGGTCAGCCGGCTGACACTCTTTCTGATGAAGAAACCGCGCGAGCTTCGCATACTCACTCGCGGTCAACAACTCCGTTGAATGTTGCCCGCGTCCGGTAATTAGAGGGGCCGTGAGCAACAGGATTGCCTGAGTATTAGCTGAGACTTGATTGCCGATTACTGTTTGCGAAGTGCTCATCAAACGTTTCCTGTCATAGCGAGGGCAAGAGGCCAAACCTGGCCAACGCCCTTAGTGCGCAGCAGCCAGGCTGCAACCGTCAATGTCCAACGGGAATCCACGATATCATCTACCAACAATACCGGGCCAGCAAGTAAAAGTTGTTCATTAACAGCGAGCGAACCGTCGACGTTTCGAGCTTGGTGTGTGCTATTCGCCATTGTTTTCTGCTCCGGGCGTGCTCCGGTTTTGACAATTGCGTCCCGGAAGGGCAGCCTCAACTCTGATGCTAACCTGCGAGCAAAATCCGGCACGAGCTTCGGATGCCGCAGTGATGGAATACACGTAACCCAAGCAGGCGCTGGTTGAGGGTTCCACTCTCTCACAAGGGTCACACATGCTTTGACGAGTTCGTCGCTAAACTGTCCGTCAGAATACTTTCCCGCCTGCAGCAGCCTGGCCCAACCAGCGTCGCCCCACATACTTAATGCCCTGCCTTGCTCCCCCAAATGCTCGGCGCGGATGTTTCCTTTGAGTTCATATTTTGGCATTCCTCCAGACGGCCATTTTTTGCGTGGTTCGATTGGTAAACTGGTGCGGCGTAGAAATTCAATCGCTTCATGAACAAGCTGTGCGTCTACTGTCGTTGGTAGCAGGGGTAGCAAAGGAGTAGGCGCTTCGTTCAGCTCACCGTCGAGTGCCCGGATTAAAAAATCCATGTGCCCACTCGAAAGACTAACGTATTCCTGCATCTGATCTCGCTCACTCTGCCGCAACTCTGTGAGTCGTTGAGCGCGTTGCCAAAATTCTTCGCTAAGGCTTGTGGTAGTTAAAATCCACTTCGTATCTTGCTTTACGATGGGAGCAGGTGATTCGAGTGAGAGCAGGTCGATGGTCCTTTGAATTCGTCCGCCCCTAATATTCAGACGCTCCATCAACCCCGGAACAGAGAGTCCGCCTTTTGCTTCCTCGAGGACATTAAGTATCTGTTCCGCTTCATCTCTGGTAGGAAACGCCGTTTCAATAAAGTAATCGATGACTTCGGTATCTTCCTGCCCACTCAGCAAAACACCATAAGCAGATTCGAGCGCGCGCCCTGCTCGTCCAACTTGTTGGTAATAGGCTACCACGGATCCCGGAGTTTGATAGTGAATTACAAAAGCTAAATCCGGTTTGTCGAAACCCATACCCAGAGCAGTCGTTGCCACTAAAGCTTTAACCTTGTTATCGAGCAGGCTCCGCTCAAGTTCGTCACGTCCATCGCCGGTTCGTCCGGTATAAGGCTCAACATTTATGCCTCGCGACTTGAGCCAATCAGCTAGCCGAATTGCGTCTCGAACGGTCAGCGTGTAAATGATCCCGGCTCCCGGCAGATTCGGAAGCTGCTCTGCCAACCATGCCATTCTTTCTTCCTGAGTAGACAGCCGGATCGTTTGAAGAAGTAAGGAAGCACGGTTTAGATCGCCGCGCATGACATCAAGTTGTGGTCCCAATACAACACGCAGATCATCCATTACTCTATCGTTGGCTGTAGCGGTAGTGGCCAGTAAACGCAGATTAGGTGGCAGCGCTCGTACGATTCTTTCTAACAGTCGATAGTGAGGACGAAAATCGTGGCCCCAATCAGAAATACAGTGAGCTTCGTCAATAACCAACAAGGCAATACGCGCTGCAACCCGCGAAAGAACTTGTGACCGAAAGCGTTCGTTGGCAAGGCGTTCAGGCGAAATCAAAAGTATGTCCAGTTGGTCGCTCATTAGCGCGCGCTCGACGCTGTCCCACTCATTGGGATTGTCAGAGTTAATAGTGGCGGCCCGAACACCCATGCGATCAGCGGCGAGAAGCTGATTGCGCATTAACGCCAGTAGCGGTGAAATAAGCATCGCCGGCCCGTGGCCTTGTTCTCGAAGCAGTTTTGCCGCGATGAAGTAAACGAAGCTCTTGCCCCAGCCGGTCCGTTGGACGACTAACAGACGACCACGTCCCTCTACGATGTGTCGGATGGATTCTTCCTGACCTTCACGAAATGTGGCGTTTTTAAGACCGGAGCCAAGCCGAAGGAGTTGAAGGGCGCCCGCGGAGTTGTAAGGCATGAGGTTAGTAGTAGTAGAGGGGAGGCGGTAAGTTACAGAAATAAGTGGCGGAGCCGACGGGACTCGAACCCGCGACCTCCGACGTGACAGGCCGGCGTTCTAACCAACTGAACTACGACTCCGCAATTTCAAATCGTCATTTGGTAGGCACGGAGGGACTCGAACCCCCAACCTCTTCCTTGTAAGGGAAGCCGTCTACCATTGACGTACGTGCCTTCGTGGGATCAGCCCTGCCGCCAATCCCGCTTTCAAAAGGAGTCGTCATGCTATGAGAACGCGCGAGGAGTGTCAA
The DNA here is from genome assembly GCA_044867025.1 of Pyrinomonadaceae bacterium. GTDB lineage: Bacteria > Acidobacteriota > Blastocatellia > Pyrinomonadales > Pyrinomonadaceae > PSRF01. Next base: position 2,168 of record JBIOUJ010000065.1, on the reverse strand, counting down.
GCCTTCGCCACTCCGCAATTTACAGTTGTGCCGCAGGCGGTTTATATTCTCCTCAAGAGAGCCCATCCAGTTTGTCGTTATGTCAATACTTGTAAAGCTAAGTAGTCGTTTACCCGGGCGGATCGTTCTCCTCGCCGCCGTGTTTGTTGCGGTTGTAAGCTGCGTGATTTTCGAGCGAAGCCACGCCCAGGAACCCGCGCAACAACCCGCACAGAGACCTCGACGCGTCAACGGAAATGGTGAAACAACCGATCCGAAAAAGACCGTCTCAACCGGCGATGAAGTCGACGAAGGAGACGTCGTAAGGACCGATACTCAGTTGGTATCTGTACCCGCGGTCGTGACCGACAGCTCAGGACGTCCATTGTCAGGACTTCGTCCGGAAAACTTTCGGCTCGTCGAAGATGGTCAAACGCAAACGATCGCGAACTTCGGCACTACGGAGACACCATTCGAGATCGCACTGCTGCTCGACACTTCCGGATCGACGCGCGATGACGTGGCCCTGATTCGCTCCGCAGCGAACAGTTTTATCGAAGCACTGCGTCCAGGCGATCGCGTCGGAATCGTGGCGTTCAACCAGTCACAGACTTTCGGCGATCCAGTGGCTGCGGTTGAAGTACTGGCGCCGTTGACGAGCGATCGCGAACAGTTGCGCTTAGCAATCGAGAATCTCGGCGCGAGTCAGGGGACGCCGTATTACGACGGGCTCGAAAAAGTTGCCGACACAATCTTTCGCGATCCCGCGCGAGATGAAATCCGCGGGCGTCGTGCAGTCGTAGCGTTGACCGACGGTGTTGATTCGTCGAGCAATTCGGATTTCGTCACGGCAAAACAGAAACTCTCACGTGCGGGCATTGCCTGTTACTTTATTCAAGTCAACACGGAAGACTTCGTTGAAGATCGTCTGATGAAAGACTGCCGCGACGATGGTCAGCTAGCGCTCTCGAAAAAACAGATCGAGCGTTATCGCCAACTCTTCTTTCCAAAAGCGAGTGCTGAGAATTTCAACAGCTTCTGCCAGATGGGCCCGTTCGAGCGCATGTCGATCAGTCGCGAGTTGTACAACCTGGCCCGTCGCGAGATGAATGACCTGGCGCGTGTTTCAGGTGGAAGAAGTTTTGTCGCAGCGACGTTGACTGACGCGAGGTCTGCGTTTGCGCGCGTGGCAGCAGACATCGGAACGCTCTACAGTCTCGGTTACTATCCGACGAACAAAGCGCGCGATGGAAAGTTTCGCGCGATCAAGCTTGAAGTGCAGGGTTTGAAGGTAAAGGCGCAGGTTCGTGCGCGCGATGGCTACTACGCACCGAAACAATAAATGCCGACTTCATCCCCCTTCAACCGCGTCTTACTAATCGTTCTCGATGGTGCCGGCATAGGCGCAATGCCTGATGCTCCGGATTGGGGCGACGCCGGCGCCGACACGTTTGGTCACATCCTCGAATCACGCAAAGTACGTCTTCCTAATCTGCAACGGTATGGCCTGGGAAACATTCGACCGCTAGCTTCGGTCCCGCCGTTGGACCAGCTCAGCGGGTCGTATGGTCGATGTGCTTTGCGGTCTAATGGCAAAGACACGACGACGGGCCACTGGGAGATGGCGGGCATTATTCTCGACCGCGCCTTCCCTACTTACCCGAATGGGTTTCCTTCGTCAGTGATCGACAAGTTCGTTCGCGAGACATCGGTGCCGGGCATTCTTGGAAACATTCCCGCGTCAGGTACTGAGATCATCAAAGTGCTCGGTGAAGAGCACGTGAAAACAGGGAAGCCGATCGTGTACACGTCTGCGGACTCTGTTTTTCAGATCGCAGCGCATGAAGAAGTGATTGCGCTCGAACGGCTGTACGAGATCTGCGAGATCGCGCGTGGGATACTCGATGGCGAGCACAAGGTTGGACGAGTCATCGCGCGACCGTTCCTCGGTGGACCGGGCGCGTTTTATCGTACTGAGAACCGGCACGATTATGCGGTTCCACCGCCGCGTGAGAATCTTCTTCCGGCCCTGGCTGATGAAGATCTCGACGTTGTTTGTATCGGGAAGATCGCGTCGATTTACGATTCGATGGGTGTGACTCAGGATCTGATAGCGAAGAACAACGAACAATCGATCGATCAGACAATCAAGGCGTTGCAGGATTCAACTCGTGGCCTTATCTTTTCGA
>JBIOUJ010000064.1:0-6625 GCA_044867025.1 Pyrinomonadaceae bacterium | reverse complement strand
ACCACAACTTGCCGGTTTATCCCGGCGCACTAAGGCACTACCATCACATCTGATCGGGAATTTCCGCTTCGACGAGTTTTGCCAACAGCGTTAACGACTCCTGCCATCCCAAATAACAAGCCTCAGCGGGAATGGCCGCGGGAACGCCTTCCTGCACGATGTTCAGCTCGGTTCCGACAGACACCTTATTCAAGCTGATCGTCGTTTGGATTTGTCCTGGAAGATTCGGATCGTCGAACCGGTCGGTGTAACGAATGCGTTCGTGCGGTATGAGTTCCAGAAACTCTCCGCCAAAGGAGTGACTTTTACCGGTCGTGAAATTCGTGAACGACATCTTGTAAGTGCCGCCAACCTTGGCGTCGATATGATGCACCTGGCCCGTGAATCCATTCGGCGGAAGCCATTTCGACATTGCGGCAGCATCTATGAATGCGCGGTAAACTCTCTCCGGTGTTGCGCGGAGCACGCGATGAAGTCGGATCGTCTTTGTGTTGTTCGTTGTCATAATCTCCTCGGTAATCAATCAAATTTGCCTTTCTGACAGTAAGTCGAATAGTGCTTGTCCAGATCGACATCAGCGTCGAAAATTTTTTGATTTGCCACAAAAAGGCACAAAAGGCGTAGAGAAAACTCTAGAGACCTCCGTCCACGATCCGTTTTCGAATTTCCTCGAGTTCCGGATCGTAGCCGTTCAAAGTGCAGACTTTGATCGTGGGAACTTCGAGCATTGGTGGTTCATATTCCGCTGGACGTAATGCGCCGCCGTGAAAAAATCTCCTCTTTGGATCGTCCAGATCTCTTTCGAGATGACGCTGGGCAGCGATCTCTGCTTCGATCACACAAATGATCACAAACACGTTCGCATACTTCTTGAACCTCTCAATTTGCGGCTCCCATACTTGATGTTGAAACGCAGCTTCAGCAATCAAAGAAACCTTGTTGCTTAAGAGAAGTTCGACAGTTCTAAAGAAAACCTCGGACGCAATTTTATTTGTGTTCTCGGGAAGCTCGTCGTGTCTGATATTGAACGTGCTTACATAGCCTTCCTTTATTTCATCTCGACTCACGACGGGAAAATACAGGAGCTTACCGAGTTGTTTGGATAGTGTGGTTTTACCTGAACCTGGCGGTCCCGTGACAACAACTAATTTAGGCTTGGTGTGCGGCACGTACTGTTAAAGACTAAAGAGCGTGAATTCTATGACTGTGTGCACATCAGTTTCGTGCATGGCGATCAAGACTTTGCGTGGAGTATGTTGAGCTTTTCTGCCATTCTCACGAGTTCAGCTAACGACTGCGCTTTCATTTTTTCCATTACCTGGTGGCGGTGAAGCTTTACAGTTACTTCACTGATGTTCAGACGATTTGCGATCTGCTTGTTGAGCAGACCCGCAACCACCTGGTCCATCACTTCACGTTCGCGCGGTGTTAACTCTTCAAAACGCCGCTGCAACTCGACCACTTCCGCGAACTGAACACGTTCGGCGCGGTCACGTTCGATCGCCTGGCTGATGGCGTCGAGGAGATCCTGATCGCGAAACGGCTTGGTCAGGAATTCCACCGCACCCGCTTTCATGGCCCGCACAGACATCGGGATATCGCCATGGCCGGTAATGAAGATGACGGGAATACGGATCCCGGCGTTGGCGAGCTCGCGCTGTAGATCGAGCCCGGATAGACCAGGCATGCGCACGTCGAGCACGAGACACGCCGGCGCGTCCGGCCGTTTGCTCGCCATGAACTCCTGCGCGGAAGCAAACGTCTTCACGTTGATGCCGACTGATCGAATGAGACTGTCGATCGCCTCTCGAATCGAGGGGTCATCATCTATGACGAATACCGTTGGGTTCGTTTCGTTCACCACGCTCATTGCTCGTGTTCAGAGTTTAGCATCCCCCGCCCGCGCCAGTTGATGTTTCAGAAAAGTATGCGTAGATAGTTTGAGGAGAAACTTTATGGCGACGATGTTTGATCCATTGCGGATCGGAAATACGCAACTGAATAATCGGATTGTTATGGGTCCGATGACGCGCAGCCGTGCCGACGACGAGGGAGTTCAGCCGTCATATGCCGCACTGTATTACGGTCAGCGCGCTTCCGCCGGCCTGATCATTACAGAGGCAACTAACATCTCGCCCATGGCGAAGGGCTACGTCCGCACACCCGGAATCTACACGGGTGCGCAGATCGAAAGTTGGCGACCAGTGAGCGAAGCTGTACATGCGCGCGGCGGCAAAATCTTCATGCAGCTTTTCCACACGGGGCGCATAGCGCTGCCCGACTTCCTGCCCGGCAATGCACAGCCCGTCGCGCCAAGCGCCGTTCGCGCTAACGGTAAGAATTACACAGACGACGGGATGAAGGATTTCGTCACGCCGCGCGAGATCACTCGAGAGGAGATCGCGCAGACCGTGAAAGACTTCTCGACCGCAGCCGGGAATGCAATTGCCGCCGCATTTGATGGGGTTGAGTTGCACGCGGCGAGTGGTTACCTGGTCCAACAGTTCCTCACAACGAATGTTAACCTGCGCACCGACGAGTATGGCGGTTCAATCGAGAATCGCACGAGATTCCTCTTCGAGGTCTTGGACGCGTTGACGAGCAAAGTCGACGCAGAGCGTGTCGGCGTGAAGTTTTCGCCGCAGATACGTTTTAACGACGTCGAGGAGGATGACGCTGACCAGGTCTATCCGTACATTCTGCAACGACTGAGTGAGAGACCGCTGGCGTACGTGCACGTCACCGACGGGCCGCGTGATGGCTGGCACGCGAAGTTGCGCCCGCATTACAAGGGCCTCTATTTCGCGGGTGGAGGCTTCACGCGCGAAGAGGGCGCGGAGCTCTTGGAACAAGGCGGCGCGGACGCGATCGTGTTCGGCACGAAGTTTCTGGCGAATCCGGATCTGCCTGAAAGATTGAGGCGCGGCGCGCGGCTTAACGAACCCGATCGTGCAACCTTCTACACACCAGGCGAGCGCGGCTACACCGACTACGGCACACTCGAGTAACTTCTCATTCTCCCCAAGCTTTAGCTTGGGGTTTCGCGTTGGGCTAACTTCTGAAAACCATTTAAATGGTTTTCAAACGCTTCTGGACCGCTGAGCCCCAAGCTAAAGCTTGGGGAGAATGTGAAGCGTTGGGCTAACTCCTGAAAACCATTTAAATGGTTTTCAAACGCTTCTGGATCGCTGAGCCCCAAGCTAAAGCTTGGGGAGAATGAGATCAGGTTCATTCATCAAACATTTCACCAACCCTGAAAGGGTTTCACACGTATTAACCCTTTCAGGGTTGAATCGGGATTTTTATCGCTCCCAGGGTTGTCGCTGGCGCTCCAACCCTGGGCTGAAATTAGCCAACGCCTTCGGCGTTATGATTTCAAATTCGAGCGGGGGTGCGTTATGACTACCAATGATCTCGACAAACTAAGCACTGCTGTCCAATTTCTCATCAATCACAACCCTGTCGTCGAAACGATCGAGCGACTGGACCACGAAGTCGATCATTCTCCGGAACCTTTTGTTTGGTCCGTAATCGACCTGAGTTCCATACCTCATCAACTACCCGAATCGATAAAGTCCGGCTGGATTTTTGTATTGAAGAAGGATGTCTCGTCCGGCTGTCATTACCACCCGAACAGTATCCAGCACATGATCGCAGTCAAAGGGCAAGGCATGTCGAAAGTCGGTGGGGAATCCAAGCCGTTACTGTCGAATACGTGGGTCGTAATCGAGAAGAACGTGCCTCATGAATTCGTTCCGGAAGGCGAAAACATGGTTGTCGTTTCATTTCACACTTGCGAGGCAAACGAGCTCGAGGAAATCGGCTGTGAGACGGGGGAGAAACGATTGTATGAGGGCGAAACATAATCCAGCCGTGAGGTAAAATGCTTCCCTCCCCGAGATACAAAGAATTTGGAGGTCGTATGAATATTCGTAATCGAGCACCTTTAATCGTTGCTGCTTTGTGTCTAGCTGTTATCCCCGTCGTCGTCGTCAAAACCATGGGCCAACAGGAATCCAATGCGGACGACAGGAATGGCGTCGAGCAGTGGGAATACCTGGCCGTCGCTGGTCCGAGTACCACAAACCTTTCGCCGACCACTACGCCGCGCATGCGAAAAGAACCGAACGTTCCATTCGGACGCGAGGCATTCGTTCTCGAGCAACATCTAGACAAGCTTGGTGCAAACGGGTGGGAACTTGTCGCCGTCGCAGGACCACCAACCGACCCTGCTTACTACTTCAAACGGCGGAAGCAAGCTGAGTCTCGCTAGGTGGGACATACGTAACTACCCAAACGGGTGGTGTCCCTCGGCTCCTTTGCGACTCTTCAAGGCGCGTATTGAAACAGGATGGGGAATCGTCCCCGCCAAGCACCTTGAAGAGTTCTGGAGGAACGAAGGAGACCATGTCAGTCAATCGAATTACAGCCACCGCTATTCTCGTTCTCGTCATATTTATAACTAACGTTTACGCACAAACCCCGACAGTATCTCAGCCCGGCCCCGTTTCATCAGTTACAGGTTCGCTTACGACGGCAGGCACCGTTCGCATGATCGCGCACGGTGAGGCCTTGCAGATTCGCATGGAGATCTACTCGACCTCCGGCGAGCTCGTCTCGGATTCCGGTCTCCGACAGGGAAACATGGTCGACTGGAAACTCACTGATGCGACCCAGGCCATGGCAGACGGTTCTTATCTGGTTGTCGTTACAGTCAAGGATTTCAAAGGAAACTTAAATCAACGCATGGCAACGCTTTCGTTACAAGCGGGCCAACTCCAGCTCCTGCCTCAGAAGCGCGACGAAGTCACCACGGCGCAGACGCAAGCCATCGAAAGTCGCCGGCAAGGCAAGAAAGTAAGGGTGAATGATGGTGACGATGCTGTTTCAATTTTCCATGAAGGGAAAGAGCGCGACGTCGTTGTCACCGCGCATGACGGCACTGATGGCCAGGTGACGAGCACCAACGGCGCGTTAACCTTCCGCACCGGCAACGTGTTTTCAAACGAAGATAAAGAACAGTTACGCATTACGCCCGAAGGTCGAGTCGGCATCGGCACCAGGAGTCCTGAAGCGACTCTGGATGTTGCGGGAACAATCAAGGCTCGAAGCATTCAGTTTGACGACGGTTCAGTCATTGAGTCCGCAAGAGCCAAGGACGCCGCGCCGAGCGTGAGCGGCGGTGCAGGTGGAAATCTTTCCGGCACAAACATCATCACCGCAATCAATGATCCGGCGACCACTGGTGTGATTAACGACAATCGCATTTCAGCGACGGTAGCGAGGCTCACTTATGTCGACGCGAACTTCATTAAATTCGTGCCTGGCGCCGCGCAACTCTCGGTCGGCGACGCGAACGGAACCGCGCCGATGATCAACCTGCGTGGTCAAAGTACTTGCTGCGGTGCGACCGTCGGCTTTGCGGATTTCAAAGTGTTTCAGAACGGCAGCTTTGTCGCGAGCGGCAACCTCGGCATCGGTGTCTCGCCGATGCAGGGGAAGGGCTACCGCACTTCCTGGGATAGCTACAAGGGCGCGTTCCGCTCGGGCTACGCCGACAACGAGTGGGACGATGCGAATGTTGGCTTCTTCTCGTGGTCCGGTGGCTCGAACTCCAAAGCAGCGGGTCTCTACGCGCTCGCGTTCGGCGACACCAACACGGCTGAGGGCACGTCGTCTATCGTCTTCGGCAGCGGCAATCAGGTGAAGGGTGCGGCCGGGTTCTCAGCGGGCGCCGGCAACCGCGTGTGCGACACGTATGGCGTCGCGCTCGGCAACAATGCCAAATCGGGTGGCCCATACATCAACGGTCGTTGCGATCCGGACAGCTTCAACAATCGTGGTCTCGCGGCAGTCGCTATCGGTTACAACGTGACCGCCGACCAGGACCATTCGACTGCGATGGGCAAGTTCGCCTCGAACAATGGATTCCAGGGTACGTTCATCTGGAGCGACGGCTCGGCCACCGCCTCAGTCGACACGTTCCGAAACGTCGCGAATAACGAGTTTGCAGCACGCGCCACCGGCGGCTTTCGTTTCCGCACCAACAAAGCGGGTACGACTGGTTGTAATCTTCCGGCTGGCTCCGGAGTTTTCAACTGTACGTCGAGCCGCGCTACGAAGGAGAATTTCGTAATGGTGAGCGGTGCTGACGTTCTGTCGCGGCTGAAGGGTATCGAAGTGAGTAGCTGGAACTACATTTCGGAAGGACGCAGCGTACGTCACATGGGCCCAATGGCAGAGGACTTCTTCAAGGCGTTTCAGTTAGGCACAGGAAACACGTCGATCGGTATGCAGGACTTGACCGGCGTCAGCCTCGCGGCGATCAAAGAGTTGGACCAGCGGACAAACGAACTGCGGCAGAAGACTGCTGAAGTCGAACAACTCCGCGACGAGGTAAACCAGCTTCGTCAGGCCAACAGTGAGATGGAACGACGACTTGCAACACTCGAACAATTGATGTTGGGCCAACTTCAGCAAACACCCACCCCGAAACAGTAACCTACCTTTTTCAAGTGCCCTGCCAAACGATCAGCGTAGCCGGAAGCCCAGTACGGCTACGCTGATGTCACATCCAGCAGCCTGCTGCTTGGATCGAGGTCAGTACCACCTGCGGTAGCGGGTG
>JBIOUJ010000063.1:0-40212 GCA_044867025.1 Pyrinomonadaceae bacterium | reverse complement strand
CGTCGACGGATCGAACTCATCGAGAATGTAGACCACGCCACGACGATTGTCGTTGAGGTTGTACATGTCCGTGACGAAGATGCGTTTGTCGGGACTCAGGGCCATGAAGCGAACGCGCTTCAGACCTTGCGCCGCGATGCTGATCTCGTAACCGTCAGGCAGGTTCAGATCGAACGACTTTCCGTTCGCGAGCGTGATGTGATGTGGAATCAGTTTTGGAGTTGCGAAAACTGAGTGGGCCAGACCTGCGAGCAGCAAGAAAAGTCCGAGGTGTGTCATGGGCGTACAAACATAACACACCTCTCGCTTCACCCGTGATGCGCACCGATCCTGGGATAGACCGATGCGCACCTTTGAGAGGGACGCTTCCCCCTTGTCACCCCGAACGGACCTTTCTCTACCCGACCGGGACTCTTAAAATGCAAAACGGCGCGAGGGCAGCATCATTCTAATAACACGTAAGTACCTCGGATTATTCCCGAGGAATTTTCTTTTCACTGGCGTGTTAATCTAGAATGGTCCGGCAAAAGCTGAAATCCGCGAGGAACCTTGGAGAATCGAATCAGCAACGTCGCATTTGGCCAGGCGGCCCTGGAGCACATCGATGCGCTCTACGGCTATGCGATGACGCTGACGCGCGACACGACTGAAGCCGAAGACCTCGTGCAGGAGACTTACGTGCGAGCGGCGCGCGCGACGAACCGGCCCGCGGATGATGGGAATTTGAAGGGTTGGCTCTTTGTCATTATGCGAAACGCGTGGTTGAACCAGGTGCGTCACAAACATAGCGGACCGATGTTTGTGGAACTCGAGCCGAACGAGTCAATGCGGGATGCCCAGGACAGTCCGCACGTTGTTTACCTGAGGAAGCTCGAACGCGAGCAGGTGCGGCAGGCGATCGAGAGTTTGCCGGATGCGTACCGCGAGATCGTCTTGTTGCGCGACATCGAAGGATTTACGTACCAGGAGATCGCGACTGTGCTCGATTGTCCGGCGGGCACGGTGATGTCGCGGTTGGCACGCGCGCGTGGACAACTTAGAAAACTGCTCTCGACGTGGCAAACCAAAACGCGCGTGAGAGCAGTGTAAGAGGAACACGTTTGAAGAAGTGTGAAGACATACGAGAACGGTTGACGCTGTATCTCGACAACGAGTTACAGGGCGCTGAGCGTGCGACTGTCGAAGCGCATTTAGCGGAATGCGAATCGTGCGCTGCGATTCTCGCGCGCGAACTCAATTTTCTGAACGCGATCAGAGAATGTGGTCCGTTGCACACCGCTTCGCCGGCGTTAATCGAAAAAGTCGAAGCGATCTTAAACGAACGACAAGTTTCACCTGCGCCGCCGGCTGCTAAGCCCAGGCCGCTGGCGTCGCGCTGGATCGTCGCTATTGCTGCCGGGCTGCTCGTGTTGCTTTTACCGGTCTTGCTATGGCGATTGGTGAAGCAGCCCGAGACGCCGGCAAAAGGACAACCGTCGAACTTCGCATTGATGGCTGCCGAGACTCACCTGCGTCACATGCGCGGGCAGTTGCCACTGGAGATGGAGTCGGCGCGGCCGCAGGACATCTCGAGTTGGTTCGCAAACAAGGTGGATTTCAGTGTGAAGCTTCCGAACTATCAGGAGTCGTCGGGACAGGAAAAGCTTTACACGCTCGAGGGCGCACGTCTCGTCGGCTACGAGAAAGATTACGCAGCTTACGTTGCGTATCGCATGAAAGATCGGTCGATCAGTCTGGTGATTACTTCTGATTTGGTGGCCCGGCCTTCGGGCGGCGAGCAGATCGCGTCGAAGGGTTTGAGGTTTCACTACAACGCTATCGACGGTTTGAAAGTCATCACGTGGTCCGACCGTGGTTTGACCTACGCGCTTGTGTCAGACCTGGACGAGCGCGGACAGCAGTCCTGCATCGTCTGCCACGAAGGAACCAAGGATCAAGACTTCATCGAACCCCTCAAGCCTCACTAAAAACGGTACACAAAGGGCACAAAAGAAACAAAAGGCACAAAGGAATAAAACTGATTCATGGTTAGTTTTTTTTGTGCCTTTTTGTTTCTTTTGTGCTTTTGTGTACTAGGTTGGGCGTGAATACATCTTGATCACGCGCTCGATCGCCTCACGACAAATCTTGCAGAAGTGATCCGTCCGCGAAAACATGATGCAGTCGATCTCCGGGCGATAGTAACCACGCGCTTCGTACATCGCGCCTTCGAACGCACCTACCTGCTCGAAGTGTTTCTCCGCCGCGAACATCTTCTTCTCATGTTCCAGCTCCTCTCGGAAGAGCGCTTCCATCTCTTCTTCAGGCCGCTTGTCTTTCCGCAACTGCGCACGACGCTTCTGAATCCCTCTCGAGTACGCCTCGAACGCTTCCTTGTTCCAGGGCGTCGGAATTGGCGTGACGTTAGCGAAATGTCGCCACTTCAACGTGTTGACGTCGAGCAGCGCGGTGACGTTCGGTTCCCACGGTTCGACACGATCGGTTGCGGGCGCGTAGGCGACCGAAGACGTGTAGTACTCGTCGGCCAGCGCAGCGAAGTGATGACCAAACTCGTGAACAAACACGTAATTAGCGAAAGCATTGTCAGCGGCGACTGTGCTGTAAAGGTTGAAGATTCCACCACCGCCGTAAGTCCGATTGTTTACGAGCACTTCGATGAACTCGTACGGCGCAAACTGCGCGGCTTTCCGCAACGCGCGGTTATCGAAAGTCAGGACATATCTTTCGGAGCCAAACGCGTCATACGTCGCGCCGATGGGAGAGTCGCGATAGATGCCGGTTGAAGGCCGCGAGATACCAGACTCAGTCGCCGGCGGAGCCATCGCCCAGACGTTGAAGCTCTTGCGGTTCTCCTTGAAAGGCGACGTGGCGAAGAGTGTTTCTGTAAGTCGACGCGCATCCGCCTCAAACTTCTTCGCTTCCGCGGCTGTGTAGCCATCGCCGAGGATCAGAAAGTCCACACGTGCTTCGGGTTCGCCAGTCTTCTGAATCGTGATGACGGGTGCCGGCGCTGTTTGCTTCGATCGATCGACGAACTGGTCAGCCGGATCGATCGTCGTCGTCCAAATGTCCTGAAACACGTTCTTCGCGTCACGCTTCTTCAACACGACAGTGACCGGCGCTAACGGTGCAGGGAAGCGCAACGACTCCTGAAACGTCCGCTTTATCGTCTTAGCTTCATCGGTGGTTTCCCACTCGCCGTAGATCGAAGCGAAGCCACGCGAATACAGGAGCTGTTTTGTCTTTGCGTCGCGGACCTCGAAGAGATACTTACCGAGGTTCGACGAGTCGATTGCTTGAGCAGGATCGCCCGGCCACGGAAGCGGCTCGATCACGACGCGGTCGACGCTGAACACCTCCTGCGACGCATCGCCCGTGTGGTAGTAGTCGACCCGCATCGTTTCTGTTGCAGCATTGATTGAAGAGCCGGAAACAAAGAGAAATATTAGTAGGAGTAGTCTGTTGTTACGCATGCGATTCCATGGCTATTGAGTAGGAGCACTTTCTTTCAGCACTTCGTTGGCACGGGCAACGAGAGATTGAGCGACTGATAAAACCGGGGCTGATTTTAAGACCTTCGCCACGTTGCTCGTGAATTGCTGATCAGTATTCGCCCATACGGGTCCCACAAAGACTTCCGCTTCTATCTCTACCGGGTACAGCCTATCTTCGGTATAAAAAGCTCTTAATATTCTGTGCCGAGATCCGTGCAGTGCTGGGGCCACGAGGTCAAATGACAATATGACGTTGCCTTCCTCGTGGTTCTCAACGATCTCTGCAAGCAATACACCGCCAGTCTGAAGGGCAAGGGCCTCCGCTTGCCCCTTCAAAATAATCATAGGGCTAAGAACGGTTGCTTTAATCTCCGGTGACCATAGGCTTTGAATGTTCTGTGACATAAGCGGCTCCCTTCAGGTGCTTAATACTGTTAATAAAGGTAAGTGATCAGACATATGCTTAACGTTTGGCGATCCCTCATTGTCGAGTAATGAATGTGGTCCATCTGTTCCCAGAATCATTACTTTCCTGAGACGCTCAGTAAGTACTGGTCGCAAAAGCACCTGATCAAGCATGCCCCAATGTGTGTTGCTCAACGCGGATGCGCGCCAGTAATTGCTGGCCTGCTGGACCATCAGTCCGATCACCAAAGAGTCCCCACATTGGATTGTAAAAACTTCGCCTTAGCTTGCGGCGGTGTACGCGGTCAGGCCGTTCTGCGAGCTTCTGCGTCATCAGACCATGCATGCCAATTGGATTTGTCATTCCCGGATCATAAGGCTGCATATTAAAATCGCCAATCATCACAGTATTTCGATGTTTATGCCTATCCTCGACCTCGTTTAGCTCAGCGATAATTTCACCGGCCACCAATGCTTGATCCGTTTCGGTCGTGCCCCCAAATTTGGACGCCAGGTGAACACCGGCAATTAGTATTTCAAGCGTCGTATTCGGCATTACTGTAGACCAGACTGCCATTTCTCTCCCTAGACTAGTGTATCGATGAATGAAATGCTCCTCATCCAGACGCGTTATCGCCTGAACCTTCGCACCCGCATTTTGCTCCGGTTGGTAAGTGCCTTTTCCAGTGGCGTTAAGCCCTTAAAGATTAACATTGTCTGGGCACTCCGCGAGAATGAACACATCGACGTCATGTGTTTGAGCCAAACACGGCAAATGCTCCAGACAGACGGAGTTCTTCGCGATGTTCCAAAAGAGTAACGTAATCAAGTTCGAGGCCTGAATATAAGAGTTATGAGGGGTTACGGGGAGGATAACACAGAGTGACGCCCAATGTTCACTAGCAGAGTCATGCCCAAGGTTGGCGCCCGCGCTGTGCTATACTCTTAAGATTTTTATTCACTTTGTTATGACTGGCTGTCAGATAAAACGTGCCCTCGGATCGGAGTATTAGCCCTAAGTGAGTAGCGTCCTTGAGATCATCCCACTCGGCGGTATCGGCGAGTTTGGAATGAATTGTATGGCTGTGCGTTACGGCGACGAGATGTTGATTCTCGACGCCGGGATGGGTTTTCCCGAAGAGACGGCGTATGGCGTGGATGTTTCGATCCCCGATTTTGGTTTCCTCGACGAGTATCGCGACGACATCACCGCAATCGTTCTCACGCACGGCCATGAAGATCACCTCGGTGCGCTGCCGTACCTTCTGAAAAAGTTCAACGTTCCCGTTTATTGTTCACACTTCACTGCCGGTCTGGCTGAAAGCAAACTCGAAGAACATGACCTGCTCGGCGACGTGTTGCTGCATCGCGTCGAGCCGAGAGACGTCGTTGACATCGGCGTCTTTACAGTGGAGTTCATACGCGTTTCACATTCACTGGTCGACTGTTTTTCACTCGGGATAAAGACGCCGGTCGGCACGATCATTCACACGGGCGATTACAAAGTCGACGAGACGCCGGTGATCGGTGAACCAATCGACCTGCGATCGTTCCGCCGATACGGGCAGGACGGGGTGCTCGCGCTGCTTTCCGATTCGACAAACGCGACAGTTCCCGGCCGCACGCCCTCCGAACGAGCGGTGATCCCCGCGTTTGAAGAGATCTTCTCCGAGGCGAAGGGGCGTATCGTTGTCGCGGCTTTCGCATCGTCGATTCACCGTCTACAGATCGTGCTCGACGTTGCGCAGCAGTTCAACCGGCACGTGTGTGTGCTCGGACGCTCGATGCAGAAGAACGTCGAGGTTGCGGATCGTTTGGGCTATCTCGATATCCCTGATGGATTACTCGTGTCGCTTAACGAAGCAAAGCTGATGAGCGACGACGAGATCGTGTTTCTAGTTACAGGCTCGCAGGGTGAATCGCGTGCGGCGCTATCGCAGATGGCGATGCAGAGTTACAAGGGATTGATGATCGAGGAAGGCGACACGGTCGTGCTGTCGGCGCGCATCATCCCGGGTAACGAGCGACTGATCTCGCGAATGATCGGGTTCATTTACAAACGCGGCGCGAACATCATCGAGGAGAAGCGCAGGTTGGTGCACGTCAGCGGTCACGCTTCGCAGGAAGACATACGGATCATGACGGAAGCCGTGCGTCCGAAGTTTGTGGTTCCGATTCACGGCGAGTATCGCATGCTGTTTCGGCACAAGGAGTTTGTCAAAAATCATCTCGGGTATCCTGAAAGCAATATCATTCTGATCGAGAATGGCGATGTGCTGGAACTGGATGGTGAGCGTGCGGCAATTATCGACAAGCGTGAGATTAAACGCACGTTCATCGACGAGAGTGGGTTCCAGGAGATCGACAGCGAGACTGTGCGCGAGCGCAAGCAGTTAGCGTACGAGGGTGCGATAACGGTTGTAGTGACGATCGATCAGGAGACTGGACACCTCGAGGGCGAGCCGAAGATTGCAGCGCGTGGCGTGCGTGGATTGAACAGCGGAAATGGTTTTGGTGCGCGAGACGGAAACTTTTTGCTCGACGATGCGAAGCGAGTTGTAAAAGCTGCAATCGCCGGCGCTTCGCGGCAGACGCTTTCCGACGAAAGCCTTTTGAAAGAGCACGTGCGCGTGGAGTTGAAGCGTTTCATTCAGAAGCAAACGGGCGCCCGGCCTGTGATCACGCCGGTGATTGTCTTCATTTAGTTTTATCCTGTTATTCCTGAAACATCATGTAAGTCCTGTCTAGGATGGGTTACTGGACCAACAAAGTCGTGATGATCACCGGCGCCTCATCCGGCATCGGTAGGGGACTAGCGCTGGAGCTCGCGTCACGCGGTGCGAACCTTGGTTTATTGGCGCGCCGCGAGGATCTATTACAGGAGATCGTTAGTGAGACGACGGCGCGTGGTGTCAAGGCTGTCGCTGCGTCGGCCGATGTTCGCGACGCGCGTGCAGTCAGAGCCGCTGCGGATCGTTTTCGAAATGACCTTGGTCCAATCGACGTTCTGATCGCGAACGCAGGCATCGGCACCGCGGATCACGCACTCAAGTTAGCGCCTGAACACGCCTCCGACGTGATCAACATAAACGTGCTCGGCGCGATTAACAGCGTTTCGGCAGTCGCGCCCGAAATGGTTGCTCGCGGCCAGGGACGGCTGGTCGCGATGTCGAGTTTGGCTGCCTATCGAGGTCTACCGAAATCAGCAGCTTATTGTGCGAGCAAGGCGGCACTCACGTCCTACTTCGAGAGCGTGCGCATCGACCTACGCAACACCGGCGTCGGCGTGACCATCATCTACCCGGGATTTATCAAGACAGACCTGACTGCGGGTCGAGCCGCGAAGATGCCTTACCTGATGGAACTCGACTACGCGGTTAAAAAGATCGTTTCAGCAATCGAGAAAGAGAAGAAAACCTATGCCTTTCCCTGGCAACTTGCGGCAATCGTTCGCAGCGGATTGATAATGCCCGCCTCAATGTACGATTGGATCGCAGGACGAAACTCTTATCGCGAATAGGCCTTATCAATGACAATTTTTCAAGCCATCATCCTCGGCATCGTCCAGGGGCTGACCGAGTTCATCCCCGTCAGCTCAACCGCACATCTCGTCTTTGCAGCACGCCTCATCAATCTTTACGGCGGTGTTGACAAGACGCTCCAGGCCGAACAGACCACGGCCACGATCGCCGTCATTCAACTCGGCACGTTGCTCGCGGTGCTCATTTACTTTGCGCGCGACATCGTCAACATCCTGCGTGCTTTCATCGCGGATCATACCGCGTGGCTGAGCGGGCGTGTCGAGCCGGGGCGGCCAAAGCTCTCGAAGGACGCGTGGCTCGGCTGGCTCGTGATCATCGGTTCGATTCCGGTCGGCACTATTGGACTGCTGTTGAAGAAACAGATCGAAGGACCATTCACGAAGAACCTGTGGGTGATTGCCACGATGATGATCGTCGTCGGTGTCCTTTTGACGATCGCGGAAGTGGTTGGCAAAAGAGATCACGGCATGGACCATCTCCGAATCAGCGACGCGCTCGCAGTCGGGTTTGCACAGGTGTTGGCACTGATTCCGGGTTCGAGTCGCTCGGGTTCGACTATCATGGGTGGGCTGTTCGCCGGCCTGACTCGTGAGACGGCGGCGAGGTTTTCGTTTCTGCTTTCGATACCGGCGATTGCCGCGAGCGGGCTGCTGGAGTTGAAAGAGGCGATCGAAAAACTGCCTGCGGGGAGCTACGGTTCGCTGGCCGTCGCGACAGTCGTTTCGGGCGCCGTGGGATATGCGTCGATCTGGTTTCTACTGCGTTTTCTGCGCACGCATTCGACCGGCGTCTTCATCGTTTATCGCGTGATCGTGGGTGGGGTGATCCTCGTGGCGTTGGCTTTTGGATACATGTCAGCGAGCATATAGACCATTGTGTTACACTACCTCGGCCCCTCCTCTCCGGCCGAGCAGCAGCTCGCCCGAAAAAGCCAGCAGATAAAAAGGGCGGTGATTTTTATGAGTGAGAAAGATCCGCGAGATGATGTTGCTTCCTCACAGCGGCCCAGAAGCCCTCGAGTTCCGGTCGAGTTCGCATTGGACGTCGAAGGGACAGACGCGGCGGGAGAGTCTTTTCAGGCCAAAGCCAAGGCGACCAAGATCAGCAGGGGCGGAGCCACGCTCCTTCTCGATGTTGATGTTGCGGTCGGCTCGACTGTAAAGTTGGTGCCGCCATTTGGTGGTAAGCTGACGGCTGAAGTGAACGGATCGTGGGTTGACGACATTGACGGCAATCGCCGCATCGGCGTGAAGCTGCTCGATGCGAATGGATGGTTCGCAGAATAGGGCCACCAAAAGGCACAAAGTAAAAGAAGAAAGCACACAAAGAGTTAAATGAAAGCCAAACGCTGGATCGTGCGAGAGCATGATGCCGAAAGGGCCGCCTCACTGGCACGCGTTCTGGGTGTCTCACCAATCCTGGCTGCTCTTCTCATAAACCGCGGCTACGCTGACGAGCGCGCTGCGCGCGTCTTCCTTGCTCCAACTTACGATCAACTTCACGAGCCGTACGACATGCTCGGCATGAAGGAGGCCGTCGCTCGCCTGCAACACGCAATCACGACCGGCGAGCGCGTGCTGATCTACGGCGACTACGACGTCGATGGAACGACCGGAACGGCTATCCTGCTGCGCGCGCTCAAACTCCTGAACGCTAACGTCGGCTTTCATATCCCGCATCGTTTCACCGAAGGCTACGGCATCCAGCAGGCAGCGCTCGAAAAGGCTTTCGCCGACGGTTGCAAGCTCGTCGTCAGCGTCGACTGCGGCATCCGCGCGCACGAACCACTCTACTGGGCGCGCAAAGTCGGTCTGGACGTGATCATCACCGATCACCATCTCCCGGACGAAAAAGAAGGCGCGCCACCGGCTTTCGCAGTGCTCAACCCAAATCAGGTCGGGTGTGAATATCCGGACAAGAGCCTCGCCGGGGTCGGTGTCGCTTTCAAACTGGTTCACGCGCTGTTCAGAGAAAACGGACGAGAGGCGCAAGTACCTGCATTCATGAAAGTTGTCGCGATTGGAACCGTCGCGGACGTCGCGAAACTCACGGGCGAAAACCGGACGATCGTGGCGATTGGTTTAAAGGATCTCGCCCAGGTCGCCAACCCCGGTTTGCGGGCGCTGATCAGCGTTGCCGGTTGCGGAGACGGCAAGGGCATGACAGCATACGATCTCGGGTTTCGTCTCGGACCACGCATAAACGCCGCCGGTCGCATGGACGCAGCCAGCGCGGTGGTCGAGCTCTTTGATACGCGCGACTCTGAAGAGGCGCGCAGGCTTGCAAACCATCTCGACGCTCGAAACGAAGAGCGGAAGACGGTTCAACAACAGATCATCGACCTCGCGATCGCCGAGCTCGGCGAAGATCCGAAAGACAACTACGTCGCCGTTATCGCGGGCAAAGGATGGCATCGAGGCGTGATCGGAATCGCGGCGTCGAAGATTGCGGAACGCCTGAATCGACCTTGCGTGGTGCTTTCGGTCGACGGCGAAGTGGCGCACGGCTCCGGACGCAGTATCGAGGCGTATCACTTGTTGAACGGGTTAACTGCTTGTTCCGATCTGTTTGAGAAGTTTGGCGGACACTCGCACGCAGCGGGAATCACGATTAAGCCGGAGCGAATTACAGAATTTCGCCGGCGCTTGAACGAACACGCGGCGTCGGTTTTGACAGCAGAGGATTTGCAGCCGTCAGTCAAAATCGATCTCGAGCTGCCGCCGGAGTGCATTGCGTTTCCACTGGCAAGGGAGCTCGAGGCGTTGGAGCCATTTGGTGCCGGTAATCCGCGTCCGGTCTTTGCGACGAAGAATCTGCGGAGTTTGTCGGAGCCGACAGTTATAAAGGACAGGCACCTGAAGCTGAGACTGGCGGGTCCGCAGAATCGTCCGCTGGAAGCCGTTTGGTGGAATTGTATCGAGCCGCCGGGGCAAACTCCCGACTTGCGGGGCAGCATCGAACTCGCCTACACGCTCGAGACGCAAGTTTGGAACGGCGACTATAAAATGCAGTTGAACGTTTTGGATTTGAGATGCAGGAACTAACGCGCAAACGTGCCCTCGCCCTTGGCCTGCGGGCGAAGGTGCCGATGATCACGCGTATCCTCGCGTTTGCGCTACTCGTGTCAGGTATCGCGGTCGTCGGTATCTCGTATTACAAGCTGAGGAATGTCGAAAAGTTCAAGGCGAAGTCTGAAAACCCGGAACTATCGAAGGATGTAACGGGCGTCGTCGAAGGCTACGAGCAGCGGGTCACTAAAAACGATCGACTGTATCTGCTGGTAAGAGCTTCACGGGATGTCACTTTCTCAGACGGCCATCACGAACTCGAAAACGTGAGCATGGCTGTCTACCCGCCGGAAGGCGAGACTCCCGACCAAATCTCAGCCAGGCGTGCGATCTACCAACCCGAGACGAACGTCGTTTCGTTTCTCGGCGCCGTCGCGATCGAGACGAAAGACAAGCTGAAGGTCAACACGGAGGTTTTATCTTTCGATCAGAACAACGGCCTGGCCCAAACGGATTCACCCGTAGTATTCGAGCGTGAAAACGTGTCTGGAACAGCAACTGGCGCAAGTATCGAACAGAAGACCAAGCGACTCGATCTTAAAAACAACGTTCAGTTGACGATCACGCCTGACGCAACCACGGCCGCGAAGCGTGCGCGTCCGGTTCTCATCAAAGCTGCTCGTGCGACGTTCGAGCATCAATCGATGCAACTGACTTTTAACGGCGGTGTCACCCTCGAGCAGGAAAACGACATCCTGAGTGGAGAGTTCGTCAACGCTTTTATCAACCAGCAAAAGCGGCTCGAAAGAGCTGAGATCAGAAACAACTCATATCTACGCGTCATGGATCCGGGTCGTGCCGCTGAGGTCAGCTCGCAGAACATGGACTTCTTCATGGACAAGGACCAGCGCCTTGAACGAGCTGTCGCCACAAACAACGTTACAGCACGTACGCTGGAAGGCGATTCCGACGTGCAGATCACCGGCAGCAACTCGATCGAAGTTCTGTTCCAGGCAAAGGACGACAGCAGCCTTTTGAAACAGATGAACGCGGGCGGTAAATCAGTGATCACGATGAGCGCGCCGAAGTCGAAAGCAAACGATCCGCGCGCCGCAAACAAACGTCTGACCGCGTCGTCTGTAAAACTCACCTGGCGAATTACAGGCCGCGATCTAGAGAAAGCAGAAGCCAGCGGTGATGCAGAGTTGTTTGTCGAACCAGTCGTCAGCAGCGCTCGCGCGGAACGCAAGACACTGAACGCTCCGCAGTTTGACTGCGACTTTTTTGAAGCCGGCAACCTTGCGCGTACGTGCAAAGCAACCGGAGGAACGAAAGCCGTCCTCAATCCAATGCAGCCCGCACAAGACCGCGGCACGCGTACTCTGACGTCACAAGCAATGACGACTGTCTTCGTCAAAGACACGCAGGACGTCGAACGTGTCGATGCACAAGGCGACGCAAAGTTCAACGAGAACGATCGCAACGGTCTGGCAGCAAACGTTTCGTACGTCGCTGCCGATCAGACCGTCAGACTGCGCGGCGGCGATCCGACCGTCTGGGATTCGCGCGGCCGTACAAAAGCAATCGAACTCGACACAGATCTCGCGAACAACGTCTCATACGCGCGCGGCAAAACCACCACAACCTACTACAGCCAGGAACAGACCAACGGCGCGACACCTTTCTCGAAGACGAAGAGCCCGGTCTACATCGCGAGCGAGCGTGGAGAGTTTCGTCATGAGAGTGGCCAGGCGATCTACTCCGGCAATGCCCGCGCGTGGCAGGACGACAACTACGTCCGCGGCGACAAGCTCGTCATCTACGTCAACGACAAGCGAATGGAAGCCTCGGGTCATGTCCAAACGACGATCTACAACTCGAGGCGACGTGTAGAGAACAACATGACTGTCGTTCCTGTTTTTGCAGCGGCGGATTCGATGTTCTACTCCGATCCCGATCGCACGATTCACTACGAAGGCAACGTCGACATCAAGCAGGGAACCGATCGAATCACGAGTGGCGTTGCCGACATCTATCTCGTCAAAGACACGAACGAGATGGAGAAGACCGTCGCGCAGCGCAACGTCGTGCTCACGCAACCGAACAGAAAGGGAATGGGAGATTGGGTTGAATACACTGCCGCAAACGAAGTGGCAGTTCTCAAGGGAGATCCCGCTCGCGTCGAAGACGTCGAGCAAGGCAACACGTCAGGAAATCGTTTGACGCTCTCCGTGCGGGACGGTAAAGTCACCGCCGACAATGCTCGTGGACCACTTTCGCCAGGCCGCGTGCGATCTACACACAAAATTCGAAAACCTTGAGGTATTTAGCCGCAGATGAACGCAGATGAAACGCTGATTAATCCGCGTTTCATCTGCGTCATCTGCGGCCAAATACTGTAGAGACGAATGAATCCCCAGTCCGATACCGCGCTTCGCTGCGCACACCTCGTCAAAAATTATGGGCGTCGTCGAGTAGTCGACGAGGTCAGTCTTCAGGTCGAGAAAGGTGAAGTGGTAGGTCTGCTCGGCGCCAACGGTGCGGGCAAGACCACGACCTTTTACATGATCGTCGGTCTCGAACGACCTGACTCCGGCAGCGTGCTTCTCGGCGAT
The DNA here is from genome assembly GCA_044867025.1 of Pyrinomonadaceae bacterium. Taxonomy (GTDB): domain Bacteria; phylum Acidobacteriota; class Blastocatellia; order Pyrinomonadales; family Pyrinomonadaceae; genus PSRF01. The sequence goes on along the minus strand of JBIOUJ010000063.1, from coordinate 27,148 downwards.
CAGGACCTCACTAACCTTCCGATGTACCTGCGAGCCCGGCTCGGAATCGGTTACCTGCCACAGGAGCCTTCAGTTTTTCGTAAGATGACCGCGGCCCAGAATATTCTCGCAGTGCTCGAAACCACTGGTCTGCGCCGGCGCGAACAGCTCAAGCGCCTCGAAGAATTGTTGGAAGAATTCGGCATCGGTCACGTGCGAAACACTCGTGGCGATGCGTTGTCGGGTGGGGAGCGCCGCCGCACTGAGATAGCCAGAGCTCTTGCAACCGAGCCGCAGTACATCTTATTGGACGAGCCTTTTGCGGGAATTGATCCGAAGGCAGTCGACGACATCCAGAATGTGATCCTCTACTTGCGAAATCGGGGCATTGGTATTCTTGTCACGGATCACAACGTGCGCGAAACGCTTGGCGTAACTGACCGGGCATATATAATGGCGGAGGGCCGGATCTTTCGGTCGGGTCAGCCGCGCGATCTAACAGACGACTCGGAAGTGCGCCGGCTGTACCTCGGCGAGAAATTTCGCATGTAACTTTGTTCTCTTTGTGACCTTTTGTGGCACAGATCTGCCACACAGAAGCGCTGATCGGTTATAATCCTCCCGTACGCGGCTAAACCCGCGATAATCCGAAAAGAAGAAGTTGAGTACCGGCAACCCGATCTGAGGAATGTCTCTTAAGTTAACCACCAGCCTCTCCCAACGACTCGTGCTGACGCCCCAGTTGCGCCAGCGGATCGAGATGTTACAAATGACGTCGCTCGAGTTGACGGATCTCATCCAGCAACAGTTGTTGGAAAATCCGGTGCTCGAGGAAGTACCGACGCAGGAAGAAGTGCAGGAGATCGCCGAGAAGGTTCTCGATCACCTGGCCAGCTCCGATGCGAATGAATCGTTCGAGGTCCAAACCCCTGAAGATGGCGCTCCGTCGACGAATGGCTCTGGCGACGCTGAGGTTTTAGCGAGTTTACCCGCGACGGCGGAAGTCGAAGCGCCGGGCGAGATTGTCGCGGGCGGCGAACATGAAGAAGGCGTTGCCGACGATGGAGGCACCGACGAGTCGCAGCGTGATGCGTTTGAGGAGATCGATTTCGGACGCGAGTTTCAGGACTATCTCGATCCGGGATACAAAACACAGGAGATCGAGTACAAAGAAGACGCTCCCACCTTCGAACAATTTCTAACTCGCCCGCCATCACTTGCTGAACATCTCGAATGGCAACTTCACATGAGCTCGATCGACAGCGAGTTGGTCGATCCGGCGGTGTGCGTCATCGGGAACTTGAACGCCGACGGCCGTCTGAATGCGACGAACGAAGAGATGGCGGCGATGGAGAAGGTCTCCGAAGAGGTTGTGGAGCGTGCGCGCCAGGCAGTCATGCGTCTCGATCCTGTCGGCTGCGGTGCGCGAGATGTGAAAGAGTGTTTGCTGGTCCAGCTTGAAGTTCTCGGCGAGAGCGATCGTTTGGCAGCGAGGTTGATTCAGGATCACTTTGCAGACCTGCAACAGCACAAGCTGCCGCACCTCTCGAAACAGATTGGCGTCGACGTTGAGACGCTGCTCGAAGAGTTGCAGTTTATCCGGACCTTGGATCCCTATCCGGGGCGGCGGTATTCCTCGGAAGAACCGATACTGATCAGTCCGGAAATCTACATCGAGAAGCTCGACGAGGACGACGAGGAGTACGTGATCTACTTTGCTGACGATGGCAGCCCGAGACTGCGAGTGAGCCAGCAGTATCAGCAGATGCTGAGCCAGGGAGTCAGCAACGAGACGAAGAGTTTCATTCGCGAGAAGATGCGTTCGGCGGTGGATCTGTTGCGGAACATCGAACACCGGCGACAGACGATCTACAAAGTGGTCGAATCGATAGTGCAGCGCCAGAAAGACTTCCTGGACCATGGCGTGCAGTACATCAAGCCGATGATGTTGAAAGACATTGCTGAAGACATCGGGATGCACCTATCGACTGTTTCGCGCGTCGTGAATCGTAAGTATGCGCACACGCCGCAGGGCGTGATCGAGTTGCGCCGCTTCTTCACAGAGGGGATGTTGAACGAAGAGGGCGAGGAGATATCGACGCGCATTATCAAGTTGAAGATCAAGAAGCTAATCGAAGAAGAAGATTCTCATAATCCCATTACGGACGATCAGGTAGTTAAAATCCTGGCGAAAGATGGAATCAAGTTATCGCGAAGAACAGTCGCGAAGTATCGCGATCAAATGCAGATCCCCGGTTCGCGCGAGCGTCGCGCCGTCGTTTAAAGCCCCTCTGAGCACGACGCGAATTCAAGTTTAGTAATAAAGTATAATGGTCTGATTCCGTCTCTGCGTACCTCTGCGTCCTCTGCGCCTCTGCGGTGTGGACAACGTACGGATAGATTCACCGCAGAGGCGCAGAGGACGCAGAGGTACGCAGAGAGGTTCGAGGAAGGGAGGCGACTGATGAAATTTGAATACACGGGCAGGCATGTTGAAGTCTCGCCGGCAATCCGGCGTCACGTGGAGGACCACTTTAAGAAGCTCGATCATATTTTCAACGGAGACTCAACCCTAAGCACTCATGTAATCATCGATGTTGAGAAGAACCGTCAGATCGGAGAAATCGTCGTGCAGTGGCGCGACTACACGCTGACGGCAAAGGACACGAACGCGGACATGTACATGGCGCTCACACGTGCCATGGCAAAGATCGAGAAACAGGCAGTCAAACTCAAAAAGAAGATTATCGATAGAACCCAGAAAGGCTCATCCACCTCGCGAGTTGCGCCACAACCCGACGGAAACCTGTCAGCAGCGCCACGTCCACCGCGAATCATTCCCGCGCGACGCTACGCAGTAAAACCAATGACTGCTGAAGAGGCGGCACTGCGACTGTCAGGAGAAACAGATCAATTTCTGGTCTTTCGCGACGCCGACACTGAGCGCCTCGGCGTGATCTACAAACGCAACGACGGCAACTACGGTCTGATCGAACCATAAAGCCACAAAGGCACAAAAAGCACGTAATCGTTGAGTGCTTTTTGTGCCTTTTTTGTGGCCTCAATTAACGAACGCCCAGGATGTGAACTGCCCAGACGATACAGTCTCCTTGTGACAAGTAGCGTACGCGGTAACTCAGTCCACCGCCGGCTGCAAGGAAACCTCCGTTCCCGAACACGTCGGTATGTGAATCCCACAGCTTATTCAGTGGTTCACCGTCATAACCGTTCCAGTCAGAATCTCTGTTGAGACCTCCGACGTCGCCCTTGATCTGAATCGAACCCGCGGTTACCGGATTCTCGATCCATGTTCGCTCGTCGCTGATTGCCGCACTCGACCTCAGTCCGCAGTTCAGCGTTCCCACCTGGCCGTCCGCTCCGATTCTGCTGTGCTTCAGATTCGGCAGATTGCCGTTGATCGCAGGAACTGTTGCGTGAGTGACCGAGTGTGGACCAAAGAACATCCGTGGTCCAAGAGAAACGTAAAGTTGGGCCGCTCTCGGAATGCACGAGTTTGAATAGAAGACAATGAGGCTGGCGCCTTCGGAAAGAACCAGCGCATTGCCGGGACCCGTACAGTTGCCATCGCCCCACGGGCAGCGATTGTTAGTGAGCGCGCTTTTCAATCCCTTCACGCGATAGTCGCCGTTTATTCCGGGAACGATCTGGCTCGTGACATTGGTGATGTAACCGGCGTAGACGCCGGCTCCGTTCCAGCATGGTTGTTGAGTCGTGCCATACAAGCTTCCCTGGAACGTCGCGCCGGCCGCACAATCAGGGCCGAAGCCGATGCCGTAACCAGCAGGATTCGCAGTGATCTCGCCCCAAACAAGCACGGCGCTAAGCAGCGTTGAGCCTGGCGGAACGCCGCGCAGCCTGATGACTCCCTGTCCTGAGTTTCGCGTGGCCACTCCGGCCACAGCGTGATCGATTCCGCCCGGCAGGGGGATCGGCACAGCCTTGAACGAAAGAGGGATCTTGCTTGGAGGCGGTGGGTTACCGCTTTGCTCATCCAGCGCTCGCTTCTCTACTTCAGCAGCGTCGAGAAACAGATCCTCCTCGGCCTGAGAGGTTGTGTCGCTTGCGGCTATGGAACTGACACCGTCGGTTTGTACGGGTATGGCATCAGACTGGTCGGCTTGTTGCGCCGATGTTGTTCCTGACTCGACGCCGACAAAATTGTTTTGAACAGTCGTCATCGTCGTAGCTGCCAGGATGAACAGCACCACGATGATTAGTATTAGCCTGTGAATTCGCATCTGAGTTCTCCTTTCTGGTGCTAGAGGTATGCACCTCACTCGAAGGAGCCCTTGCTCTTGAGTGATGTTGTGCGTTAGTTCAGGGCTAACTCGTGATCGAGGGGAGGTAAGGCATCACGGTCTTTGACCACGTTCGACCGTAACGGGTTCTTCACATGTCTGGGTTAGGAGGGTCTTAAACTATCGTAACGTGTTGCGGATTACAATAGGCGGTTCTTGCTATTCTTCGGCGAATAAATTGTCCGTAATCCCGGAAAAACTCGTAGTGCGGTAAACTGTTTCGCAGATGGCCCGTCAAACTACAAACGACCCGCCCGCAATCAGGAACAACATACCCGACATAGTGATCATAACCGGGCTAAGCGGTTCTGGAATGTCCTCGGCGACAAACGCGTTTCAGGATCTCGGATATTTCTGTGTAGACAATCTTCCGATCACGATGCTGCCGACGTTCGGGCGTCTGGTGACCGACGATGACGACAAGGGAATCAGTCGCGCTGCTCTCGTGATCGACATCCGTGAGGGAGGTTTTCTTGCGGACTTCGGAAAGCAACTCCACGGACTGCGAGCTTCAGGTCTTCAAGTCAGCGTTCTTTTCTTTGAAGCCTCCGACGACGTTTTGCAACACCGCTTCAGCGAGACACGACGGCCTCATCCCGCTGAAAAAGGTCAGGGGCTGCTCGCCGCGATCAGCGACGAACGTCGCGCGATGAAGAAGATTCGATCGCTCGCCGACCAGATTATCGACACCTCGGACCACACGGTCCACACGCTGCGCAGCTTCCTGCTAGAGAGGTTCTCGCCGGATCGAAAAGGCGCGCCGATGCGCGTGCAGGTGATGAGCTTCGGGCACAAGTATGGCAGTCCGGGCGACTTGGAGTTATTGTTTGACGTCCGGCATCTGCCCAACCCGCACTTTGTTCCGGAACTGAAGCGTCTGTCGGGCCACGATAGCCGTGTCGTCAAGTATCTTCGTGCGGATGATGAAGTGAAGGAGACGTTGAAACGCTTTACGGATTTGCTTTCTTACCTGCTGCCGCTCTACAAACGAGAGGGCAAATCGTACGTGACTGTGGGTATCGGCTGTACGGGCGGCCGTCATCGCTCCGTGATGATCGCGAACGCGCTCGCGCGCGGGTTGCGGCGTGAAGGCTTCGATGCCCACGCCTCGCACCGCGACGTGCGAAAAGGAGTTCGAAGACGTTAATAAGCCACGGATTACACGGATTTTTTACAGATCAGATCTGGTTTTGTAAATCCGTGTAATCTGTGGCAAAGGATTGACGATGAGCACCGAAGTCAAAAGAGTTGCCGGTGTGATTGTGACGCACGGACATCTCGCGGGTGAACTGCTCGCTGCTGCGGAGATGATCGTTGGTCCAATCTCGCATATCGCGGCCGTATCGATCGGGTGGCACGACGATGTCGATGCTGCGCGAGAGGAAGTTCAAAGAGCAATTTCGCGCGTGACTCAGAAAAAAGGCGTGTTGTTGCTTACAGACATGTTCGGCGGTACACCGACCAACATCGCTTCCATGTTCCTCGAAGAAGGCTCGGTCGAAGTGATAACGGGCGTCAACCTGCCGATGGTGATCAAGCTCGCCACCGCAACCGCGGAAGACTCGCTGGCTGACATCGCGCCAAAGATCTGCGATCAGGGTCGCCAGGGAATCTATCTCGCGAGCGCACTGCTCGCGACGCCACCCAAAGCCGGAGCTGACTGAAAGTGGAGGAACGCAGACTCCAGGTCACCAGCCGCCTCGGTCTTCACGCACGCGCTGCCGCCAATCTCGTCCGCGTGGCCAGCAGGTTTCAAAGCAGTCTTACTCTTCAACGTCTCGACGGCAACAGCGAACAAGCCGACGCCAAATCGATCCTGAGTATCCTGACGCTCGCTGCGAGTCGCGGCACGGTGCTGCGTGTCATCGCCAGCGGCGTCGACGAACAGGAGGCGTTGGAAGCGGTTGTCGGGTTGTTTTCGCGCGATTTTGATGAGACAGAGAAGTCGGGCGCAGACCTTCCGGCGGTCACACAGGAATTGCGCTGCAAGGGGCTGGGCGTTTCCGATGGAATTGTCATCGGGCGCGTGCTGCGGTTACAGGAAGGCACACGCGATGTTTATCGAGCGGTGATCGAGGAAGCAGATCTCGAACGCGAGCGCCGTCGGTTTCGTGCGGCAGTGAGACTCTCGCGACGCCAGCTCGAAGCCATCAAAGATCGTGCGGAGAAGGAACTCGGTCGCGGTCACGCTTACATCTTCGACGCGCACCTCCTGTTTCTCGAAGATGCAAAACTGACGCGCGACGTCGAAGATTACATCGTCAAAGAACGCGCGAACGCTGAGTGGGCGGCGAAGGTTGTCGGAGACCGTTTGTTGTCGATCTACACGCAGATAAACGACGAGTATCTGCGCGAGCGCGGATCGGATATCGAAGACGTTATCCAACGCCTGCTCGCAAACCTCACAGGCGAGGGGCCGAAGTATCCAAACCTTTCGGAAGATGCAGTCATTGTCTCTCCTGATCTGCTTCCTTCGACGATTGCTGAGCTCAACCTGAATCACGTGAAAGCAATTGCGACGGACGCAGGTGGTTGGACGTCGCACATGGCCATCATTGCGCGAGGCTTGGGCCTGACTGCTGTCGTAGGTTTGCGCAACTTCTACCAGCGCACACGCACGGGCGATCGGATCATTGTCGACGCTCGGCGTGCCGAGGTGGTGCTGCACCCGGCTCAGGATACGCTCGAGCAGTACCAGTTGATGGAAGACACGCATGGTCCAACGCCTGCACCCGCGGGGCCTGTCGATTGTGGACCGATGGTGACGCTGGATGGTGTTCAGATCTCGCTGCGCGCGAACGTCGAATTGCCGACCGAGTTTCAAGCTGTGCGTGATTTCGGCGCTTGTGGGGTGGGATTGTTTCGATCGGAGTTTTTGTTGTCGCGACCTGGGCTGATGAGTTCTGAGCAGGAGCAGTACGAGACTTATAAATCACTCGCGCAGGCGGCTGGGGAATATGGCGCTATCGTTCGGCTGTTTGATGTCGGAGGTGAGTTTGGGCCAGACGTAAAAGAGCGTGAGAGGAATCCGGCGCTTGGTCTGCGCGCCGTGCGTTTCAGCCTCCGGCACAAGGAGATCATGCGCACGCAGGTCCGCGCGATCCTGCGTGCGGCTGCGGCGGGACGGCTGAGCGTAGTGGTTCCGATGGTTGCAGACGTTGCTGATATTCGATCCGCGAAACAGGTGATCGACGAGGAGCTCCGGCGTCTCGCGGAAGAGCAAGCGAGTTTTTCTGAAGTAAAGATCGGCGCGATGATCGAGGTGCCGTCGGCGGTGTTGACGGCGGAGAGGATCGCCAGTGAGGTCGATTTCTTCGAGCTCGGGACAAACGACCTGGTGCAATATACGCTCGCGGTCGATCGTGGGAATGACAAAGTGTCCGACTGGTTTCGCACGCTGCATCCGGCCGTGCTTTACGGAATCAGCCGCACGTTGCAGGCGGCGAAAGAAACGTCGATTCCGGTGATTGTTTGTGGCGAGATGGCGTCGACGCCGGCGTATGCGGTGTTGCTTGTCGGACTTGGAGCGAGTGACCTTAGCATGATTCCGGCGATGATTCCTCGCGTCCGTGCAGTGCTTTCGCAAATCAATGCTGATGAGGCAAGGGAAGTCGCGCTCAAGTGTCTCAGTTTAGCAACGGCTGATGACGTTGAAGAGGTCGTGCGGAACGAATTCCGAGCGCGTTGGCCGGAACTGTTTCCGCCGAACACTCTTCCGAAGGTACTCGAATGATCTCTCTGCGTACCTCTGCGTCCTCTGCGCCTCTGCGGTTAACGGCTTTTTCACCGCAGAGGCGCAGAGGACGCAGAGGTACGCAGAGTAAAACCTTATGAAAAAGCTCATCAACGTGCTGATCGCGAAATCGATACTCGACACGCTTTTGGTGGGTGTGATTGCGGTTGGAGCGTACATGAATGCGTTTCCGCCGCATTTTCATGGTTGGGGTGAAGCAGTGGCGGCGTCGCAGACGATCTCTGGTTGGGTCTTAACGGATGCCAATCCCTGGCGACGTGTCGAGGTGCAGCTTTTTGTCGATGGGAGGTTCGTGGCGACGCAGGTGGCCCATCACTCTCGTCCTGATGTCGCTGCGGCTGGATGGTCCAAAGACGAATGGCACGGTTACAACTTCGCGGTGCCAGGTTTAGCGGCCGGAACGCACGAAGCGCGCGTCTACGCGCTTCACTCAAGCCGCAGCGGCGCGCGCTACTCGTTGCAGATGTTAGGCGATCCGATCAGGTTCGAGGTGAAGGCGGATGGTAGCTGGAACAACCGATAACACCATCAGACCAGCGACCCTCGCGTCGTGGGAGATCGTGTCGGTAATTGTTTCATGTTTGATCGCCGAGTGGGTGGTGCTTGCTTTCATCGGTCCGAAAACATTCGCCCTCGCAATTCCAACTGCACTCGCGTTAGCGCTGATGATCTTTTCTCACCACGCATACGGCGAGACGTTGCGCGATATCGGATTTCGCATCGACAACCTCGTCGCCGCAGCGAAGCTTTTGTTCTTGCCAACAATCATCGGTATCGCGTTGATCATTTTTGTTTCGTGGCTGTCGAGCGACTTCTCTCCGCGCCCGTTGCGTTGGAGATTCTTGCTGGTTCCGTTCTGGGCACTCTTTCAGCAGTACGCTCTACAAGGCTATTTGAACCGTCGCGCTCAGATCATCTTCGGCAAGGGTTGGAAGAGCGTGGGCGTCGTGGCTTTGCTTTTTGCTGTTGTTCATCTTCCAAACCCGCTGCTCTTTGTCCTCACGTTTCTCGGCGGTCTGATTTGGGTGTCGATCTACCAACGCGAACCGAATCTCTTTGCGCTGGCCGTGTCACACTGCCTAACCTCCGTCACCGTCGCGCTTTTTGTTCCACTCACCTGGACAAACAACCTGCGTGTCGGCTTCAAGTACTTTGGCTAACGTATTTACCTTGGCTATACCCGTTGAACACTGGTTTGCTATAATCCGTGAGCCTTGCAAGAGAACAGGTCGGGCGGTCGCTGCCGGCGAAAGCCGGGAGAGGAAAGTCCGAACACTATAGGGCAGCGAGCCCGCTAACGGCGGGGCGTCCGGCACTCTTAAATGACTGCCGGGCGACGACAAGTGCAACAGAAAACAAACCAGCCCTTAACGGGTGATGGGTGAAATGGTGCGGTAAGAGCGCACCGGCGCGTGTGGTGACATGCGCGGCCAGGCAAACTCCTCGCGGTGCAAGACCAAATAGGGAGGCGTTAAAAGGGCTGCCCGCCCGAAGCAGACTTCGGTCTGCTACGACCTCCGGGTAGGTCGCTTGATCCAGTTGGCAACGGCTGGACTAGATGAATGATCGCCACTTCGATTTATCGAAGTACAGAATTCGGCTTACAGACCTGTTCCGCAATTGCAGGGTTGATTTTGTCCGACCCGACAGCTAGAGAGGCGAGATAGATGGCTAATCGCAAAGGCGTTTTCATAGGCGCCTACGTTCCCAACCACCTGAAGGAATCCTTACGTCGCCGAGCGGCCGCTGAACACCGAACGCTTTCGCAGGAAATCACGCGAATCCTCGAAGAAGCAGTGCATGGCCGCGGTCTTCCACCCGGAAGCCTCGATCGCCGCAACAAAGAATCGCAGCCGCGGCGTCGCGCTACCGATCCGATGCCTCGGCGAAGGGCTAACGACGAACCTTACGGCACGGGCACTTCCGATCGAACCTAGACAGGATTTACAGGATTTTTCATGATTATCCTGTCAATCCTGTAGAATCATCCTGTGATGAAATACCTGATCATCGGCGCGCTGCTAAGTATTATTTTTGTGCTGGTCTATTCGCGCGTCCGCCCGTACCTCAAGCTGATTGAGCAAGTCATAAAGTCGTTTCAGGTCGTTACTGACGTTAGCGCCACGACTGCGGCGAGTCCAAAAACTCCGTCGAAGAACAAGTTGGTGCGGTGTGAAAGCTGTGGAACGTGGATCCCCGCTGAACGTGCGTTGAGCCTCAGCTCGGGGCTGGCGACCTTCTGCTCGCCCGAGTGCATGTCGAAAAAGACTGCGTCGCCTAAGCGCAAGATCGCCGGTTAGACGTTCTCGGGTTCGGCGCCGGCCTGTTGCACTGCCTTGTCCGTGTTCGTAAAGAACAACACGATCAAACCCACTACGAAAAAGAAGATCAGAGACAGCAACGCTTGCCGGTAGGAGCCTGTGCGGGCGATGACGATGCTGAACAGCAGTGGTCCCATCCACGAAGTGCCGCGTTCTGAGACTTCGTAAAGGCCAAAGAATGCCGCTTCTCGACCCGGCGGAATCATGCGCGCGTAGAGCGAACGCGAAAGCGCCTGCGAACCGCCAAGCACGATCGCGATCAGCGCAGCCATAATCCACGCTTCGGGCACAGTATCCAAAAACTGGTTCGCGTAGATCACGATACCCGCCCAGATAACCAGCGACACTAAGATCGCGTTCTTTGTCTTAATCAAGTAGGCGAGACGCTCAAACAAGAGCGCGCCTCCCACGGCGACGAATTGGACCATCAAAAATATCTTCAGTAGAAACTCGGGGTTGCCCCCGGGAAAGAGTTCCTGTTCGAGAAACGCGCTGGAAGCGAAGATAACAGTCTGAATGCCGTCGTTGTAGATCAAATAGGCGAGCAGGTAACGCGCGGTGAGAGGCAGTCGTCGCAGTTCTTTGACAGTGGAAATGATCTCCGAAAAGCCGACTGAGATGTAGTTTTTACCTGGCGGAAGCTTTTTCTTTGACGGGCGCTTACGTAATAGAAAGAAGGTAATGAGCGCGAACCCGCCCCACCAGAGTCCCGCTGACAGCAACGACAAACGCACAGCCAAGCCGGCCGAGATGCCGAGTTGCTCAGCCTTCGTTACGAGGAGCAGGTTGAGGGCGAGGAGGATCGCGCCGCCGAGATAGCCGTAAGCAAAGCCCCGGCTGGAAACTTTGTCAGCCTGATCTTCGGTTGTGATTTCCGGAAGGAAGGCGTTGTAGAAAACCAACGCCGCACCAAAAGAGACGTTGGCGATGATGAACAACATGCCGCCGAGGAGATAGAGATTTCCCTGCACGAAAAACATCAGGCAATTGGCGACGACGGCGATGTAGCAGAACAGCGCCATCAGGCGCTTCTTGAGATCCGAGTAGTCTCCCAGCGCGCCGAGAATCGGCAGCAGCAACACCTGCGCCCCTACCGAGATCGAAACGGCCAATGTTGGTAACGATTTAGCAGTGACCGCGCCGAGTGGGCCCAGATCCATGACGACGCCATTCTCGCCAACCGCCGCCTGAGCCAGCCGCGTGATGTAAGGACTGAAGAGCGCGCCAACCACCGTCGTGTAGAACGCAGAGTTGGCCCAGTCGTACATCTTCCAGCCGAACAACTCGCGAGGATCGTTCTTAGCCACAATGATTTTCCTTTAAGCCACAAAAAGGCACAAAAAGCACAAAATAAGTGAAGCATTTAGCTAAATACATTTCGCGTTTTTTCTGCCTTTTTGTGGCTACATAATATGGAGACAATGGCAGGCGTGATGTCCGCAAGCGTTGTTATCGTGGCTGCGCTTCGTTCGCGTTCGGCGCCCCAGATGATCGTGGGCACCAGGTGCAGCGTGTGATTGCGTGATGAAAGATCTTCGATGTTCCCGTGATCGCTGGTGAGTATAACTGTAGTCCGTTTTAGATCAAGCCTCGCAAGCAGTTCGCGGATGAAGCGCGCCAGGCTCGTCAGGATCTCCCTTGCTTTCGTCATGTCCTGCTGGTGGCCCACCTTGTCTGTTATGAAGTATTCATAAAGGGTGAACCGGTTTTTTGATGCGATCCGGGCGAGGACGTCAGCCGCCTCTCCTTCGGTGCGCTCTGCGACGTCGACCCCTCTCTCGATCAAGAGGCGATTGGTGAAATCCATGAACACAGCCGCATCGTTCTTCAGATCCGCGATATTCCTGAAAGTCATTCCCGCAGCTTCGACTGCGGCTGTCGTGGCAGAGATCCAGCGCGGACGTTCAGTGAAAAAGGGATCTGTGTAAGCGTTTGCAAACGTAACTGGTCCAACACCCGCGTCGCGCAGTTGTTTAAAAATAGAGTGCCGGCCGATGATTTCGAGCAGAGGTTTGTTTGGAAATCCCTGCTTGTGATAACCGAGCTGGGCCGGTGCGTTGATGCCTGTCAGAATCGTCGTTTGGCCCGATGCACTTTGCGGACGTCCCTCAACGCCAAGCCGTGGATCTGTCGGCACGACGATGCCATTGAAAAGCGGTTCCGGAGTTTCGTTCTGGAAGACTGCGAGTGGCGCGGCTTCGGGCAAGTTGTCGAGCGGATTGAATGGACCGCGCGTGCCGATTCCGAGGCCGTCGATGAAGAAGAGGAGGACCGAAGCGTCACTCGTCGTCATGGAGGAGACCACGCTCGCGATAGAGATTCAGTTTGTTATGGAGTGTCTTCAGGCTGATGCCGAGCAACTCGGCGGCGCGCGTTTTGTTGTTCTTGGTCTTCTGAAGTGTGCGCATGATCATCTGTCGCTCGACTTCTTCGAGCGGCGTGCCGACAGGGAGCGTCAGCGTGTCTTCGTTGCGCAGGCGCTCGCGTTGTTCGATCGGATAAGGAGCGAAGTGATGGCGCTCGATCTGTTCCCCCGAACAGATAATTACCGCCCGTTCGATCACGTTTCGAAGTTCGCGCACGTTGCCGGGCCATGAATGGAACTGTAGCGCCGTGATCGCTGCGGGACTCAGAAAGCGTGCCGGTCGACCGTGTTTCTCTGCGAGTTGCGTGACGAGATGCTGCGCGAGCAACGGCAGGTCTTCCTTGCGTTCGCCGAGTGGCGGCAAATGAATGCCGAAGACGTTGAGACGGTAGAGCAGATCGCTTCGCAGTTTGCCTTCAGAAACGGCTTGCTGTGGAGGACGATTGGTGGCGGCGAGCAGCCGCACGTCGACGTTGATCTCTTTGCGGCTGCCGAGACGCCGTACCGCTCGCTCTTCGATCACTCGCAGCAGCTTTGCCTGAAGCAACGCAGGCATTTCGCCGATCTCGTCGAGCAGCAGCGTGCCTGTGTCCGCCAGCTCGAAACAGCCCTGGCGACGCGACGCTGCGCCGGTGAATGCCCCTTTCTCGTGACCAAACAACTCTGACTCCATCAACGATTCAGGAATCGCGGAACAGTTGATCGCGACGAAGGGTTTGTCGCGGCGTGGACTCATGTTGTGAATCGTGCGTGCGACGAGTTCTTTGCCTGTGCCGGATTCACCCGTAATGAGGACGGAAGCGGACGAAGGGGCGACTTGTTCTATGAGCGTGTAGATTTTGCGGATCGGGTCGGAGTTTCCCACAAGCTCGCCGTACGCGCCGCGGTCCTGAAGCTGTCGCTTCAGCGTCTCGTTTTCGATTTTGGCGTGTTCGAGTTCGAGTGCGGGATCGATCATCAAGCTCAGTTTAGCACAGCTTCATCCCTGTAAATCTGCGGTTGAATAATGCTCAGCAATCGCGGCAGCCAGGTCCTTCGCGGTTTGGAGTTGCGGTTGAACATCCACACGTAATCCATATTCGGCAGCCGCTGCGGCGGTCACCGGGCCGATACACGCGATGACGATGCCAGGGAGTGTGTTGCCGAGGTCGTTCGTGTCAAAGAGTTTAGCGAGGTTCTTGATCGTTGAAGGGCTTGTGAAGGCGATGCAGTCGCCGCTGGCTGCAAGCATGGCACTCAGCCGTCCGCGATCGAAGTTCTCAGGCAGCACGGTTTGATATGTTGGCACCACATCCACGCGTGCGCCGGCTTCTTCCAATGCTTTCGGGAGGACGTCGCGGCCTACTAAGGCGCGCGGCAGGAGGAAGTTCAGTCCGCGAAGATGTGCGGCGCCGCCGATGAATTCACTCAGAGACGCAAAGACGCCTTCGGCGGTTGATTGAGATGGGACGAGGTCGACGTGTGTGTGTGTGCCGTGGAGTTTTTCGGCTGTTCTTTGGCCGATGGCGCAGACTTTGATTTCGTCGAGGTCTTCGGTTTTGTGTCCGCGCTCGAGCAGGCGTTTCATGAAGAACTCGACGCCGTTGGTGCTCGTGAAGATCAGCCAGTCGTAGCCGTAGAGGTGATCGAGTGCTTCGTCGAGGCGATCGTAATTGTCGGGTTCACGAATCTCGATTGTTGGGCAAACAAACACCTTGGCGCCGTAGCTCTCGAGCGCGTCGGTCAGTTCAGACGCCTGCGACGCCGCGCGCGTGACTACGACCGTTCGTCCTTGGAGTGGTTGATTGGCCACAAAAAGTCACAAAAAAGCGGCGCCTCGTTCGAGCAGCGTTGTAGCGAGGGTCGAGCCGAGTTGCTCCGCGTTGTCGAGAGATCCGGATAAAGAGTCGCGCCAGATTTCAGAGCCGTCGGGCTTGGCGACGAGGCCGTCGAGCGTCAACGCGTCACCATCGATCGTTGCGTGTGCGGCGATGGGCAACTGACATCCGCCACCGAGACCGCGCAGAAATGCTCGCTCTGCCAAACACGCGACGCGAGTTTCGCGGTGATCGAGTTTCGACGTTGTCTGGACCGTGAATTCATCGTCACTACGCGTCTCGATCGCAATCGCACCCTGGCCCACGGCAGGCAGCATCTCATTGATTGAGATCCTTGCGCTGATTCGATCCCGTAATCCGAGTCGCAACAAACCTGCCGACGCGAGAATAACGGCGTCATACTGTCCTTCATCGAGCTTCCGAATCCGCGTATCAACATTCCCACGCAGATCTCGAACTGTGACATCGCGACGCAAAGCCTTTAGTTGTGCCAGCCGCCTCTGGCTTGACGTTCCGACGACTGCACCTTCACGAAGCGTCGCAAGCGAACCCTCGAAACCCGCACGCAAAACCAACGCATCGCGCGCGTCTTCACGTTCGCAAATCGCACTGATTGAGAGGCGGTCGGGAAGTATCGTCGGCAAGTCCTTCAATGAATGAACGGCCATGTCGATGCGGCCATCCAGGAGCGCGTCTTCCAACTCTTTCGTAAACACACCCTTGCCCCCGATCACCGACAGCGGATCGCTCTTCACATCCCCAGTCGTCTTGATGATCTCGATGTTGATCTCGATCCCCGGATTCAACAGCTTCAGACGCTCGCGCGCCTGTTCCGCCTGCCACAAAGCGAGTTTCGAACCACGGGAACCGATTACAAGCGGGCGAGCCATCTGTCAGTCACTCCTCGAGACCGAAAGGATCCTGCGGCGCCTGCGAAATGTCAGGCTCGCTGGTCTCGTAAAAGCGACGCATCTGGTTCAGGATGGGATGTGAGATTTTATTGACGGTCGACACAAGCAGCGACTCGATGGCGGTTTCCTGCTCTTTTGTCAGCGGACCAAGGCGCTTCCGTTGCCGCGCCATCTCTGAGCGAGCGATGTCCTGAAACTTCTCACGCAGCGCGCCGATGCTTGGTCCAACGTCCATCAGGCGTAGCGTCTGTTGGAACTGCATCACCTCTGATTGCACGATCAACTCGGCTCGCTCCGCCTCACGTTCGCGCTCGCGAATGTTTGAAGTGATAACCGATTCAAGATCGTCGATATCGAACAGAAAGACGTTCGGCACGTTGCCGACAGCAGGATCGATATTCCTCGGCACGCTGATGTCGATCAGACAAGTCGGCCGGTTACGACGCCGTTCGAGCGCTTTGCGCGTTCGCTCTTCCGTCAGCACGTAATCCGGCGCGCCTGTGGAACAGATCACGACGTCAGCTTCGGCGAGATACTGGTCCATCGCATCAAGCGAAACGCTCACGCCGCCAAACTCGTTTGCAATTTTGCGCGCTGCTTCCTCGGTGCGATTTGCTATCACGACGCGCGAAACACCGGCATTCATTAAATGTCGCGCCGAGAGTTCAGCCATCTCACCGGCGCCGATGAGCATGACAGTTCCGCCCTTGAGCGAGTCGAAAATCTTCTTTCCGAGCTCGACCGCCATGTAGCTGATCGAAACGGCGTTTGCTGCGATTCCCGTTTCGTTTCTGACTCGTTTGGCTACGCGAAACGTGTGATGGACCAGTCGATTGAGAACTCGACCGGCTGTTCCGGCTTCGACCGCGAGCGAGTACGCGTGGCGCACCTGTCCGAGAACCTGCGGCTCGCCAATGACCATCGAATCCAGCGACGACGCCACGCGGAACAGGTGTCGCACCGCGTCTTCGTCCGTGTGGCGATAGAGATGCTGATCGAGAAAATCCGAAGGCAGACGACCGAAAATATCGAGGAAGTTCTTTAGTTGTCCCGCTCCAAACTCCAACTGCTCAGCCGAAGTGGCACTGAGAATCTCGACGCGATTACAAGTCGAAACGATCAAGCCCTCGCGCACGATCTCGCCGTCGACAAGTCGACGCAAACCCGCCGCGCACGCCTCGTCGTTGAACGCGAGTCGTTCGCGGATCTCTACCGGAGCTGTTTTGTGATTGACTCCGACGAGAAGTATGGACATTCGCTTAACCGTTTGTTTGCCTCAACCAAAAACGTGATAGCCCCCAAGCAGCGGGGCGCCGAAGAAAGTACAAAGCACGAGAACAAATCCGACCACGCCCAACCATGCTGCTCTTCGTCCACGCCAGTTTGCGCTCGAGCGATAGATGATCAAGAAGAAATAGAGCAGCCACGTGAGCACGGCAAAGATCTCTTTCGGATCGTTGTGCCAGAGTTGGCCCGAGCGCGCTCGCGACCAGATCATTCCGGTTGCGATGCCGAGTGTGAGCAGCGTCAGTCCGAAAGCGGCCGCGTATGTTGCCAGTTCGTTGACCGTCGTCAGCGAGGGTAAACGATGAAAGATCGCGCTGAACGTTTTGAGTTTTAGTTCGCGTTCCTGGAGTAAGTACATCACGCTGGCCATGAACACAATGAAAAAAGCCGCGTACGCGAAAATCAATAACGTCGTGTGAATCGGAAATAGCCAGGTCGCCGAAAAAGAAGCCGGAGCGCCGTTAGTGTCAGCACCCAGCAGCAGCGCGATGAACGTCAGTACTGAGATCAGCGGCATTGTAAAAGCGCCGACTGCCTGTGCCCGGTATCGGTAGAGCACAACGGAATAGAGAGCCACGAGCGCCCACGCGAGGAACGAGAGTGTCTCGCGCAAAGAGAAGACGGGGTAATGCCCGTCGATCACCCAATCGGCGATCAAGGCGATCGTGTGCAGTATGAAACCGACCGCCGTCGACCATTCGGCCACGCGTTGCAGCGCGCGCCGTTTGTTGACGAACGCCAGGATGGAATGGATGGCGGCGATAAGATACGCCGCCAAAACTGCCAGAAGTAGCGATCTCATGGGGGCAAAGTGTCGGAGATTGCATTCTAGCAAACGTTATTGGTCCGGGCGACATCGTAGCGCTGAAGTCAGTTTTTACAAGATTCACAATCCTGTTAAGCTATCCTCTCGTTTCAAGCGGTTTCGACTGCAGTTGGCCTCGAAGGAGGGCTTATGTTTTCCCTTTTGTCGCGTCGCGCCTTCTCAATTTTTCTGGTGGTCGCGATGGTGCTGACCGCCTCGTTTGCTCAGAATCCAAGGCCGCAAAAGCCTGCGCCTCCGCCTACGACGCAGACACCCGCAGAGCCCCAGGACATCGATACTCTCAAAACCGACACCGATCTCGTCGCTGTGCCAGTGATTGCAACTGATCGCAACGGCACATACATAACCGACCTGCGCCAGGAAGAGTTCTCAATCACAGAAGACGACGTGCCGCACCAGATTGCCTTCTTTGGCAAAGTCTCTGCTCCGTTTCACGTCGTTCTAATGCTCGACACGAGCTCGAGTACGAAAGACAACCTTCGGCGGATCCAACAGGCCGCCGGCGCGTTTGTCGATCAGTTGCAACCGGCTGACCGCGTAAAAGTGATCTCGTTTGACGACAAAGTGACCGACCACAACGACTTCACTAACAATCGCGAGGCTCTACAGAAAGCGATCTACTCAACCAAGTCGGGCGAGGGAACTAAGGTATATGACGCAGTCGCTCTGGCACTGGATTCGATCCGCAAGATCAGAGGTCGCAAAGCAATCGTGCTCTTCAGTGACGGCATGGATTGGCACAGCGACTCTGCGACGTTCGACGGTACGATTCGTTGGCTCGACGAAGAAGGTGTGACTGTTTACCCGATTCGTTACGACACGCGCGCGACGACTGAGAGACTCGCTCGCGAACAGGCTGGGCAAATCACGCCGCAGTTGCCGACGATTGACGTTGTCCGCGCCCCGCCGAGCGGGACGACTGCGCCGACGTTTCCCGGCGGCGACACGGGACCGACAACAGGCAGTGTGCGAAAGACTGGTCCACTTGGATTACCGTCAGCGGACGAGATTTTGCGCCGTCGCCGCCAGAATGATCCGAACAGAGATCCACGTTTGCCGAGTGAAAAGGATCCCGGTGGAATTCCTGCGCCTCCGGATGACCGGCGCGACAGAACGGTGCGGGTTCCGGGCTCGACGGATCCGTCGGATCCTTCAGGCACCATAGTCGTCGATCCGAGATCTCCGCGAAGGGACGATGAGATCACGCGAATGTTGGACCAGGCTTATTTGAAGGCCGATAGTTATCTTCAGGCGCTGTCGGAGAAGTCAGGTGGCAGGCTTTTGCGTGCTGACACGCTGGGGTCGCTGCCCGAAGCGTTTTCGCAGATCGCCGCGGAACTCCGGACGCAGTACATGCTCGGGTATTACCCGCTGAAGAAGGAGCGCGACGAGCGTTACCGGAAGATCAAGGTGACGACGGCACGGAAGAACGTCGTGATCCGCGCGCGGCCGGGCTACCTCGCGACCGCTGTGCGTTAAGACAATCATGGGTCATATATCATTTGCCATTTATCATTTGTCATTTTGTTCGGAAGCCGGAGGTGTTCAAATAAAAAATGACAAATGTCAAATGATATATGACCAATAAATTCCTTTCTTGCCCCAGTGCCTCCCCCGTGCTACAAACTCACGAATGCCTGATCGAGCCGCAGCCTGGGAATTGTTGTGTGAATACACAAAGGGCGATAGCCTGCGTAAACACGCCCTCGCAGTCGAAGCCGCCATGCGCGCATGCGCGAAACGTTATGCGGAAGGCCCTGCTGACGAAGATGAGTGGGGCTTAGTCGGCTTGCTTCACGACTTCGACTACGAAATGTTTCCCTCAGCGGATCAGCATCCATTCACAGGCGCTAACATTCTTTGCGGCCGCGGTTACTCCGAACGAATCATTCGCGCGATCATGGGACACGCCACGTACACCGGCGTGCCGCGCGATACCGACATGGCCCGCGCGCTCTTCGCTACGGACGAACTCTGCGGATTTCTTGTCGCGTGTGCGCTCGTGAGACCTTCACGCAGTCTCGACGACATGGAGGTTTCTTCAGTCAAGAAGAAACTGAAGGACAAAGCGTTTGCGCGATCCGTAAATCGCGACGATATCAAGCAAGGTGTCGAAGAGTTGGGAGTCAGTATCGACGAACACATCCGTTTCGTGATCGATGCTTTGCGTCCGGTGCAAAAAGAGATTGGATTGAATTCAGTTGGTGCGTGAGACTCACGATGCGATGTGTGGCCCAGGCTGTGGAGGCTGAATCGGATTCCAGCGTGCGCTTAGAATTGACGCGCAAACAAAAAACGCAAGCGTGAGCAGTGTAGCGATTAGTGCGGTAAGAAAAGCCTGAAGTTTGCGACGCCGTGCGGTGTGACGGTAAACAAAGATCGAAGCGAAGATAATCGCCAGTACGGGTAGCAGGAGAGTAGACGCCACGAGCAGGCCGGGACTGGATAGAGCCTTCACGGAGAAGACACCCAACACCAACGCGATGCAGGAACCGGCACCCACAATCGCCGCGAGCAATGACGCGGCTATTACAAGCCTTAATCGCATTCCGGACGGCAGGATACCATAGAGACGGACCACAAATGATCACTAGAAGCGCGCTGATTTGGTTATCCCGCCAGGAAGGGTTAAAGGATTTTGCCACCAGCTTTAAGTTATTCAAGAAACTCACCACTCGTTTCGTCGCCGGCGACACGGTCGACGAAGTGATCCCAATTATTCGTGAGATCAATCGTGAAAACGCTACGGCTTCGTTCGACCATTTGAACGAGTCGGTCGAGAGCGCGACGGAAGCTGAGCGTGAAGTGGCGGAGTATCTAAACATACTCGCGAAGATCGACGAACAGAAGGTTCGCTCGAACGTCTCGATCAAGCTGACGCAGTTTGGTCTTGGTCTCGATCCGGAGCTGGCCTACCGCAATGCAAGACGAGTGGTCGAAGAGGCGCATCGACGTGGGAATTTTGTGAGGGTCGATATGGAAGATTCGAGTGTCACGCAGGCGACGATCGATATCTTCAAACGACTGCGCGCTGAATTCGGACTGAACGACGTGGGAATCGTGTTGCAGTCGTATTTGTATCGAACGTTTGCCGACGCGCAGGAGTTGATCAAACTTCCGGCGCGCATTCGCATCTGCAAGGGCGCGTACTTTGAACCACCGGAAGTCGCTTATTCCGAGAAGAAGGACGTCGACGCGAATTACGTCAAGGTGATGCAGTTGTTGTTATCGAGCGGGATTTATCACGGCATCGCGACACACGATCCGAAGATGATCGACGCCACGATCGACTTTGCGCAGCGCGAAGGCATTGGCAAAGAGAAGTACGAGTTTCAAATGCTCTTCGGGGTGCGGCGCGACTTGCAGCACCAGCTCGCGCGCGACGGGTTCAACATGAGGGTCTATGTTCCTTATGGAAAACACTGGTATCCTTACTTCATGCGGAGGCTCGCCGAGCGGCCGGCGAATATCTGGTTCGTGTTAAAGAATCTGGCGAAGGGTTAGTATTCTCTGCGTACCTCTGCGTCCTCTGCGCCTCTGCGGTGAGTAAGCCGTTCACCGCAGAGGCGCAGAGGACGCAGAGGTACGCAGAGGAAGACCAAATAAATGAGCGATTGGTTCTGGGTTTTCTGGTGTGTATTAGGCGCGATACTCATCGTCGCGGAGATCTTCACGTCCGGTTTTGTGCTGCTGTGGTTTGGAATCGGCGCGCTGGCAGCGGCTTTTCTGGGGTTTCTCGGTGTCGATAGTCTTGCGATTCAGTTTATGGCGTTTGCGGTCGTGTCGATTGCGTTGACGGCTGCGTCGCGGACGATCTTCGTCAACTACTTTTCACGCGAGAAGAGTGGACAGTCGTTGCGCAGTGGCGTGGATGCGCTGCCGGGAAAGATTGGGACTGTTGTTTCGTCGAGTAGAGGAGCGCTTCAGGAAGGCGCTGTGAAAGTGTTTGGGTCGACGTGGACGGCGTATCCCGCGCCCGGTGAGCCACCGCTCGAGGCAGGCGAACGCGTTTGTGTGGAGAGCGTTGAAGGCGCGTCGATCTATGTGAAACGAGTCGGAGGCGAACCCGATTGGCGGCGCCTCGAGAACAAGACTTAAAGCCAGCCGCAGATTACGCGGATTTAGGCTGGCTTTTCTATTGTGGTTCGGTGTCGGCCTCGTAAGTGTCGTCGAGGGTCTTGTCTTCCTCGAGCGGTGGGAGTTCGATTGTGATCCGGTCGCTCGCAGGGGCTTCGAGATCGTCGCCTGAGAACTGAGCAAGCACAACGGTGATGTTATCTTCACCGCCGCGATTGTTGGCCTCATCGATCAAAGCATCGCAAGCTTGCGAAAGATTGCCTTTGCTTTCCAGAACAATCCGCTGAATATCTTCAGCGCGCAGTTTTCCCGATAACCCATCACTACAAAGCAGCACGAGATCGTCCTGTCGCAAACGAATCTTGCCCGTGACCGGCGTGACTTCGCTCTGTGCTCCGAGCGCTTGCAGGATCACGTTCCGAAACATATGCGTCTCGGCTTCAGACTCACTGATCTGGCCAACGTCCACGAGCTGTTGCACCAGCGACTGATCTTTCGTCGCGAGTCGAATTTGATCTTTACGGATCACGTAACCGCGACTGTCGCCGACCTGGACCAGGTCGAGACTGTCGCCTTTGATCGCGGCGCCCGTGAAAGTCGCCCCCATGCCCGCGCAACGCGAGTCTTCCTGACTTCGGAGGTGAATGGCGAGGTTGGCGTAGTGAGTGGCGCTCTTTAAGCACTCGACAAGGTCCACGTTTGGATCGCAGCTCGTCTCGCCTTCGCCCATCAACATCTGCCGCACCGAATCGACGGCCATGCGGCTCGCGACGTCGCCGGCGAGTGCTCCGCCCATGCCGTCGGAAACCACGAGCACGAGGCCCTTCCGGCCCAGATCGAAGTGCGTTAACTTTTCCGGTGCAGGTGCGCCGTCGGCGCCGGTCCATGTTTGTTCAGACGTCAGATCGAGTACGAGGAAATTATCTTCATTGCCACGTCGAACTCGGCCAACATCTGATTTGGCGTATAACTCTACGATCATATATGGAGAGCTTATAAGGAAGTCGTTAATTAAAGGCTGAGAACCGGGAGATTGTAACCCATCCTTGAAATCCTGTTAATCCTGTCCGATTTTTTCCAGTGCCTGATCCAAATCGGCGATGATATCGTCCGTATCTTCGATCCCTACAGAAATTCGGACGAGGCCGTCTGTTATGCCGAGACGATGGCGTTTAGCTTCGTCAACCGAGGCGTGAGTCATCGTTGCCGGGTGTGAAATCAGCGTTTCGACACCTCCCAGACTCTCCGCCAGAGTGCAAAGCTTAACAGACTCCAGCACGGTGCGCGCTTTCGCCAGCGAGCCCACGTCAAATGCGACCATGCCACCAAAACCATGTTGCTGGCGACGCGCCAGTGCATGCTGCGGATGCGACGCGGAGCCAGGATAATAAACCTTCTTGACCTTCGGATGCTCTTCGAGAAACGCAGCGACGGCGCGTCCGGATTTGTCGTGCTGTTCCATGCGCAGCGCGAGTGTCTTGGTGCCGCGCATCACGAGCCAGGACTCGAACGGCGAAAGAATCGCGCCAGCACTGTTTTGCACGAATCCAATCCACTCGGCATCGTCTTTGTCGTTCAAAACCACGACCCCGCCGATGCCGTCGGAGTGGCCGTTCAGATATTTCGTAGTCGAGTGCACGACGATATCGACACCAAACTCGAGCGGCCGTTGCAGGTATGGCGACATGAAAGTGTTGTCGCAAACGACGCGCGCTCCAGCGCGATGCGCGATCTCGCAGACCTCTTTGAGGTCGGTGAGAATCATGACCGGATTCGTTGGTGTTTCAATGAACACCATTTTCGTGTTGGGCTTGATCGCGGCTTCGACATTCAGTGGATCCGAAGTGTCGACGTAATCGAATTCGACGTTGTAGTTGGCGAGTATGCGATTGAAGAGACGTGCGGTGCCGCCGTAAGTGTTGTCGGAAACGACGACGTGCTCGCCGGCTTTTACCAAACGCAGCGTAGCGTCGATCGCGGCCATGCCTGAAGCGAACGCAAAACCGAACTGGCCGCCTTCGAGTGCCGCGACGTTTCGTTCGAGTGCGGAGCGCGTTGGGTTCTGTGTCCGAGCGTACTCGTAACCTTTGTTCTTGCCTAACGCGTCCTGGGCGTAAGTCGATGTTTGATAGATCGGAACCGTCACCGAGCCCGTGCTCTCGTCAGGTTCCGATCCGATATGAATGGCTGTCGTTGCAAATCCCATAGCTTTCGTTGTGCCTTTTTGTGGCCTTACTCGTCGAAAATTCCCTGGCTGCGATAACGCTCCGCGCCGTCTGGAAAAACCGTCACTACGCGCTTGCCTGGTCCAAGGCGTTCGGCGATCTTGTACGACGCGGCGGCAGCGGCGCCCGAAGACCAACCGCCGAGGAGTCCTTCCAGCTTCGCGATCTTTTTGAGTGCAGCACAAACGTCTTCGTCCTGCACCATCATTATCTCGTCAGCGAGCGATGAATCGTAAATCTTCGGAATAAAGTCGCGCTGACCGATGCCTTCAACCTTCTTTGGTCCGGGAGGTCCGCCGCCGTAAATCGATCCTTCCGGTTCAACCAGAACGCAAAGCACGTCTGGATTCAGCTTTCTCACCGCCCTCGAAACACCGCAAAACGTCCCCGACGTACCCGCGCCAATCACCACGGCATCAATCTGCCCGTTCATCTGCTCGATGATCTCGCGTGCGGTGGTCTGTTCATGAAAACACGGGTTCGCATTATTCTCAAATTGCTGGGGCACAAAGCTGCCCTCGATTCCGGCCGCGAGTTCCTCGCAACGATCAATAGCTCCCTGCATTCCCGCCTCATGCGGTACGTATTCAATCTCGCCGCCGAGGGCTTCGATAAGCTTCATTTTCTCGACCGCGAACCCGCGTGGGACGCAGAGAATAACACGGTACCCGCGCGCAACTCCCACGAGCGCCAACCCGATACCGGTATTTCCGGCCGTGGGCTCGATGATGGTGGCGCCGGGTTTGAGCAGGCCCTTTTCCTCGGCGTCGAGAATCATCCCCAGCGCCGCGCGATCTTTGACCGATCCGCCCGGGTTGAGCCATTCGATTTTTGCATAAACGTCTGCGAGGGGTGGTTGAGCGAATCGCGAGAGATGAAGGAGAGGAGTCCGGCCTATGAGATCGAGAACGCTTTCTGCGACGCCGAGCGACATTCAAAATGATGGTAGCACATTAGACAGGATTTACAGGATTTTTCAGAATGAACGTCTAATACTGGATCAGGCTCCCTTCGCGTTTGGCCCGGCGCACGGCGCGACTGAAAACCCAAAGCGAGAAGGGAAGTAGCACGACGAGAAAACCGAGCAATGTAAACAGTGGCTCGGTCACCTCCGGCAGTCCGTGGCCTTCGATGAGGACTTGTCTTATGCCGTCGAGACCGTGGGTCGTCGGAAGGATGAGCGAGACGCTTCCGAGTTTTGGACCGGCGTAGGTGTTTAGTAGCTGCGTCGGAAAAAAGACGCCGGAAAAGAGCGCCGATCCCGCGCCGATAAAGATCCCGAACGGATCGCCGCGCTTGAAGACCATCGCGAAGCTCGCGGAGAGTATGCCTAAACACGAGAGCACGACCGTTGTGAGTATGAGAAATAAAAACGCGAGCAGGAAACTGCCGCGATACTGAACGCCAAAGAAAACTCTTCCGAAGAAGAGATACAGGAAGGAGAAGAACGTGGTTTCGAGAAAGTCCCAGGCGGAACTGGCGACGATCACCGTTGGTAGATTTATAGGCGTCAGCAGCACACTCTCTAACGTGCCTTGCATTTGTTCCTGGCGGATTGAGTTTGCGAGGCTCGAAAAGCCCGTCATGAAATAGTTGAGGACTGCGAGGCCCGTGAGCCACGTCGCGAGCGGATCACGCCACTGCGAGAATTGAGGATCGGTAAAGCCGGCAAAGATCTTCGAGATGAAGAAGAGCGTAGTCACGACCGCCAGAACCGAGACTATCCGCAGGAAGAATTGCATGCGGTAACTGACGAACAGACGAAAGTCGCGCGCAACGAAGGCGAATATGCGACGGGGCAAGAGTCGAAGAGCGTTCATACGTCAGTACACAAAAAGCACAAATTATTTTGTGCCTTTTTGTGGCTCCTCTGTTTCATATCTTTCCAGCACGTCGAGCAGTGTGGCTCGTTCGGTTTCGATGTCGATGATTTTCGCGCCGCAGCTCTGCAACTTTCTCAGCTCCTCATCGAGACGTTCATCGTTGTGTTGTCGTGTAAATGAGACCTTTTCGCCGTTTGAGACTGTGATGTGAACCACTTCGGAACCGGAAGTCAGGGCACGAAGGTTCGTAGGTGTGTCGATCGCACGAATGTGACCACGGCTGATAATCGCCACGCGTTCACACAACGTCTCCACTTCAGCAAGATTGTGCGACGTGAAGAGGATTGTTATCGGTGGATCCTGTTGTGCCAGGGAGCGAATCATCTCTCGCATACGCTGCGCAGCGAGCGGATCGAGTGAACGCGTCGGCTCGTCGAGCAAGAGCACCGGCGGAGCAGACAACATCGCCCGCGCGACAGCCAGGCGCTGCTTGTTACCTGTTGAGAGTTCGCCGAAGCGGCGTCGCGAGACTTCCTCCAGTTCGAGTTTAGCGAACAGATCCTTAATGGTCTGCTTGGCGGCGCGATCGCTAAGGCCGTGAAGGCGTGCAAAGAACAGGAGATTCTGTTCTGAAGTTAAGCGCCAGTAAAAACTTCGCTCCTCGGCTGTCGATAAACCGATCTCACGTCGCACGTGCTCGTCGTCTCGCACGCTGTCATGTCCGCGAACTGCAACGCTGCCTGTAGTTGGTTGAACCAGCGTCGCGACGATCTTCGTCAGCGTTGTCTTTCCGGCTCCGTTGCGTCCGATCAAACCGAAGATCTCGCCTGTGTGAACGTCAAACGAGACATCCCGCAGCGCCTCGACCGGCTCTTTCACCGGGCGACGGAAGAACGCACGTACACGCCGGAACGGAATCGGATACGTCTTCGAAAGATTTTGGATGGAAATGGCGAGGCCCATCTCAGCGAGCCCGTTGCCTCGGATCGAGATACTCTCGCAACCCGTCGCCGATGAAATTGAATGCCAGGACCGTCAATGCGATCGCGATGCCGGGAAAGATCAACGCGTGCGGTGCTGCCTGCAGCGTGGATAGATCGCGTGCCTCTTCGATCATCGTGCCCCACGACGGCGCGGGGGGAGGAACACCGAGGCCCAGGAAAGATAACGCAGCTTCCGAGAGCACTGCGCCGGCCATTCCCAAACTCGCCTGCACAATCAGTGGCTGAATCGCGTTCGGAAGAATGTGGAGCAACAGGATGCGGCGGTCGCTCGCACCAAGCGCGCGAGCCGCCTGGACGAAGTCGTATTCACGAACCTTCAACACCTGCCCTCGAATCAGGCGTGCGTAACCAACCCAGCCGATGATACACAGCGCCAGGATGAGTTTGTTGAGACCCGCGCCGAGGAACGCCACCATCGCTATCGCCAGCAACAGTCCCGG
>JBIOUJ010000062.1:0-14822 GCA_044867025.1 Pyrinomonadaceae bacterium | reverse complement strand
TAATATTTTCTTTTGCGAGTTGAAAGAATTCGACCATGCGGTTTTCTGCCCAGAAGCGATCTTCGTCCGTCCGCGCTGATGAAATGAATGCGACGTGACCGCCGCGCTTGGTGGCGATCATCAGGATGTAGGGGTTCTTCGCGAAGACCGGATCGCGCAGCGGTTCGAAAGGGATGAACGGGTCGTCTTCGGCGTGAATGATGAGCGTCGGGATGCGAATGTTCGCGATCACGCGAAGTGAGCTCGCGTGGTAGTAATAATCGTCGGCGTTCTTGAATCCGGCGGCCGTTGCGACGAACGCCTCATCAAACTCACGAATCGTCCGGATGCGCGGCAGTTCGCTCACATCATATCGATCGGGAAAGAGCTTTTGCTTGAGTCGAATTCGATTCTTCAAACTGAACAAGAATTGCTTCTGATACAGCCAGTTCTCCCGCGAGAGAATCGACTCGGCACTCGCCTCCAGATCTACGGACGGCGATACGACGCCTGCCGCGATGACTTCAGGGGGCGCATCCTCGCCGTATTCACCGACGAGTTTGAGAACCATATTCCCACCAAGTGAAAAGCCGAGCAGGAAGATTCGGTCCAAGCCGTCCTTCTCAATCAATTCCTTCACGACCGCTCGCAGGTCCTCGCTCAATCCGCCGTGATAAAGCGTCGGCGTGAGATGTTCGGTGCCGCCGCAGTTCCGAAAATTCACGCGCACCACGTTGAAGCCGGCGCGAAATGCTTTCTCGGCAGTCGCAATCATGTAGACGGAACGGGTGGATCCTTCCATCCCGTGCCAGATCACCATCGTCGCGTGCCTGCGACGATCCGTTTGCCAACGACAATGGCTCAAAACTTTTACGTTCGGTTCAGTCTCGAACAGCCGTTCCCCGTCCGGAGGTAAACGTCGCAATCGAAAACGCCTTGGCCAAAAGAATGCTGCCAATGTTTGCGCATTGCCACTCTTGAAGCGAGGGTGAGGTTCGAAAGGCTTCGCCGCAAACACTGCCGCAACGCGTGCAAGAAACTTCTGCACGTCAGCCGCGTTCCGCAATGACTGTTCAGTTTGCACAGACTAATTAGTTAACTCGATCGTTATGTCGACAGTGAGTGCTTTGCGATCCACCTTGGGTTTCGCGTCGACGCTTGGTGGCGGTTTGTTTTGCGCGCGGCGTTGCATGAATTGTGCACGCAGGACTTCGTCTACATTTTTCGTCCAAAATTCCTCCCAATAGCTCGCGTCGAAAATCTCTCCAGTCTTGAGTTTCCACTTCTCATTTATCTTGTTTGTTGCGGATTCAGAGAAGCCTTTCGTGCTGAGATGGCCCATACGAAACTGCGGACCTTCGACGACGTCCATTCGATAAACGACGCTTTGCGCCTGTTCGTCAAATTCAGGAACGCTATTCATCTTCAGCCCAAGAAAACCTTTTCGACCGTAAAGCTTTTTGATGTCGCGGAACGCCTGGTCAACTTTCACACCGTTCGCAGGCTGTCCGGCGCGCATTCCCAGTAACGCATCAAGCTCCGGCGCGGGTATGGCCTGGTTACCTGTCCACTCCGCTTTGTTCCACTTGTAGATCAAACCCTCGTCGACCGGAATCGTCAGTTCGACTCCATTCTTGCAGTTCGCGGTGTCCTCCGGTTTTGCCAGAGGCGGAGAGAAGGCGGCTTTCAACTGACCAACCTCACGATAAAGTGGTATGAGGTTATTCTGCGTAAACAGGCTGACAAGCGTGCGCGAATACTCGCTCGCTTTGAGCTCCTTCGAACGGTCGCGCAGCTTATCTTCGGAGATGTTTGCCGCACCTGGAAAATGAATCGTGCAGATCGGCATCGGAACACCGCTTATTCTAAAAACGTGTTCCTGAATCGGACTCCCGGGCTCATCCTGGGAAACGATGTGTGTCACGGTCGCTTCGATCTGATGCTCGTGCAGGAATGTCCGCAACGCTCTGTTGATTCGATCGATAGTATCGCCGCTGTCGGGTGCGGTGCCGTTGAACGACGGTAAGTCCCGCTTCACCGCGCCCATTAGCTCCGCGTCCGTAAACCAGATAAAGTTGTCGAAGACGACGCGCGAGCTTGCGCCGGCGACCTCCTCGACCTGAAAGGTGATTGATATCTGATCCTTGTTCGGGCGGGTTCGGTAAGCGACGTTTTTGAAGTTACCGCTATCGATGAGACGCTGCGCTGCTGCGTCGAGCGCGGACAGCGAGAAAGAGTCACCGACTTTCAATCCGGTGGTGGCAATCATGTCGTCGGCTGAAAGACGCTTGAGTCCTTCGAACTCTATGTTCGCAATCTTGAAGTTCTGTTGAGCCGCAACGGGCAAGATCAGTAGCAGGAGAACCAATGGCAGTCGCAGAAGCTTAGTGTTCATGAGTGAGAGAAACCGCAGTCCAGAAATGAAGAAGCAGCTAATAATCGAACTTTGGAAAGAAACTGGCAAGCAGACAGCCGGGGCGTCAGAACTCGAACTGCTTCAGCACGGGTTATTCAGGCGGTTTGGAGTGGCGGAGAGTCCGGCCTCGATAGCCCGCACGCTGGCTGACCATGGCGTGACGCTGCGGCACCCGGAGATTCTGGAAGCGGACCAGCGCTGGCGGCACGACCGGATGACCGCGCTGTTCTCAGCGGAAGATTTGAACGTCGGCACGATCGAGGCTGCGACAGCCTTGATCCAAAAAATTGAATACCTGCGGCGGGAATTTGACGGTGATGACGAGCATTTACGGCAATCTGTGCGGCGAATGAAGAGCGAGCTTGAGTTAATGACAACCCCGGCACTGGCGCAAGAACTTGCCCAGTGGCTGACAGTTTGGCTCCAAAACCCGCAGATCTTCGAAGACTGGCTCGCATTGCGGCGTGCCACAGCCGACTTCCGGGAGAGGTTTGGTTAGACAGGATCCTATAAATCCTGTGCACAATTTCGGAACTTTCCCAGGCGCATCCGCGAATACCACTGACCGATGAAATCTGACCTCAACGATAGCGAACTGCTACGGTCGATGTTGGCCGGGGACGAAGAGGCGCTGGCGCTGCTGTATCGCCGTCGTCAGGGCGCGGTCTACCGGTTTGCCCTGCAAATGAGCGGGTCCAAAACCGTCGCCGAGGACGTCACGCAGGAGGTCTTTCTTTTCCTGATGCGGGACGGCCATGTGTTTGATCCGGAGAAGGGATCGGTGAGCGCTTTTCTGTTAGGGGTCGCGCGAAATTATGTGCTCCGCCGGTTGCGCGTCGAGCAACAACTGACGCCGCTCGGCGACGACTTTGACGATGATGTTCCGGTACTTCATGCGAGCACTGACATATGTCCACTCGAGGATCTCACGCGGGCGGAGACGATCGAGTCAGTCCGCAGAGCTGTGTTGAGTCTGCCGTCGAAGTATCGAGAGGTCGTTGTGTTGTGCGAATTGCAGGACATCAGTTACGGAGAGACAGCGGAGATTTTGGGTTGTGCGATCGGCACAGTACGATCGCGTTTGCACCGGGCGCGAGCACTTCTGCTCGCCAAACTTCGCCCGGCAACAGAAGCTGAAGACGCAGATTCAGCGACTGTGAAGTCAGCGAGGTGTTTCGCATGAATCAAAGATTCGAGAATGATGAAGAGATGTTGACGCGCGGATTGCAGGCGCTTGCCTCAGAGATGAAGGATCTCGAAGCGCCGGAGCATGTCGAGGTCAAGTTGCTTGAAGCCTTTCGCGCTCGCAAGGTGGTACCAATATCGACGAGGCGCTGGACTTCACAGCGTTACTGGCTGGCGGCAGTTGCGGCAGTTCTGTTGATTGCGATGAGTGTAGTTGCTCTGCGTTGGAGATCGAACGAGAAGCCTGCGGAAACGTTCGCCGGACGCCGTGAGCCAGAGACGCCAAAAGTGGTTCCGCCGCGCGAGGAGACGACCAGACCGGTCGAGTATCAAGCTGTCAACCAGCCGTCTCCGCCTTCTTACCCGAAACGTATTCGACATCCACGGTTGTCGAGTTCTGAAAACGCACGAGTGGCAAGTCTTCGTCCCAGTGAGATCGCGACTGACTTTATTCCGTTGCGTTACATGAATGTCGCAAACCTCCAGGAGGGTGGACAGATAGTCCGTGTCGAGGTGCCACGTACTGCGCTGGCAAACTTCGGACTGCCGGTCAACATGGATCGATACAACGAAAGAGTTAAAGCTGACGTTTTATACGGGGTCGATGGGTTGGCCCATGCCATACGTTTTGTGAAATAGCCGCGTGGCTGAAAGGAAAGAGAGATGAAAAGAATAACTGGACTTCTGGTAGCTGGTTTGTTTGTGCTGGCAGCGACGGCGTTCGCACAGCAACCGCAGCCTGCGCCGGAAGGAAGTGTCATGATCAAGGAGCGCGTGTTTCAAGGTCCCGAGGGTGCTCCGCCGCCGCTGGATAGAAACTTTGTGTTTGTGGCTTCGGAAAGCTTTAGCGGCAAGGTTGTAAAAGGAGCTCCTTACTCCTCCGAAGCCGTTACTGAAACCATTCAAACACTCGGCGATGGCAACCGCATCGTCAACCGGTTGACGAGTTCGGTGTATCGAGATAGCGAGGGACGGACTCGTCGCGAGCAGACGTTGAAGGGACTCGGCGCGTTGGGTGCAGGTGAAGAGCAGTTGCAGACGATCTTCATAAACGATCCAGTCACAGGTGTCGCTTATTCGCTCGACTCGCGTTCCAAGACAGCGCACAAAAGCATGCCGTTGAAGTTCGACTTCACGACAAAACTACCGCCGGGCGCTGATGGTCAGAGGTTTGAGTTCAAGGTAGAGCGCGGAGCACCGGCTGCCGGCGCTGTGATCATGGCGGCGCCGATGGGTGCCGGCCCGGAAGGTGCACGAGTCCCTGCAATCGAGGGTGCAGTTGGCGCTTCAACGTATATTTTCAGGACCAGGGAAGGGCCGAATCCCAACGAAGTCAAAGAACAGCTTGGCAAACAGACAATCGAAGGCGTGGAAGCTGAAGGCACCCGCACAACCGTCACGATTCCCGCAGGTGAGATCGGGAATGAACGTCCAATCGAGATCGTCAGTGAACGTTGGTATTCACCTGAACTGCAGTTGGTGGTGATGAGCCGTACCAGCGATCCACGCATGGGCGAGACCACGTACAAGCTCACAAACATCAATCGCACTGAACCCGCGAAGTCGTTGTTCGAGGTGCCTGCGGGTTACAGCGTTAAGGAAGGAACACACTTCGGACCAAGCGCTCTCCCGTTGCCACGGCGGAAGCCGGCCAACCCGGAATAAAATTAAGCCGCAGATTTCGCAGATGAACGCGGATCTGATCCGCGTTCATCTGCGAAAATCTGCGGCTACAACTACTCTTCTTCTTCGCCGCCTCTAATTCTTCCTTCAGCTCGTGACTGCTCAACGATCTTCTGGGCCAACTGCCCGGGAACGGGATCGTAGTGTGAAAACTGCATGTGGAAAGAACCGCGCGCGGCGGTGATCGAATTGAGTGTCGACTGGTAATTCAGCATCTCCGCCATCGGCACCTGCGCTTTGATCACCTGCTGCTTGCCACTCGACTCCATGCCCTGGACGCGACCTCTGCGAGAATTCAAGTCGCCCATGATGTCGCCGCTGTACTCCTGCGGCGCAGCGATGTCCACGTCCATGATCGGCTCCAACAGCGAAGGTTTAACTTTCTCCATCGCGGCACGAAAAGCCTTGCGACCCGCCGCCCTGAACGAGTGTTCGTCGGAATCGACGGGGTGATAGGAACCGTCGATTAACTGGACCTTGAAATCCACCAGCGGATAGCCGGCGATGGCTCCTTTCGATGCCGCTTCGATGATGCCTTTCTCGATCGCCGGCCTGAACTGCGACGGCACCGAGCCGCCAAAGATCTTGTCTTCGAAAACAAAACCACCGCCACGCGGCAACGGCTCAAACACGCACTTGCAATCGCCGAACTGCCCGCGGCCGCCTGTTTGTTTCTTGTGTCGACCCTGGACCTCTGCACGCTGCGTGATCGTTTCTTTGTACGGCACCTTGGGCGGATGAAGTGTCACTTCCACTCCGTAGCGCTTCTTCAACTTCTCGACCACTGTCTCGACGTGCAATTGTCCTGAACCCGAAAGCAGGAACTCCTTTGTTTGTGCGTCGCGACTGAAGTGTAGCGCCGGATCCTCCTCGAGGATTTTGTGCAATGCGGCACTGATCTTCTCTTCGTCCTGACGTGACTTCGGTTCGATCGCGAAAGCGATGGCGGCTTCCGGATACTCGACTCCGTCATAAACAATCGGCGCCTGCTTGTCGCAAAGGGTGTCGCCGGTTTGAGTCTCTTTTAACTTCACGCACGCGATGATGTCGCCGGCGTGAGCCTCGGTAACCTTGTCGAGCTGCTTTCCCTGCATGACATGAAGCGCGCCGAGTCGTTCAGGAACACCTCGAGAAGCGTTGAATGCGTTTGCGTCAGTCTGAAGATGGCCGCTGATTACTTTGAAGACGTTGATACGACCGGCAAATGGATCGGCTACGGTTCGGAAACAATAAGCAGAAAACGGTTCGCTGTCGCTGTACTTGCGGCCGATCTTTTCAGCATCCGGACCCGCATCGACGGGTTTGCCCCACTCCGCTTCGTGATGCGCGGGATCGGGTGCGAACTCTACGAGACCATTCAACAGCGCTCGCAGTCCAACTTGCGTGATGCTCGAAACGGCGAACACCGGGCACAGTTTGCTTTGCGCAATGGCCCTGCTGATGTTCGGTAATATGTCTTCTTCTTCGAGCGTTCCTTGCTCAAAGTACTTCTCCATCAACTCATCGTTCGACTCTGCAACCAGCTCGACGAGTCGCTCGCGCGTCTTGTCCACGTACTCGCGGCCTTCTGACGGGATATCGATCTCTTTCGCCTGACCATCGGCGCCCAGCTCGTAAGCCTTCATGTGGACCACGTCCACCACGCCGCGAAAATCTTTTTCTTTTCCAATCGGTAACGTAAAAGGAATGATTGCTCTACTGAACGTGTTCTGTGCAGTTTGCAGCGCGGCGCCGAAATCTGCGTGCTCCTTATCGAGTTTGGTAATCACCATAACTCGCGGCACCATGAACTCATTGGCATAGGCCCATGTCTTTTCGGTCTGCACTTCGACGCCTTTAACTCCGTCGATGACGACGATTGCGCAGTCGGCGACGCGCAGTGCTGGACGCGCGTGTGCCACAAAGGCTGCGTACCCGGGAGTGTCTATAAAATTTAACTTTGTATCGCGATGCTCGAGATGTGCGAGTGAAGTATTGAGAGTGATCTTACGAGCTATAGAATCTTCTTCGTAATCGGTAACGGTTGTTCCTTCGTCGACCTTACCCCAGCGTGGTGTGGCTCCGGCGACGTAGAGAAGCGAACTGACCAGTTGCGTCTTCCCTGCGTCGCCATGTCCAATGACAGACAGATTTCTGATGGCTTCGGTCGGATAGACTTTCATACTTTTGGTTCCTTTCAGGCATGCGAATTTTGGCGAAGGATACCCATCCGCGTTGATCAAAACCTGTTCGAGATTGAGCCGGGATGTGTTCCGTGATTTAGCTCTGTAATTTATCTGACGGCGAAGGTCAAAGGCAAGTTGACCGTCATAGAACCACACACCTCGCAGCCATCTTTACCGCGCAATCTCGCATCAGAACGCTTGGAATAGGAGTTTGTGAAGTTATGCACTTTCGGAAATTTCTCTCGCTCGCACTCGGCTTTTTGATTGCACTCTCGGCAATCGGCGTTGCGTCAGCGAAAACAAGTGAAAAACAGAGTCTACAGGCCATCGAGCCTTTGAACATTGCGATTTTGATTCAGGATGACCTCGTGTCGCAGGTAGGAAACGAGATCGGTGTGACAAAGGATTTCATCCGGTCTTTGCCGCAGGGATCGCGCGTGATGGTTGGTTACATCACCGCCGGATCGCTGCAAGTCAGGCAACCTTTTACGACTGATCTAGAGAAGGCCGCGAAATCGTTGCGCATACCACTCGCGAGTCGCGCAAGCGCTCCTTACAATCCGTATGTTGAGGTGATTGAAGCGCTGAAGAAATTCGAGAGTGGTTGGACTGGCGCGAACACAATGCTGTTGATTTCAGACGGACTTGACACGTCGCGCGGATTCGATTCGACAGCGGCAGGCCAGACACTCGATCTCGAGCGCGCAATCAACGAGGCAAACAAACGACGCGTTTCGATCTTCAGTTTCTACGCGCCGTCAGTTGGACTGACAAGCCGTAGCGGATTGGCAGCCAGCTATGGACAGAGTTCGCTGAACAAGGTGAGTAACCGGACTGGCGGAAAGGCCTTCTTCCAGGGAACCACGGGTTTTGTGACTTTCGATTCTTACTTCTCGCGGTTGAGTGAGACGTTGAATCGGCAGTATGCCAAAGCTCGGTAAGAGCCTCGGTAAGAGGTCGTAAAACCAGCTTGTGAAAATAGGTCCTATACGAGATATAGGACCTATTTCTTTTTACCGCTGCTCAGTGGTAAAGTCTACGCGGTCCGGACACCTGCCGGCAGCGCTCTAGGTCCATAAAACGACTTCACATTTAAAGTCCAGCGCAGTGCGCGAATATTGTCTCATTGTCGAAGGCGCGTATCTTTCCGAATCCGAGGCCGAGCACGCTTTGCGCGACCCCTTTATTGAAGACTGGGTCGAACAAAAAGGCCGCTTCAGAATCCACAACATGGATGAGATCCTGATCACTCCGGGTGTGACACTCGGGTCGTTAGGAGTGGTGATGTTGGACGACCGCGTTTTCGAAATCGCGAGCACGGATCCCGAACACCCTTTAACCGAGCACAAGGCAAAGGGAGTTGCAGAAGCTCTGCGACGCCAGGACATGTTCGACGAAATCAGAACTGAGCCACGCAGTGAGTAATACCCCCGCGCTCGAATCATTTCTTGCAGGACGCGTTCTGGTGGTTGTTGGTGACATCACCCGTCAGGATGTGACAGCAATCGTCAACGCTGCCAATTCGACTTTGCTTGGAGGTGGCGGCGTCGATGGCGCAATTCATCGCGCCGGCGGTCCGGAGATTCTCAAGGAATGTCAGGAGATACGCAGGACGGTTTACCCGGAGGGCTTACCGACGGGACAAGCGGTGATTACCACGGGTGGAAACTTGCACGCGAGGTACGTGATTCACACTGTTGGTCCAATCTACGGCCAGGAACCGGAACGTGAGTCAGAATTGCTTGCGTCTTGTTATCAAAACTCACTGATACTAGCCCGGCAGCATCCGATCTCTTCCATTGCGTTCCCATCCATTTCGACAGGTGTTTACAGTTATCCGAAGCCGGAAGCTGCGAAAGTAGCGTCTGCCGCGATCAAGAGTTTTCTAGCCGTGGATGAGGAAATCAAACAGGTGCGACTCGTCTTTTTTCAACAAAGCGACGCCCGCGTGTTTCTTCAGCACCAGGAATTCGAGTAGACTCTCCAACTTTGATGGTGCCCAGTTTGAAGACCTTCTCTGCGTGACCTCTGCGGTCCTCTGCGCCTCTGCGGTTAGAGTATTTTCGCTCTTTTACCGCAGAGGCACAGAGAACCACAGAGGTCACGCAGAGGACATTAGACGAATGATCGAAACTACTGAAATCGAACAGCGTGTGGCGCGGACAGATGCTTTGCCCGCGCCACTCAAGCCACTTGAACGACTGGCGTGGAATTACTGGTGGAGCTGGGCCGCGGACGGCGCCGGCATCTTCCGCGACCTCGATTCGGAAATCTGGGAAGAGTGTGAACACAATCCGCGGGAGCTGCTCGCAAAGACGTCTGCGTACCGGCTCGCCGAAGCAGCCACCGATCCTGTCTACCTCGAACGCGTAAATCGCATAGACCAGATTTTTCAGTCGTACATGGCACTGAGTCCTCACTGGCAGCATCAAGACAAAACGATCACGACGGAACATCCAGTCGCGTACTTCTGCGCCGAGTTCGGCGTTCACACTTCGCTTCCGCTTTACTCAGGCGGGCTGGGAATACTCGCGGGCGATCATCTGAAGTCGGCCAGCGATCTCGGTTTGCCGCTGGTCGGGATCGGTCTGCTTTATCGTTACGGTTACTTTCGCCAGCGACTACGCAACGATGGGTGGCAGGAAGAGCACTACGGTGAAACGTATCCCAACGATTTGCCGATTCATCTGCTAAAGAATGCGGACGGATCGCCACTGCGAATCGAAGTGCTGATCCGCGAGCGAAACGTGTTGGCCCAGGTTTGGCGAGCGGACGTCGGAAGGGTGCCGCTCTATCTTCTCGATACAAACATTCCGGAAAACGTCGAGACCGATCGCTGGGTCACGGGACATCTCTACGGGGGCGATCGTGAAACGCGGATCGTGCAGGAGATGTTGCTCGGTATCGGCGGCGTCAGGCTCTTGAGAAAACTCGGCATCGCGCCGTCAGTGTTTCACCTGAATGAAGGTCACTCAGCTTTCCTGACACTCGAACTCGCACGAGAGATGGTCCAAACCGAGCAACAACCTTTTTCCGCTGCGATCGACCAGGTGAGACAGCAATGCGTTTTCACTACGCACACGCCCGTTGCAGCGGGAAACGATGAGTTTGACGCATCGCTTGTTACGCGCGCGTTTGGGCCGGCGTATCTCAATGAGCTTGGTCTAACGGAGGAAGAGTTTCTTTCGCTGGGCCGGGTTGAGCCGGATAACAAGACGGACCGCTACGGATTAACGCCGCTCGCGATTCGCATGTGCCGATCGACCAACGGCGTAAGCCAGAAGCATGGCGAAGTCTCGCGCGCGCTCTGGCAAAAGCTCTGGCCGGGCAAGCCGCTGACGGAAGTTCCCATCACGTACATTACCAACGGCGTCCATGCGCCCACGTGGATCTCGCCGCTTTTGCGTTATCTGCTCGAGAAATATGTTGGTCAGGATTGGGATTCTAAACTTCGCGACGAGTCGGTTTGGGCGGAGGCTGTCGCCAGGATTCCGGATGCAGAACTGTGGGCGGCTCACGTGCGTCTGAAAGAGCGACTCGTTGCGTTTATCCGGCATCGATCGCTGCAATCGCGAATCACTGCCGGAGAACGTGCTGATTACATCGAAGCAGCGAAGACGATGTTTGATCCTGCTGCGCTGACGATCGGTTTTGCGCGTCGTGTTGCCGGTTACAAACGCTGGAACTTGATCCTGACTGATCCGCAGCGCCTATTGAAGTTGATCATTAACGAAGAGCGTCCGGTGCAGTTTGTGTTCGCCGGCAAGGCGCATCCGCAGGATGAAGACTCGAAATTGGTGCTGCAACAGTTGGCCCAGTGGAAGTACGATCCGGCGGTGAGGCAGCGCGCGGTGTTTCTTGAAGACTACGATCAGGAGATCGCGCGACAGTTGGTCCAATCGGTCGACGTTTGGTTGAATGTTCCGCGCCGCCCGCAGGAGGCTTCCGGTACGAGTGGAGAGAAGGTCGCGATCAACGGTGGTCTGAACTTTTCAATACTCGACGGCTGGTGGCTCGAGGGATACGACGGAGCAAACGGTTTTGCGATAGGTAACGGAGCTAACGATGGCACGATCGCGGAGATTGATACGCGCGATGCCGAGTCGCTTTACCGGACGCTGGAAGCGGGCGTCGTGCCGCTTTTTTACCATCGTGACGGCGATGGACTTCCTCACAATTGGATCGCTATGATGAAACGGTCAATTCAATCGCTCGCTCCGAAGTACAATAGCGATCGCATGGTTGAAGACTACGCTCGTAAGATCTATTAGCCACAAACGGCACAAAATGGTTTGTGCTCTTGTGTACCACCCGAATGAAGTACTGCACTGCCTGCAACGCAAAATACGACGACAGCGTGACCTTCTGCTCGATTGACGGGGAGGTGTTGGAAGCCGACCCCGCGGCGATCGTCAACACCGTGCTCGACGGTCAGTATCAGATGGAAGCACTGTTGGGCAAAGGGGGCATGGGTGCGGTGTATCGCGCGCGTCATATCCTGCTCGGCGATCGCGTTGCGATCAAAGTTCTGCCGCCGGAAGTCAGGAGCAATGCTGAGTGGCTGCGACGGTTCAGGCGAGAGGGACAGGCTGCGCGGCGCTTTCGACATCCCAATGCAGTAACCGTTTACGATCTTCGCACTGCCACGGACGGCACGATCTACATGGTAATGGAGTACGTCGAAGGTCACACCCTCGACGTTGCCATCAAAACGCGCGGACGCTTCTCAGCGGCTGACGCGCTCGACATTCTCACGCCGATCATGAGTGTCCTCGACACCGCACATTCGATGGGTGTCGTGCATCGCGATTTGAAACCCGAGAACATCATGATCGGAACGGCGACGGATGGACCACCCGTGATCAAGTTGCTCGATCTCGGCATCGCGAAGATGCGTGAGATTGCGGGCGACAATGGTGGGAATACGGCGCTGACGATGGCCGGCCAGGTGCTCGGCACTCCCTATTACATGTCGCCGGAACAGTGGGGCGAGATCCCGCGCGATCAGAGCACAGAGATCGACGGCCGCGCAGATATTTACAGTCTCGGTCTTGTCTTCTACGAAATGATTCTGGGCAGGCGCTGTTTTTCCGGTAACACTCTGCACGAGTTGCGACGCGAACACGTCACCACGCGACCGACGCCGCTGCGTGAAGCCGTGCCGGGTGTGCCGAAAGGTTTCAGCGACGCAATCGACCGTGCGACAGCGAAGGACCGCGGCGATCGACAACCAACGGCAGGTGCACTTGCAGACGAGCTGCGAGCGGCATTGGCGAATGCGGGAACTGCTGAAACTGCGGTCGACGTTGCTGACTTGACTGAGACCGTTGCGCTCAAGCCGGGTCTTCAAACAAATTCCGACGTCAACGCACCGACCGTACTTACGATGGATGCTGTGGAGACAGCCGCGCCCGTTGCGCGTCCGAGTGCAGCGAGCGATGCGACGGTTTACGAGCCTGCAAAACGTCCGTCCGTTCCAGCGAAGCCGGACATGCCGGCGGCTACGATTGCGGAATCAGCGGCGATGGCGTCGAGCGTAACTGTTCCGCAGGTCGCAAGGCCAACTCCAGCTCCTCCTGCGCAGGTTGCAGCGCCGGCCTCGAAGAGCAAGGCAGGAGTACTGATCGCGGTTGGGGTTGTGTTTGTGCTTCTTTTAGCTGCGGGCGTTGGCGGTTTCTTTCTATGGAAAAGCTCGAAGTCTACAGGCACGAATTCGACAAACGTGAATAATACCGGTGGCGCTGTGAGTGCTCCCACGGAGATCAGTCGTTACTGGCTGGAGCTCGCGCCCGCAGCAGAGAATGGACCAACGACGAGAGTTGCCGCACTCGTGCCGCTTGCTTCAGGGCAGTCGTTCAAGTTTCATTTTTCCTTCAACGAAGAAGGCTATCTTTATATATTTGGTCCAGGCGACGGCAACCAGCCGACCGCCTTCCTGACATCCAAACCGTTGCCGGAGAGCGGCGTCACCAGTAACAAGGTCAGCAAGGGAGTTGAGTTCACTTTTCCAAGGGAATCGGGTGGAATAGATAACAATCTGACGCTCGACAAGAATCCTGGAACAGACAACTTCACGATTATCTTCTCGAAGACTCAATTGGCAGCGCCTCAGGCTCTAAACGCGCCGGTGACGGGCAAGCCGTTGTCGGCGAACGAGCGGGCAGAGCTGAAGGCGTTTGTTACGAAACATCAGGAACAACGACCTGTCACCGAGCCTGACGAATCAAACTCGTTTGTGAAGGTGAAAGTAAATTCCGACCAGACCGGAAATCCGATTGTCTTCGACATCCGTATACAGCACAATTAGTCCCGCTGCGGGAAAGCCAGTCAACTAGCCGCCAAGAGACTTCATTTTGAGAAGGTGAATAACAAGGAGATTCGGTAATGCGATTGAGTGTCATGGTTCTAGCATTCGTTTGTCTCTGTGCCGTGGTCGCCGGTTTAGCCGCGCCAACGTTCCAGCCGTTTCAGGAAGAAGACGTTCGCGGAGCGTTTCTCACTTCGAGGCCGAAGGAAAAACCTGCGAACTCCGGCGCTGCGACGAAGCCGAGCAGAAGAAGACCCAAACAGAGCACGCCGCCCGCCAACACGGGCAAGCCTCCTGAGAAACAAACCGGAAAATCCGGCGATTCAACGCCGTCGAGCTCTAGTGCCCCTTCGAAGCCGGTGAATCTCCCGCGCCTCGGCATAGGGCTGACGTTGTTTCTGCGCGATTCAAACGGTCTGGCGCAGCGCACGGATCCGGAGCACGTGTTCGTCAAAGGTGATCGCGTGCGTGTGTTGCTGGAAACAAATGCCGACGGATATCTCTACATCTTCAACACGACGAACCAGGGACCGGCAACGATGATTTACCCCCATGCCGATCTCGACGAAGGTGGGAACTACCTGCAAGCGCATGTTCCGTTCGAGGTTCCAAGCAGTCTGGCGAACCAGGAACATCTACGTTGGTTTGCATTTGATGAAGAAGCAGGTACTGAACAACTGTTCTTTGTTTTTACGCGTGAGCCTTTGAAGGGAGTTCCGCTCGAGGACGAGCTAATAACTTTCTGCCGCAATTCGAAGGAGAGTTGTCCAATCAAGCCGAGCGCTGAGATGTGGGCAGAGCTCCAGAAGAATATGCAAGAGCCACTCAAGATCGACAAGGCGAAGAGTTTCGGAGTCGCGGAAACTACGGCCGAGCAACAAGCAAATGTACGCGGGATAGGATTGTCAAAGGACGACCCGCAGCCATCGCTCGTGATGATGGCTTCGACACCTCGCCCGATGCTCATCACAGCACTCGATCTGGTTCACAAATGAAACAGTCGGGGTTGTACTTGGATCGGGTCAGTACCACCTGCGGTAGCGGGTGGGTCAACGATCATCATCATGCGTGACGGAGGCGGTTGACC
>JBIOUJ010000061.1:0-17830 GCA_044867025.1 Pyrinomonadaceae bacterium | reverse complement strand
ACTCTGGACCTTTAACGGCACGGTGCCCGGACAGACCTATGTTGCTCGCTACGGTGAGCCGATTCTGGTGCGAAACTTTAACGATCTGCCAAATGACAATGGCGGCTTCGGTCTGCAATCAGTTTCCACTCACTTACACAACGGTCACACTCCATCTGAATCAGATGGTTTCCCTTGTGACTTCTTTGGGCAAACCAAGTGGTACGACCAGCACTACCCAAACGTCCTAGCGGGTTTTGCCTCGAGTCATCCACCACTGGGCGACATAAACGAGTCGATGAGCACGCTCTGGTATCACGATCACCGCGTAGACTTCACAGCACAGAACGTCTACAAGGGTCTCGCTGGTTTTTACTTACTCTTTAATCAGTTTGACACCGGTGACGAGACCACGGGCTTTCGGCTTCCAAGCTTCCCCAATTTCGATGTTCCAATGATGTTCAACGACAAGAATTTTGATCCCGACGACGGTTTGCTGGCTTTTGACTTGGCGAATCGGGACGGAATTCTCGGAGATAAGTTTCTGGTTAACGGAA
Source organism: Pyrinomonadaceae bacterium (assembly GCA_044867025.1). Taxonomy (GTDB): domain Bacteria; phylum Acidobacteriota; class Blastocatellia; order Pyrinomonadales; family Pyrinomonadaceae; genus PSRF01. The sequence continues at coordinate 17,294 of JBIOUJ010000061.1, read as the reverse complement.
AGATACAGCCTTTCTTCGAAGTGAAGCGGCGGCGTTATCGTTTCCGCTGGCTGAATGGCGGGCCTTCGCGCTTCTATCGCTTCTACCTAACCAAGTCCAATCTTTCAAACCATCCCTTCTGGGTGATCTCCAATGACGGCAACCTTTTGAAAAACCCGGTCCAGACAACGACCGGACTCATGATCGCTGTGGCTGAGCGTATGGATGTGATTGTGGATTTCTCTTCCTTCGCAGCCGGAAGCATCATTCATCTCGAAAACCGTCTTGAGCAATGCGACGGTGCCGGGCCGACAAATAATATCCTGCCCGCGGGCCAGGGCAACAAAGTGCTCGAGTTCCGCGTGGTTTCAGATCCGGTGACGGACAACAGCGTAAATCCCGCTACTAACCCCACTTTTTATCAAGTGCCAACGAGAGTTACAGCACGGATCACGCGCTGCTTCAAGTTTGACCGCAGGAACGGCCAATGGGTCATCAACGATGAGTTATTTGACTGTAATGATGTGCGCTTCAGGGTCAAGCGCAACACCGCGGAGATTTGGGAGCTCGAGGGCGGCTTCGACTGGTCCCATCCGATCCACATTCACTTCGAGGAGCACCAGGTTCTCGAACGAAATAGGAACCAACCAGCGCTGATCGAACGCGGACGCAAAGACGTCATAAGACTCGGTGAGAATGACGACGTCAAGATCTACTTCCGGTTCCGCGACTTCGTGGGCCGTTACCCGATGCACTGTCACAATACGATTCACGAAGACCACGCGATGATGCTCAGGTTTGATATCGACGACGTGGGCAACAACAACGAGAACGACTGTGGCTTCCGCTAAACCTGACTGAACGAGTCTGGGTCGGCCGGACTCCGTCAGCGGGTTACTAACCGCTAAGACTCGAAAGGAGAGAAGAAAATGCCAGACATGAACAGAAGAAAACTGCTGGCGACGTTGGCGGTAGCGCCCCTCGCCGCTGGGGTGGTGGGGCGAGCAGCCACTTCGGATAATAAGTTCAAGGTCGCACAATCTACACGCGATAAACTCCAGAAGCGTTATTTCCCAAACTTAGAGCTGACGACACATGAAGGCAAGAAGGTCCGCTTTTATGACGATCTGATCAAAGACAAGATCGTCGTGATCAACTTCATGTATGTGAAGTGTAAAGGGGTCTGCATGCCTGTCACCATGAATCTCAAGAGGGTTCAAAACCTGCTCGGCCGCCGCATGGGACGGGATATCTTCATGTATTCTATTACACTAAAACCGGAAGAAGACACGCCTCGCGCATTGAAACGCTATGTGCAGGCGCACAAGATCAAGCCGGGTTGGACATTCCTGACAGGTAAGCCCGACGAGATCAACACGCTTCGGCGGAGCCTTGGCTTCAAGGATGCGAAAGCCAAGCTTGACAAAGACTTGACCAACCACACTGGAATGGTTAAGTACGGCAATGAAGCACGCCAATGGTGGGCCATGTTCCCTGGAGAGGCGAATGCTCCCTGGATTGTCGAGTGCATTGAATGGATGGATGGTGGGAATACTCAGACAACCCGTGAAGCAGGCCAAAATGAAACCAAACGCGATAATCCGGGACATAACCACTCGAAAGTACGGAACAAAAGCTGAAAATGGCTGACACTCACAGGGGCGCAGTAATGAATGCGATAAATCGTGCAAGATATCGATTGTTCGAGATTCTGTCCCCTTTGATGTTTGCAATACTCATCTTGAGTTTCTCTTTAGCGCACACACGGTCAAACACCGCCAAGCAGCCGCCAGTCACGGCGAGTCAAACAACCGACTTTCCGGTTGGCAGAGGCCCCGGTGCGATCCTCTTTGACGGAACGAACATTTGGGTTGCAAATCAACTTGGCGATAGCTTAATGAAACTTAGCCCGAGCGACGGGTCACACCTGGGCACTTTTCCGACAGGGACCAGACCCGTCGCTCTCGCTTTTGACGGAGCGAATATTTGGGTCGCCAACAAGTTCAGCAACAATGTAATGAAGGTGCGCGCGAGCGATGGGATTCTGTTAGAAACTATCAAGGTCGGTCGCGGCCCGGAAGCATTGCTGTTTGACGGCAGTAGCGTATGGGTAGCCAATGGTGGCGACAACACGGTGACTAAGTTGCGTCAGAACGACGGAGCGACGTGCACCTTTATCGTCGGCACGCGGCCTGTCGCTCTTGCCTTTGATGGCAATAACGTCTGGATAGCCAACAACGACAGTAGCAGTTTGACCAAGCTGCGCGCCGACGACGGAACGAATCTGGGAACTTTTAGTGCAGGGAAAGCGCCAATGGGAGTCGCGTTCGATGGCGTCAACGTGTGGGTGACGAACTTCTACAGCAAAAACGTGACAAGATTGAATACCGATGGTTCCGTCAAAGACAGAATCGCGATGGAAGATGGGCCGGCAGGTATAATCTTTGCGGGTGGTTTTATCCTCGTGGTGAACTACGGCAGCCGATCCGTGTCGCAGATAGAACCACAGAGCGGCAGAGTTGTTCACACGTTTCCGGTTGGCAGAGGTTCTCTGAGCCTTGCCTTTGACGGCACCAACATCTGGGTGGCGAATGGCGGAAGCAATTCCGTAACAAAAGTAAAGACTTCTTCTCCAGCGCCCACTCCATGAGTTAAACCAAAGAGAGCTGTTATCTATACCCGTTTTGTTGGCTGGTGGACTTTGCTCTGCGATCAGCTCGGCGCTCAGCGAAGCTCGGATCTGGCGCGGGAACAGTCGAAGTAGGATCTGGTTTTGAGTACTTTTACGTCACGCCTTTCGATGATTTCTGCGCGCAGATGCGCTGAAATCGCGCCGAACTGGCAGAATAATCGAAAGTCACGATTTACAAACCGCTGCCATTGCACTTCAGCATAGACTGACCTCAATCGGGCTCCGTATGGGCCGCCTCTCTTCTCACTACGCTTCATTTTCCAGGCGATCTCATGGTCCTGCCTCCCTCGTCCCATGTATCCGGCGGGTAATAAATCTCTTGGATGGCATGGCCGTCGACGCCCTCTGTGTGAAAGCCAAGTGAATGATTGACTATTTGCAGTTGCAATTGTTTGTCGAATGGTGGCCATTGGAATCTCATGGGTTCGTCTGCCATTTCATTTAATGACCCACAAATCTCACTTTATGCCGGACGAATTTCACTTTATGACCCGCTCGATGAACCCCTGCGAAAAAGGGAGGTTCATGGAAGCAAATACTTTTCGCAAACGAAAAGTTTTTGAACCGTAACGTCTGCGTGAATTAAACCTAATAACCTGTCCGCTAGCTACCTCCATCTACCAGTAGTGACGGCAAAGTTGTACCCCTGAAGTTCCTCATATCATTAGCGCACAATATGTGCGGCATAAAAGGAGTTTCCGATGCGTTATCAAGGATCCTCGCAATGCGGGTTGAAGTCTAACTATCTTCGTTTGTCATTGCTCTTCTCACTAGGTATTACGCTGCTAATAGTCTTCTTTCAGGAACCACTGTTTACTAATGCTGCTGGACCGCCAGCTTGCATAACGGTGTCGGCTACGGGATCCGTCTGGCAAAACGTTTCGCTTGTTTCACCACAAGCTGGAACCTTTACGGCGGAGATCGACGCTACTCCGCTCGCTGCCGGTACGGATGCTGGAGTTGGGCTGTCCAATGGCTCACAAACTACCTTTGCCGGTCTCGCCTGTACCGCTCGCTTCAACAGTAACGGAAAGATCGATGCTCGAAACGGCGGCGTCTACGCAGCCGCAAGTACGATTCCATATTCCGCAAATACGACTTATCACTTCCGATTCGTTGTTAATGTGCCTGCACATACCTATTCTGTTTACGTCACTCCTTCGGGAGCGAGTGAACAGATTGTTGGAGTGAACTACGCATTCCGCACGGAACAAGCCTCCGTGAGTAGTTTAAGTAACTGGTCTTTATTTAGTGACGTTGGTTCCATGCAGGTGTGTGGATTCGGCGCGCCTTGTTATACCGCTACCGCTGGCGGAGGCTGGATCAACAATGCTTTCACGTCTCAAACCACCACCTTCACGGCAGAGTGGGACGCTACGCCATTCGCTAATAATATTGACGCCGTCGTGGGCCTCTCAAATGGATCGCAGACTACCTTTGCGGGATTTGCTTGCCTGACACGATTCAACTCATTAGGAAAGATCGATGCGCGTGACGGCGGCATCTACAATTCAGCATCTTCGATTTCTTACACCGCGAACACAACTTACCATTTTCGCTTAGCCGTGAACGTCCCGGCTCACACCTATTCGATTTACGTAACTCCTGCCGGCGGAAGCGAGCAGGCGGTCGGACTGAACTATGCATTCCGCACGGAGCAATCAACGGCTAGCGCTTTAAACAATCAGGGCTTGATCGTCGATAGCACGACAGGCTCCGCGCGCCTGTGCAACTTTGTAATCAGTGCTATGGATAAATGGGGGATCACTAAGTTTAACCCAACGATCAGTGGTGGCCGCGAATGGTTCTCAAAGTGGGATAACGGACAGGCACGCTCGTTCACGTGGGGACAGGACCCATACGATCCTGAATTTCATGGAAGAGGTGATGGCTCATACACCATCGACGGCCAGGGCGTTCTTAAGGCGGCGAGCACGGGCGGCGGTGGTGTTCGGATGTATGTCTACGATCAGAATTATCAGGACACCGGTTACGATCCCAATCTATTCAAGACCTGGAATAATGTGGAAGTGACCGTCTACTACATGCGCGTCAGCGATCTTGGGGTCGCTCACGCCGGAATGGTTGCGGGGGCCAAGATCAGACATGTGCCCGACTCCGACCTCTGTGGCACTCGAGGTTACTACGGCAGGTTCAGGCATGATGGTGGGATAGATTTTGATAAGGAGATCCGGCATCCGACTTCAGTGCCACAGGCAAGGAACCCAAAGCCATGGTCCGTCCTGCCCAGCAACGTTTGGATAGGCTACAAGTACATCGTTAGAGACGTTGACAATGGCACTCATGTCAAGCTGGAGCTGTGGCGGGATCTGACCGACGGCGCTAACGGTGGGAGTTGGGAGAAGCTATACGAGTATGTTGATACCGGTCTATGGGGAGCAGGTCAGACTCCGTGCGCATCGGGTGTTGATCCTGCGCAAATAATGACGGGTCCCAATCTCTCGGTTTTCATCAGAGATGATGATGTAAGCGATGTTCGTTATAAGAAGTGGTCCATCAGAGAAATCGCGGCACAATAAATGGCCGGGTGGGCGCCGAGCCAGCTTAAGAATCACAAGGACGGCGACGCCCGCACGGGCTGCAACGACTGGTGCTATCTCGCCTCACGTGCGAGCGCGAATATGTTTTCGCCTCGGTCGAAAACCGTCGGCTCAGGACCGAGCGGGTTCGGGTTGCCCGTCATGTTCCCCTTGCGCTTCCGAGATGCACACCTGCGAAGACGTAACCTCAACCGCGGCCTGCCGCCTCGATTGCGGCGATGTCGATCTTTTTCATCTGCATCATCGCATCGAACGCGCGCTTGGCGGCAGCGCGATCGGGATCGGTTACCGCTTTTGTCAGAGCCAATGGTGTAATCTGCCAGGACAGGCCCCATTTGTCCTTGCACCAGCCGCACGCACTCTCTCGCCGCCGTTGCCGACGATCGCGTTCCAGTAACGATCCGTTTCAGCCTGGTCAGGAAAGATGGTCGGCGTCGCTTCAGACCAAATCTTTAGCCCCTCAAGATTAGTTATGTACCGGAGATAAGGGACAGCCTGAGGCGTGCCACCAAAACTGTCCAACCTAAATGATGGGCCAGTTTCACTTTATGCCCGAACCCACAGACTGATGTGGTCCGGTCACAAATCGGCCGCAACGCAGTGGCAGACCCTCGTTAGTTGGTTGGCATGTAGTCACACTCGACATGGTTATTGGGCGCGTTACCCATTAAGAATTGAATTTATCCACCAATTGTTTCAACCAATCTGGCACAACTCCCATTGCAAATCCTAAAAGGATAATTCCCATTGTCCCAAGGAGTTTGCTGCGTCTGGCAATTCCAACCCGTTGGAGCGCGTACGTTGGTCTTGCTACTACGGGCCACAAAACTCTATGCACAACCATTACGAGTGCAAACACAATGAAGGCACTGACACATACAGCTATCATTAAATTAGTCATGGCAATTAAAGAAAATAGCAGAATAATTTGAGTGTGCAGAGGCGCACTAAAACTGCCAATCTCAGGTGGTCCTCCGGCAACTGGAATGAAATCGATATCTAAACTAATAAATAAAAATGAAATCGGGCCTGCAATAAATAGAACAGCAATGGCACAATTAAGAACAATTGAACCAGCGATTTTAATAAATGAATCCAGCCCCGCAGTCCATCGTAAAATTTTCCGGGTAATTGCAACGAATACCGTATCAGATATAGCGCCGCCGATTAGCGCAATACTCATAACTATTAAACTCTTACGGCTATCTATCACGTGCAGAACACTGGCCCATAAAATAAAAGTCATTGGACCAAGTACAGATAACAGTAAAGTTATTAAAAAAGGTCTTTTTATTCTTCTAGCCGAGACGAGGGCGGGAAGATTTCCCAGGGTAAGAAACCCTGCTATCCAAGCAATCATGCAAATAATTGCAAAGATATCTATAGTAGGGTCTTTTAAAAAATTAAACGTAACATTAAAGCCAAATGATATTTCCAGGAGACTTAAGGTCATAGGAGGAATTTTTAAAATATATTTGAGGAGAATAAGAGCAAGGCCAAAAGACGCAATTGAGTAACAGGTAGAAACGGAAACCGATTGGAAAGATATGATTCTCTTCCCAAACAGTTGGTCAAATGCGCGTCCTACTAAGTCCGCAACCTCACGCATAAATGTCGTATGTCGCGACAACCAAGAATGCTGTTTCTCGTCTATTCTAAGCCACCAATCTTCAAGCGTACTTTGCACTTTTCCCTGTTCGTTTTCATACAAGAAGAGCGCGGAGTAGATACATATCAACCCGACAATCAGAGCAATTACACGTAAGGCAATTTTGGTTATATCGACCATCATTTTATAAAATGCTACAAAACACGGTTGATTAGCCTAAACGTGTCGGCCAACTCGATCCGGTTTCCGAATAAAAGCGGACCTTTACGCTCTTCCGTATAAAACCAGAGCAATGTTCCGTCAAGTTTATGCCGGACGAATTTCACTTTATGCCGGACGAAATTGGGCTATTAGTGGAATCAATAACTTACGAGGACGATTCCGGCATTAAATGAAATTTTTGTCCGGCATATAGTGAAATTTTCCTACAGTTTTCCGGCATAACTTGAAATTTTCCTCACCGCCTAATAACTAATATTGAAATCGCCGAAGACGCATCGCATTTCGTATTATTTAGCCGCTCACTGGAAGAGGCTAGACGATCGGAAAAGGTAGAAGAGATGGACATCCATGAATCGGATTGGCGGGTTTTCCGTCGCCTCCATAGCATTGCTTTGGAAAGGTTCTGTAAGCGAGTGCTCGAAGAAGTGCGGGAGGCCGCTGAGTGTAAAACCCACTATCACGATTGTTATCGCAAAGTGTACCGGTTGATTCGCGATCACGATAAAAGAATGGCGGCTGCCTTCGATGACCCGCGTCGATCAAACGCTTTCTTACTGCTGGCCAATATCATCGGCGAAGGATTGCTGTCAGCGGAAGAACTGAAGCAATTTAGTCAGGAAGCGCAACCGCGCATCAAAATGATCCAGGAGTTGCGCGGCGCCTGACTTCACGCCTGCGACCCATTGCATCGATCCGCAAAAATTAATCGTCGTGTACGGAGAAGTTGCTGAACTCTTTCATTAACTTCAGCTCTCAATCCCATCTACGTCGATGACATAACGGTCACGGCGCTGACTTGTCACGAGAAAATAGCTGCCCATATGCAGTTGCAGGTTCCGGAGGAGCGGCGCCGAGGGTCCGACCAGAGTGAGAACCCTCTAGTTGCTTCCTTCACGTAAGCAATGACTTGACGAAAATCAGGAGGCGCAAGTATTCGGATAGGTGATTCTGATTCGAGAAATCCCGGTGAAACTTAGTTCCTGCCCATCCTTGTCAATTATGGGTTAAGACTACAATGGGTAGCCTATCCAATGAGCGCGAAAATCTTAGCGCGCACGTCCGCCAACTCCTCCGCCGATGCCGCCCCTTTACGCGTAGCCCTTCGAACACGCCAATCGAGACTCTTTATCTGATCGGCGAGCACGACACTTGAAGGGGTCGTACTCGCAATCTGGACTTCGAAAGGATAATTCTTAATCTGTGTTGTCATCGGACAGCAGACCATCAGGTTTGTCTTCTCGTTGTAGGCGCGTGGACTCAACACCAGGGCTGGTCGGTGTCCCGCCTGCTCGTGGCCAGCCTGTGGCATGAAGTTTAACCAGACAATATCACCGGCTTCAGGTACGTACTTCCGCGGCATCACCAAATCTCTCCACCGACAGCTGGACCAAAATCAATCGCTCGATGCTGGTTCTTGTTGGTGATGCCCTTTAACAGGTCGGACAGATCGTATCTCCTTGGTCTTACTCGCTCAATAACAATTCGACCTCGATCCTCACGCACTTCAACCACCTCGTCCAGCTCAAGCTGTGTTGCCTGCACTACCGAAGCGGGAAGTCGAACAGCCGCGCTGTTCCCCCATTTTTTTACAGTGACTCTCATCTGCTAATCCCTCTCTAGTCAATGGCACGACTATGCCAGCTTGTAAGGCATGTGTCAACAATGTATATACGAAGAGGTTTTTGTACTCTCGAATTCAAAGAATAGAAACAACTAAAAGCAACTATAAAAGGGAAGCTACACGAGCGTTGGAGATTTGCCCCGACGTGAAGGTGGCTGAAGCCCTTAACAGGCCTGTGTACCCGACAATCATTGATTCGTGATTTTCTTCCGAATTAGGCGATCAATATCTTTTGCGGACAAACCCCAACGCTTCGCAACACCGATCGCAGTCTGTAGTGCTGCTGCGTAAAGGGCACAATCGTCTCGAGATCCATTGGGAAAACCTCCTCCAGACAGATGGAACTTCATTGTTCAGCTCCGACGCGCTTGTCATCGGCCTACCTGACGAACGCCGCATTATATGCGAAGCGGATATGGTAGACGCCATCAGGTAAATTAAACCGGAACGTGGAATCCGGTCCGGTCCTGCGATTCTGCGATTTTCAATTGTCGAATATCCTACACTCCTCGGGTTAAGACATAATTGATCTCTGCGATTGACGGTGCAAATGCCGCCGAGGAGATCTTAGGTCGGTCTGTTCGATTACCCTTAGACATGCACGAATGAGCCATTGCTGCCGGTATTGCCAGTACAGCCCCGCGAGACCACGCACTAATGCGCATGCGCGTCAGCCAGAAACGTCCGTGTCGGATTTGTGGCAAACCGACCTATTGTGGCTTTCAAGAGACGAAGGTACTTCCGTCTGCAAAGCCGACCGAAATCATAGGATTACGTTTTTGTGGCCCGCGCGGTTCTTATGAGATCGTCCGCGCAATTTCATTTAATGCCGGAACCCACAAATGTGGTGAACAAATGCTTCCCTGCCTGTAGTTCACCGGCAGGTGCTTGCTGAATGAGCGTTCATTCAGTATTATGGGCGGACGTTAAGATGGTGGGAGTGTCTGGAAGTGTCTATTAAAGAGGAGTGGGAATGTGATGCGCATTGAGAAGGCGGCGGTGTTGGGTGCTGGGACTATGGGAGCGCAGATTGCCGCTCACCTCGCCAATGCCGGCGTGCCGACGCTGCTCCTCGATATACCGCCGCGTGAAGTCACGCCCGACGAGCAAAAGAAGGGACTCACGCTCGAGTCGCCGCTGGTGCGCGGGCGCATTGCGCGCGCCGGATTGGATGCGGCGGTGAAGGCGAAGCCGGCCGCGTTCTTTGTCCCGGAGCTGGCTTCACTCGTCACGCCAGGAAACTTCGACGACGACCTCGCGAAGCTCAAAGACTGCGATCTCATCATCGAAGCTGTTGTCGAAAACCTCGAAATCAAACGTTCTCTGTTCGAACGTGTCGAGCAACATCGCCGCCCCGGTTCAATCATCGCTTCAAACACGAGCGGCATCCCGATTCACCTGCTCGCCGAAGGACGCTCCGACGACTTCAAACAACATTTCCTCGGCGTTCACTTTTTCAATCCACCACGTTACCTGCATCTCGTCGAAATCATTCGCACTGAATGGACCAAACCTGAAGTCTCGTGCTTCCTGTACGGCTTTCTCGATCAGCGTCTCGGCAAAGGCGTCGTCCCCGCGAAAGATCGTCCTAACTTCATCGCTAACCGTATCGGTACGTTCGGAGCGCTTCACACGATCAAGACGATGCTCGACGACGGCTATTCGATTGAAGAAGTCGACAAGATGACCGGTCCTGCGGTCGGGCGCCCAAAGAGCGCAACGTTTCGCACTTTCGACATCGTCGGCTTAGACGTCTTCACACACGTCATCAAGAATCTCTTCGAAGCACTTCCCGAAGACGAAGAGCGCGAGATGTTTGTCGTGCCCGAAGTGCTCGCGAAGATGGTCCAGCACGGCCTGCTCGGAAACAAAACCAAAGCCGGCTTCTACAAAAAGCAAAAAGGCGAGGGCGACAAGCGCGAGATCTGGGCACTAGACACCGCGACGCTCGATTATCGTCCTTTAGAGAAAGTCAAACTTCCTTCGCTCGACATGGCGAAGAACATCGAAGATCTGCCGGAGCGCGTGACGGCCCTGACTTGGGGCAAGGATCGCGTGGGCGCGTTTTTGTGGAAGACGATTACACGCGTGCTTGCGTACTCTGCGAAGCGAATTCCTGAAATCGCAGACAATGTGGTTGAAGTCGATCGAGCGATGCGCTGGGGCTTCGGTTGGGAGTTGGGACCGTTTGAAGTTTGGGATGCGATCGGCGTCGAGAAGTCTGTGGCGCGGATGAAAGAGGAAGGAATGTCTGTGCCGAGCAATGTGGAACAGATGCTCGCGTCCGGCGCCACGTCATTCTATAAAAAGGACAACGGTCAACAGTCGTATTTCGATTTCGCGAGCGGCAAGTATGTTCCACTCGCCGATCCGCCAGGCGTTCTAATCCTCAAGTCTGTCAAAGACCGAACGGGCGTCATTAAGAAAAACGCAGGCGCTTCGTTGATCGACATCGGCGATGGTGTCGCGTGTCTCGAGTTTCACTCGAAGATGAATGCGATTGGCGGCGACACGCTACAGATGTTGAAGTTTGCACTCGGCGAAGTTGAGAAAAACTTTGTCGGGCTCGTGGTCGGTAATCAAGGTGCGAACTTCTGTGTCGGCGCAAACATCATGTTGATGTTGATGGAGGCGCAGGAGGAAAACTGGGACGAGCTCGACATGATGGCGCGTGTCTTCCAAAACTCCACGATGAGTCTGCGTTACTCGCCGAAGCCCGTCGTAGTCGCGCCGTTTCAGATGGTGTTTGGCGGCGGATGCGAAATGGTGTTGCATGCCGATCGCGTCAGGGCGGCGGCAGAGACTTACATCGGACTCGTCGAAGTTGGCGTCGGAATTATTCCGGCAGGCGGCGGCACGAAAGAGATGTTGTTGCGCGTGATGGATTCGATCCCGAAAGGCGTCGACGATGCGGATCCCTTTCCGTTTGTGAAGCGCGCGTTCGAGACGATCGCGCTGGCGAAGGTTGCGACTTCAGCCGAAGAAGCGCGGTCGCTGGGTTTCCTGTCGACTGACGATACGATTTCGATGAATGCCGATCGCTTGATCGCCGATGCAAAGAAGGAAGTGTTGGCGTTGGCGGCAAGTGGATACGTTGAACCGCAACAACGCAAAGATATTCCAGCGTTAGGCAATTCGGCACTCGCTACACTCAAACTCGGTATCCACCAGATGAAACGCGCCGGGTATATTTCAGATCACGACGCGGAGATCGGAACACAGTTGGCAAAGATTTTGACCGGTGGCGATCTGAATCACCCTACGCGCGTTTCCGAGCAGTATCTATTGGATTTGGAACGCGAAGCATTTCTTTCGCTCGTCGGCATGCGCAAAACGCAGGAGCGAATTGGGCACATGTTGAAGACCGGAAAACCATTAAGAAACTAGCCGCGGATTAACGCGGATTTTCGCTGATCAAGGGTGATTATTATGAGAGATGCAGTGATCGTTTCAGCCGTGAGGACGGCGGTAGGGAAAGCGCCGAAGGGGACGTTGCGGACCACGCGCCCGGATGAAATGGGTGCGGCTGTTATCAAAGAAGCAGTTGCGCGCGTGCCGGGACTCGAGACTTCGGAAATCGAAGACGTGATCATGGGATGCGCGATGCCGGAAGCAGAACAAGGGATGAACGTCGCGCGATCGGCCGCGATTCGCGCGGGCCTTCCGGTTGAAACCAGCGCGATGACGATCAATCGCTTCTGTTCGTCAGGCTTGCAGTCGATCGCGATGGCTGCGGATCGAATTAAGAGCGGTGGCTCGGAAGTGATCGTCGCGGGTGGTTTGGAAACGATGTCGATGATTCCGATGGGCGGCCACATCATCCGGCCCAATCCATACCTGGTCGAACATTATCCCGACTTCTACTTGAGCATGGGACTGGCTACGGAGAACGTTGCGCGCAAGTATGAAGTGTCGCGCGACGAGCAGGACGAGTTTGCGCTTCGTTCGCACATGCGCGCTGCGGCCGCGTTGGATGCGGGCAAGTTTACGGAAGAGACAGTGCCGCTGAACATTGTGCTGGAAGAGTTGGATGAAAAAGGTAAGAAGCAGCGACGTGAAGTTGTGTTTGATAAGGACGAGGGCGTCAGGCGCGACACGTCGGCCGAGGGGCTCGCAAAACTCAAACCTGCTTTTCACGTGAAAGGCACGATCACTGCCGGTAATGCGTCGCAGATGTCTGACGGCGCCGCCGCAGCGATCGTGATGTCTGACTCACGCGCGCGTGACCTGGGCGCGAAACCACTGGCGCGCTTTGTTGCGTACGCGACTGCCGGTTGTCCACCTGAAGAGATGGGTATAGGACCGGTGTTCGCGATTCCGAAAGCTCTGAAACTCGCGGGCCTCACGTTGAACGACATCGACGTGATCGAGTTGAACGAAGCATTTGCCGCACAGTCACTCGCGGTGATCAAAACGCTCGGACTCGATCCGGACAAAGTCAACGTCAACGGAGGCGCGATCGCCCTGGGCCACCCACTAGGTTGCACCGGCGCAAAACTCACCGCCAGCATCTTGCGCGAATTGGAGCGACGCAACGGACGATATGGAATGGTAACGATGTGTGTCGGCGGCGGCATGGGCGCCGCGGGCATTTTGGAACGATTAAACTAGGCCACAAAAGGCACACAAAAAAAGCCTGAGAAAGGATCGAAACAGATGTCAGCCGTAGCCGGACAACGACAGATTATCAAGGGTGGATCGTTTCTGATTGAGGAGCGGTCGCCTGAGGAGATCTTTACGCCGGAAGACTTTACTGAAGAGCATCGCATGATTGCCGACACGACGCGGCAGTTTGTCGATAAGGAAGTCACGCCGCGCATCGATGAACTCGAGAAGCACGATTGGAAACTCTCGCGCGAGCTCGTCGGCAAAGCGGCGGAGCTCGGGTTGATCGGCGCGAACATACCCGAAGAGTACGGTGGTCTCGGGCTCGATCAGACGAGCGGCGCACTGATCGGCGAGAACATCGGTCGTTCGGCTTCGTTCGCGACGACACTCGGCGCGGAGAGTGGCATCGGTCTGTTGCCGATTGTTTATTTTGCGACTGACGCGGCGAAGCAGAAGTACCTGCCGAAGATCGCGAGCGGCGAGTTGATCACGGCTTACGCGTTGACGGAAGCGGGTTCCGGTTCCGATGCGATGGCGGCTAAAGCGACCGCGCGCTTGAGCGACGACGGCAAGGAGTACATTCTAAACGGCGAGAAGATGTGGATTACGAACGGCGGTTTCGCCGACATCTTCATCGTGTTTGCGAAAGTCGATGGCGACAAGTTCAGCGCGTTTATCGTCGAGCGCCAGCCGGGTCTGACCTCGGGCGCTGAAGAGCACAAGATGGGTATCAAGGGTTCGAGCACGACGGCGCTCGTGCTTTCCGACGTGCGCACACCAGTCGAGAACCTGCTTGGCGAAGTGGGCAAGGGCCACAAGATCGCTTTCAACGTGCTGAACATCGGTCGCTTCAAACTCGGTGCGATGTGCGTCGGCGGGATGAAGTTGATGGTCCATGAATCCGTGCGTTACGCAAACGAGCGACACCAGTTTGGTAAATCGATTTCGTCATTCGGCGCGATCAAAGCCAAGCTCGCGGAGCAGGCGATTCGCACGTGGGTGGGCGAGTCGATGATCTATCGCACGCTCGGCATGATTGAAGCCGGAATCGGCGCGGTCGACTCGAAAGACGTGGATGCGCGGTTGCGCGCAATTGAAGAGTACGCGGCGGAGTGTTCGATCATTAAGGTCGCGCTTTCTGAGTACTGCGATTTCGTGGTCGACGAGATGGTCCAGATTTACGGCGGCTATGGTTACTCCGCCGACTACCCGGCCGAGCGCGCGTATCGCGACTCGCGCATCAATCGCATCTTCGAAGGTACGAACGAGATCAATCGCATGTTGATTCCGGGTCGCTTGATGAAGAGCGCTCTCAGCGGCAACCTCGCGCTCCTGCCTGCGGCGCAGGCGTTGATGGACGAGGTGCTGTCGCCGCAGATGGGTGGATTCGACGATGACGACAGCCTGCTTGCGGCAGAGCAAAAACTCGCGACAAACGCGAAGAAGGTCGCGTTGATGACGCTCGGCACCGCCGCGCAAAAGTACATGATGAAGCTCGCCGACCAGCAGGAGATTCTGATGGGCGTCGCAGACATCATCATGGATACTTACGCTATGGAGTCTGCGATTCTGCGAGCGCGGAAACTGGTCGCCTCGCAAGGCGAGAGTGCCGCTGAGCGCTATCTCGACATGACGCGCGTTTTTTGCAACGACGCCGTCGAGCGTATCGAAGCGGAAGCGAAGAACACGCTCGCGGGAATGTCCGAAGGAGATGAACTGAGGACGCTGCTCGCTGCGCTCAGGCGGTTTACGAAGTTGCAACCGATGAACACGATCGCCGCAAGACAGCGCATCGCGGATGACCTGATCGCCGCGAACAAGTGGATCTATTAATTGCCACAAAGAAGCACAAAAAGCAGCTTACAAACGCGATGCGCGTTGTTCCAATCTCAGTTCCGACGCCTTTTTACATCGGGCCGGTTAACGTCTACCTGATCGCCGAAGATCCGCTCACGATCATCGACACGGGACCGAAGACGAAAGAGGCGATCGACGCGCTCCGCGCTGGCCTGCGCAGCGCCGGTTTTCTCGTTTCCGATCTACGCCGCATCGTGCTCACTCACGCACACGAAGATCATTGTGGACTCGCAAGGTCTTTGCGCGATGAAGCAAAGGACGCGGAAGTCTTTGTTCATAACTGGGAGACCGGCCATCGCCACAGTCGCCTCGAGTATGAAGAGCATCGCGTGCTGCTCGTGCGTGCTGGAGTTCCTGACGATGAAATCGAACGAATGCGTGGAATGTACGATCGCATGCGAAAGTACGCGGATTCGTTTGGCGACGACGAATATACGGCGCTTTGGGATGAGGCCGAACTCGAGTTTGAGTCAGGAAGCCTGCGCATTCTGCATACGCCCGGCCATACGCCTGGTTCATGCTCGTTTCTCCGCGAGGCGGATCGCACGATCATCGCCGGGGATTGCGTGCTGAAGCGAATCACACCGAATCCAGTGTTGTCGCCGGATCCTGTCGATCCTTCGCGGCGTTTTCCGTCGCTCGCTGAATATCTCGTCAGTCTTGCTCGTTTGCGGTCGTTCTCGCCGACGCTGGTTTATGGCGGTCACGGCGAGCCGATCCGAGATTACGAGGAGCTTTTTCACAGGTACTTCCGCGCGTTTCAGGATCGACAGTCACAGGTAATCAATCTCGTCGCAAAAACCGGCATCACGGCCTGGGACGTAGCCCTCGAGATGTTTCCCCACGTCGACGATGTCCACCGCTTTTTATCCGTTTCCGAAGCCGTCGCTCACCTCGATTTAGCCCACACGGAAGGCAAGATCGCCTACGAACTGGCCGGACAGCGAGACATGTACCGCCCCCTCTGATCTTTTTGGAACCCGCCCGGAGAGGTTGCGTGTAAGGCGAAAACTCTTCCGGAGGAAACTCTTCATGAAAGCAAAATATCTGGTTGGTCTCGTGGCCGCTTTTATTCTGGCTGCGGGGGTGGCGCTTGCCCAGCAACCTGCGCCCGCGCCGGAACCTCCTTCACCACCAGGCGACCTCGAACCGTTCGAACAAAACTTTTCATTCTTTGTCGATGGCGGCGGATTTTTGGGTGTGTATGCTGAAAACATCAACCGCGAAAACATGGGCCGCTATAACCTGAACACTGTACGCGGCGTCGGCGTGACGCAGGTCATCAAGGACAGCCCGGCCGAGAAAGCGGGCTTGCGCAAAGACGACGTCATCCTGCGCATCGATGGTGAAAGCGTCAACAGTGTTCGCAAACTCAATCGTCTGGTGTCAGAGATGGCGCCGGATCACTCGGTGAAAATCACCGTCAGTCGCGGAGGCTCCGAGCAGGAAGTGACTGCGACGATCGCAAAGCGCGCCAACTCCAGCTTCGCTCAGGATTTCTTGAGAGGGCAACCGAAAGTGTGGAAATGGGAAGGCGATCCAAAAATGTGGAAGTTCGAGAGTCCACTCTTTCAGAGACGCCTGGGTGATAACGGTGGGGAGCTGTCGTTCTTCCTCGGGAATAGCCGGCGCATCGGTGTGAGCACGATGGAGCTCAACAAACAGCTCGCCGACTATTTCGGTGTTGCGGATGGTGTGTTGGTGACTTCGGTTATGGAAGATAGTCCAGCGGCGAAAGCAGGTGTGAGAGCCGGCGACGTGATCACTGCGATCGACGGTGAAAAGGTCGATTCGCCCGGAGGACTCTCGCGCGTCATCAATCGCAAGAAAGAAGGTGACGTGACGTTGACGGTCATTCGCAACAAGTCGCAGCAGACGTTTCGCGTGACTCCGAAGGAAGGTGGCGGGTTTTCAGGGACGATGGATGAGCCACAGGTTGGACGTCGCATCGTGATCCCGCGGATCGAGTTTCCGGACATCGACATCGCAATGCCGCAGATCGTGATCCCGGGGATTCCGTCGATCAACATCAATCTTCCGCGCGTGCGCGTAACGCCGCGAGTAAGAATCAGAGCAGTTCAAGGCCCGATTTAGAGGATCGAATAGTAAAGAAGCCGCAGATGAACGCTGATGACGCAGATCAGA
>JBIOUJ010000060.1:0-7172 GCA_044867025.1 Pyrinomonadaceae bacterium | reverse complement strand
TATCATGACAGCGGGCCTTTCATTCTCCCCAAGCTTTAGCTTGGGGGACACCGCTCCAGAATCGGGAAAACCATTTAAATGGTTTTCAAGAGTAGGAGACAGCGAGGACCCCAAGCTAAAGCTTGGGAGAATGAGAAAGGCAGCTCACAACCGGCTCGGGAAAAAACAAACTGTAAAGGATGTCATGATAATGAACAACGCAGTGAGAACCCTGGGTTTTAGTTCAAAAATTTCGTTGATACATAATTCGGGAACGATCCCAGGGTTCTCGCTGCGCTCGAACCCTGGGCTGGAATTAGCCAACGCCTTCGGCGTTTTCAACTGAACTAGCCGTTTGAGAACGCTCTGAACTCGGCTGGAGTGAAGCCTGTGTGCTCCTTGAACAAATGACTGAAATGACTCTGGTCATAGAAGCCGGCGGCGGAGGCGATCTCTGCAATCGAGTCTTCGGTTTCGGACAACTGGCGTGTGGCCCAGTCCAGTCGGAGCCGTCGCAAATACTCGCCGACTGTCGTCTGGTAATGTTTCTTGAAGCTGCGTGCGAGGTGTGTCGGATGCACGCCGACAGTGTTCGCGATCTCAATGAGGTTCAGCGAGTCGTTGAACCGGCCATGCAGCAGATCTCTCGCTTGCATTAACCAATCCGGCAGCCGAGCGGGCGACTTGACCAGCGATCGCGACGCATGGCCCAACATTTCGAGCATCAATCCTTCGACAATGATCGGCGCCACAGTGTCTTTCACTCTCGATTCGTGACAGATTCGCAGCGCCAGTGCAGACACCGGGCCATTCGGAAAGTGCTGATACCCGTCAAACAGTCTCAAGAAATGCCGGCAGGTTCCGAGCCATTTCTCGTCTAGCTCAATCATGAAACTGCGGTGCGGAGCAGCGCCAAACTCATTGGAATGTTTCACCTTTGCACCGCGTATGATCACACCACCGGGCCGCGTCACGATACGAACGCCATCGACGATCTCGACCGCCTGGCCCGTGAGTGTCAAACAAATACTAGGCGCGTTATGAGCGTGAGGCGGCATCCTCGAACCAGGAGCATGCAGTGTTTCGGTCAGGGTTAATGCAGACAGCCTGAGCTGATTGCGACCTTTCGTATAACTCTCCAGCTTTTCGGGGCGCATCTGTTGCTCGATTGGACACCCGTCTAAACGATCTCGACCGCGAGAATGTTCGCGTCTTGTGTTACCATCCCCGCCCGCAGACCACTTACAACACATGAATCCCGACTCACTTAAACTCCGTCACGGGTTCGAATTGTTTTGGATCAGTTTCATGATCTTGTTTCTGGAACTGGCAGCAATTCGTTGGTTTCCGGCACACGTTCTCTACCTTACGTTTTTTACAAACGCGGTACTCCTGGCAGCGTTCCTGGGCATGTCGGTCGGCTGCTTAGCAGCCAGTCACCGGCGAAATTACCTCAGGTGGACGCCACTGTTGCTCGTCGTAGCGATGGTGGCGGCGCTGGCGATAGAGATCAGCAGCGGCTCGTTTGTTAAGTTCGTCGACGTCGGTAATCAGTCATCGCCGGAGCAGATCTATTTCGGCACTGAGTATCACAGTCAGGATCTGTCGCGTTATGCGATTCCGGTTGAAGTTCTGTGCGGTTTCTTCTTCCTGGTAATCGCGCTCGCTTTCGTTGGTCCAGGACAAGAACTGGGCCGCTCGCTCAAACGCTGGCCCAACCGTCTACAGGCTTACACTCTCAACATCGCTGGAAGCCTGGCCGGTATCCTGGTGTTTGCTGCGTGTTCTTGGCTGGAGGTGCGAGCGTTCTGGTGGTTTCTTCTGGTCGCCGTCGGACTCGCGTATTTCTACTTCGTCTCACCCGAGAATCGTTTTCAAAAACGAATGATTGCGTGGAGTTCGGCAACGGCGGTGCTGCTGGTGCTTGTGGTCTGGCTGGCAGCGTACCTGCCTGTACACAATGATTTCGTGGGCCAAAGCAAAGCACAGCAATTCTGGTCGCCTTACTATCGGATTGATTTCAAAGAGGCCGATTTATCGCTCTCCGTGAATCTGATTTATCACCAGCAAATGGTGTCGCGCAACGAGAACTTTCCAGCGTACGCACTGCCACACCTGTTGAATCGCGACGCAGGCAGACCTGCTTTCGAGAATGTGATGATCATCGGCGCGGGCTCGGGGAACGACGTCAGCCGCGCCCTGCAATGGGGCGCGAAACACGTCGATGCAGTCGAGATCGATCCGGCGATTTACCGTCTGGGCAAGGCGCATCATCCGGATCGTCCGTATGCAGACGAGCGCGTTGAGGTTCATCTGGATGACGGGCGCAATTTTCTTCGTTCAAGCGATCGGAAGTACGACCTGATCGTGTATGCGCTGGTCGACTCGCTGGTGTTGCACAGCGGGTACAGCAACATTCGCCTCGAGAGTTTTCTGTTTACTCGTCAAGCGTTCGAAGATGTTCGTCGCCACCTCAATCCGAACGGTACGTTCGTAATCTACAACTACTTCCGTCAGGGCTGGCTCGCCGCGCGTTTGAAGAACCAGCTCGACGAGGTTTTTGGCGCCGGCAATTCGATCGTGCTCACGTTGCCGTATCGAAAAGTTATTGAACCTGAGCAAGCAACGTCAGGAGACTTCACAGTCTTCTTTGCCGGAGATAACACCGCGTTACGAAACGCGTTTGCGACGCGGCCTGACTATTGGCTTCGCAACGACGAGCCACCCGCGCCGGCGTCACCTAACGGATTCCAGCAACAGCCACCGGGTACAGACACGTCGAACCGGGAACATTTCGGTTTGGCAACAGTTCTGCCTCCCCAGGAAGGCTTGCAGACTACAACTGACGACTGGCCGTTTCTGTATTTACGCAAGCCGATGATCCCGACGTTGAGTTGGCGTGGCATGCTGATCATGGGCGGGTTGGGTTTGTTGCTGATCTTCTTGTTCCTGCCGCGACAAAGAAATGATGCGACGCCGGCGCAAAACGGTCAGTGGCTCAATGTTCAACTGTTCTTTCTGGGTGCGGGATTCATGCTGGTCGAAACCAAAGCCGTAGTGACTATGGCGCTGCTGTTTGGCGGTACGTGGATCGTGAACTCAGTCGTGTTCATTGCGGTGCTGCTGATGATCTTGTTAGCGAACCTTTGGACATCGAGGTTAAAGCCCGCGCGCTTGTGGCCGTACTACACAGGACTGCTGATAAGCCTGGCGCTGAACGTTGTCGTTCCTCTCGATGCGTTCCTCGGAATGAACCGCGCGATTCAGGTCGTTGGCTCGTGTCTGTTGGTGTTTGTGCCGATCTTCTTTGCGGGTGTGATCTTTGCTGCGTCGTTTCGGAGGAGTACGCAGGCGGATCGGGCTTTCGGCATTAACGTCGCCGGCGCGATGATGGGCGGACTGGCGGAATATAGCTCGATGGCGCTGGGGTTCAAATACGTAGTGCTGATCGCAATTGTGTTCTACGCCATTTCTGCCATTGGTCTAACAAGAGCCGCTGACACCGCCTTGTTGGACCAGGAATCGGCTGACCCGGTGGCGTCTGAAGCCTAGGCGAGCCCGAAAACATCCCTCCAAAGAGCTAATGTCCCGGATGGGAGTTTACCCGCCCCATGTCGTTAACCTGAGCCTGCCTCGCAAAGGCGCAAAGCAAGCAAAGCTTGCGCCTTTTGCGTACTTAGCCTTCTGGCCAGCTCGTGTTTCTAAATAAGTTATCGTGTTGGATGCGGTCAGTACCACCTGCGGTAGCGGGTGGGTCAACGATCATCATCACGCATGATAGCGGCGTTTGACCCACCCGCTACCGCAGGTGGTACTGACATTTGTCCAAGTGCGACTCTGACTTTTCCCGTTGGACATGTTATGAAGAATACATGAAACCTCGTTCAGTAATCGTAGCTCTCGCCGCGCTCGCACTTGGGCATGTCTCAACGGTGTTGGCCCAGTCCGACGAGATCAAGTTGGAACCTGCCCAGGCAAAGATCACAACCGTGTCTGCTATGCGTCTGCGAAAGGTGCCGCAGATTACGGCCGAGGAGATCTTGCGACTGAAACTCGGGACTATCGTGAATGCCGTCGCGCGATCGACGAATCAAGATACTATTGCCGAAAAGACGGATTACTGGTATCGCGTCAATCTGCCGAACGGCCAAACTGGCTGGCTCTTCGGTGGTCTACTGCTTGACTACACGGCGACTCGCCGGGAAGAGCTTGTGCGTCAGATCATCGAAGCGCGTCTGAAAGCCGAGAACACAAACTTCCCCGACCGGCAGGAAATCTATAGCCTCGCCACGAGTTCGATCAGAGACGCGAAAGACATAAACACGCGTGCCGAGTTTGAGCTGTTGCAACTCCTCGCGCTCGCCGGCTGGGCCAGCAGTTTTCGCGACGATCTACAAGACAAGTCGCCTTACCGCGAGTGGCTCAAAGCGCACGGCGCCGCCGTTATTCCCAACGAGTTTGGCGGCGCGTACAACCTGCGCAGCGAGCTGCTCTGGAACCTCGAAAAGAAATACCACTCGCTGCCCATCGCGGATCGCATCGCGTGGGAAGCGGCGCAAAATCCGCAACCGTCCGATTGCGAAGGCGACGAGGTGTGCCACTTCTTCATCGCCGAAGGCGCGATCAAGTACCTAAGCGTACACCCGAATGGAACTCACGCGGCCAAGGCCCTGAACTACCTCACCGAGTCTCTTACAGACGACGTCATCAGGCGAGCCAATGACAAAGGCGGCGACAAATACGCTGTTGAGGAGCGGACTGCTTTGAGGAAACAGTTGGCCACTCTGCGCCTGGCCCTGACAAAAACCTCCGCCCCAGAAAAAACCGAACTTCTCAACAAATTAGGTCGGATAACTCCGGGCCGCTAATTTATTGTTGCCTTTCTTACAATCGATAAGCGATGATAAATGCGCCCGCCGACGAAACCGGCATCCACTTCACAACAAACCCAAAGCAGTTGACTGGAGGTATTTACGTGATGCGCAGAATCTGGCCGATAGGTGTAATGTTCCTCGGAGTAAGGATGCTCCTCGGAGGTTTCATGACTTCCACGGCAAAGGGTGAAAGCTTTTTCGACTATGCGTCCACTCCACTTGGCCTCATCCTGATCGTCGTGGGTGGATACTTTTTCATGAAGGACTTCGACTGACGGCCCGCCATCCTGATTTGTCTTTTCTCTGCGGCCCTCTGCGTAACTCTGCGTCCTCTGCGTTGAAATGACCCTTTAACGCAGAGGACGCAGAGATACGCAGAGGGCCGCAGAGTATTGCTTTTCAAAATTGGTTACCACCCAGATTTCGCAGAGATGGTTTGGTCGCCCGGACGAGTGATACTATTACCGAGACATCATTCGCTATGATTCCTCGCGGTAAGTATCAGACATTCTGAAAGGACCAACCCCTCATGCGTATCAGATTCTTGTTCTTTACGATTCTCGTTTTCTTAGCGTTATGTGGCAGCACATTCGCCGGCCAGTTTAATAAGGCCGAATTTGTCGCGAGGCGGGAAAAGTTATACGAAAAAATCCCGGATGGCATGGCGGTGATCTTCGCCGCCAAAGAACAACTCTATCCTCTCAAATTTCGCCAGGCGCCCGACTTCTATTACCTGACCGGAATCGAAGAAGCCGGTGCGATCCTGGTCATGATGGGACCAACCAAGCGTACGTTTCTTTTTGCGCTCAGACGTTCCGAACCAATGATTCGTGCTGAAGGTCCCGGCATCTGGCAGCTCGACAAAAGAGAAGAAGTCTATGGCCTCACACGAGTACAACCAATAGAAGAGTTTCTTTCAATGCTTTCCTTTATACCGCCGGGCGTTAAAAAGCTGTACATGCTGACGGGGTCTCAGGGAAATGTTCAGAGTGGACGCGAGGAGCTTGATTTCTTTGAGTCGCTCGAGTTGGCCCAATCGATCACCGGCGGCGTGCCCGAATCGAAGAGGGCAATCACCGTGGTCCAACAGATGGTCCCGCATCTTGCGTTGAATGCGCTGGATCCTTTGTTGGACGAGATGCGTTGGATCAAGACGCCTTACGAGATCGAGTTGATGAAAAAGAGCGCCGAGATAGGTGCGGAAGGCGTGAAAGAGGCGATGAAAGGAACACGTCCCGGAATGTACGAATACGAACTCGAAGCTGCCGCGCGGTACGTTTACACGAAGCGCGGCGCGCGTGGGGATGCTTTTAGCCCGATCGTAGCCTCTGGTCCAAACACGCTGACCCTGCATTACTCGGCAAACAATCGTCAGATGATGGATGGAGAAGTCGTTTACATGGACTATGGCGCCGACTATGAATACTACAACTCCGACATCACACGCACATGGCCGGTATCGGGCCGCTTCACACCTGAGCAGGAGAAGATGTATCGCTGCATTCTCGAAGCGAGAGACGCCATCATTGCTGCGATGAAGCCGGGAGTGACGATCCCTCAGCTACAAGACGTCGCCGAAGGAGTGTACAAGAAGCATGGGTTCGATAAAGAGTTCCAGGCTGTCGGCCGCTATATCGGGCATACGATTGGAATCTCAACGCATGATGTCAGCCCGCGTGATAGAAACCGTCCATTGGTAGCGGGCGTCGTCTTTAATGTCGAACCCTTAATCGAGACTCCGGGCAAAATTCATATGCGACTCGAGGACACGGTGTTAGTCACACCGACCGGTTCACTCAACATGACGGCCGGTGTCCCCGCCGGGCTCGAAGAAGTCTACGCGCTGGTCCGGCAGAAGGCGCTCAGTGTAAATCCGTAAAGGCTATGGCAAAGGACTCTACCTTCTCTGGCAAAGTTGTCGAGGCGTTACGAAACGCAAAGATCCTCGGCGTTCGCTCCGGAACTGAACATCGCTACACAGGTGTGTGGGTTGTCGTCGTTGACGACCGCGTGTTTGTGCGCTCGTGGAACGACAAGCCGACGGGATGGTTTCGCGCGTTCAAAGACGAACCGACGGGGATGATTCAATTTGGAGATCGTGAAGTTCGTGTGCGAGGCAAGACAGTTCGCAGTCAGAAGATGCGCGATGCCGTTACCAAAGCGTTCGCCGAGAAGTACAACACGAAAGGTTCTCGTGTGTGGGTGGAAGGTTTCGCCGAGGCAGCAAGAGTAGTTAACACGCTGGAGTTTGTTCCGAGGTAAGATTTTCTCTGGGTATCTCTGCCGCAGATGAACGCGGATGACGCAGATCCAGATCTG
>JBIOUJ010000059.1:0-16186 GCA_044867025.1 Pyrinomonadaceae bacterium | reverse complement strand
CTCTTGAAAACCATTTAAATGGTTTTCCCGATTCTGGAGCGGTGTCCCCCAAGCTAAAGCTTGGGGAGAATGAAAGGCCCGCTGTCATGATAACGATGTGTAAAGGATGTCATGATAATGAACAGCGGGAGCGACAACCCTGGGCTGGAATTAGCCAACGCCTTCGGCGTTTTTCAAACTGAACCAGTACCAAAGTTTGAAAAAACTTTTTCCGAAACGCGGATTATGATATAGGAGTCACTGCCAGCTCACAGCAGAATCCATCCAGCGGATTCTGAATCGATCGCTCTTTCACGCTAACCTGCGCGCTCAAGGTTCTACATCTCGTCGGAATCCTGGCAGGAGCTTGCAAAGAGTAAATTTCTTCGTTCCACAGGCCAGATATATTTGGCGGCCGTCGCTTGGGATTAGTCAGTCTTCAGGGAGAATCTTCCAATGCAAGGACGCTCATCGCGGTATCGAGAATTCATCGTGAGGGTCGTCTCGCGGCCCGCCGATACGACGATGACAAAAACAGTCCAGGACCAGCAAGAGAAAACGCACACCTACGATGCCTTCGTGTACGGCAAAGTTGAAGAGCCGGGACTCGCTGTTTTCGACGGCGCGCCGCCGGACCAGCCTTCAGAACTCCGTGATCTGCAGTTGCTGGGCGCCGAAAAAATAGTCGTCAATTGGACAGCCTACAGAAAATACAAAAGCGCGTTCTTTCGGGGCGAGAACGCTGCTTCCGAACTTCTGTCTCGCGACGAAATATTTAAAGAGGTATCACCCGGTCTTAAGTCACTGCTAAACGGTGAGGCGATAACCAGCCGGCCCTTGCGCATCTGGTGGACAAGTGCGTCACCGGCGTTGGTGCATCTGCCGTGGGAGTTACTCGCGTATGGGGGAGACGGTTATGCGGGAGGAAAATTCTATTTTGTGCGCGGGTTACCGCCGGAAGAACCGGTACCCAAACTGCCGGTTAGCGGGAATCTGCGTCTGGCCTTTATTCATGAGCCGAACAGCACGCCCGTGGAGTTGATAGAGGCACTGCGGAATATTCCCGGCATAGACGTTACGGACATGACCCATCACCCTCTTCAAGCTTTGCAAGATGCGGCGCGAGACGGCTTTGAATTGGTCCATTTGGTCAGTGACGGCGCAGTCTCGCTCAGCTATGAAGGATTTCTCTATCTGCGAAAGCCGCCGGAGAAAGGTGTTTCGCTCGACTCTAATGATGCCGCTAATCGTAGGCTCTACCGCCTTCTACTCGGCGTTTATAAAAAGATTGACTCATTTCTCCCTAAAAAGTGGAGCACTTGGGCAGACAATAAATTTTCGAAAGAACTTGATATTGAGACGCTCTCTCCTAACCAATTGAGTGCTTTGCAACGCGGCGCCCGGCTAGCCGTGCTCTGTCTCAGCCCACCCAAAAGCGGTCATGACAACATTAATGAGGTGAATGCAACGCTGCTACCGTCTATCTATAGCACCTTCGCCTGTTTAGGAAACTCGACCTTGCCCATGCCAAATATCGTAGCGCAGATCGGAGCGGCGAAGCCTGAAGATCTCAAACCGTTTTGGCTAGGCTTTTACACCGAATTAGGCAGTAGCCTGGAGATTGAGAAGGCCGTAAGCGAAGGTCTGAAGCAGAGTGCGGCGCGGCCGATAGCGCTCTTCTTGCGTCAAAATCTTGGTCAAACTTTTAAACGTCAACGGGCTAAGGAGAAACCCAACGTCACACAAATCAATGCGGAGCTGCAACAATCCAAAGAGACGCTGAAGCGGCTGCTCGACCTAAAAGACAGCCCGCTTGCTGACATTGTCGCCGAATATGCGAAGGGCGCAAGCGTTCAGCAAAAGGAACTTCAAGCAAAACTAGATCCCTGGTTAGAGGAAGAAGAGGAAAACCAGCCATGAACAGGGATTTCAGAATTGCACTCGTGCCTGGCGCAAAGGAAGACGAAGTCCAACTCGTGCTATATGGCATCGGGTATGCGGAAGCGGGCAAGCCCCTCGATATCACCCGAATGCTTTTTACCCCTCAGATCGAGGAAATTGACCCACCCCCGCCAAAACTTGTTGATATTGACCCTAGTATTCTGGGGGAATTACGCGGCGAAGAGGGTAAGAGAAAAGTCGAATCAGCCATCAAGTTAGTAAGCGATTGGGTGCTGGGTACCGACGTTTCATTGGCTCTCGAAACTTTGATCGGCAACCTGCCGCCCGACAGCCAGGTGCGTATCATCTTCAGCGCTGATAAACGTCTGCGCCCTATCTTTGACTTGACCAAAGTGCCGGTTGAGTTAATCAGGCCGAAAGGAGTCGACATCCCTTTTGCGATTAATCCGAAAGTTGCCTCTATTCTGCACCTGTTGGACGAAGTAGGCGTGGGTCAGAGTGCGGCCAGCAGTCTTGATTGGCCCTTGCGTGTGCTGATCGTGCGTTCGAACCCGACAGATCTTGGCCTGGCTGTGCCTGAAGCCACTCCCCTGCGAAACAAAATCTTGAACTTAGGTGACAAGTTCGGCGGCGGAGCGGTAGTGGTCGATGTAATCAGTAGCGAGGCCACGGTTGGTACGCCGGCAACCTGGGACGCATTCACCAAAAAACTGAACGATCAGGAGCCGTACGACATTGTGATTTACCTTGGACACGGCAGCCTGGAAGAAGAAGGCGCGGAATTGATCGGCTGTCTGCAATTTGAAGACAGCGGCGGGCGTCATGACCCGATTCCGGCTTACAACATCGTCGTGCCATTAGAGAACAAGCCGGTGCCGGTTGTGCTTCTGATCGCTTGTCAGACATCCGATCAGGTGGTGGAGGACAAGTATAAAAAATTGCACGCGGCGAATATGCCTCAATGGATCCGCGGCAGTCAGGGCGTGGCCCAGGCGCTAATCAACAGCCCGCAATCGGGAACTCAATTAGTAGTGGGCATGCGCTACAAGCTGGATACCGAAGATGCCGTTCGGTTTCTTGAAAGCTTCTTCGATAGTCTTTTGCAGAACACTCCCGGAAATGTCGAAGCTGCTGTGCATCTTGCCCGTCAGGAGCTGAAGACAAAGAGTCGTTTTCCCGCCGCGTTCTCCGCCCCTGTCGTCTTTAGAAGGTTGCGCGGACCCGACGCCGATGAGCCACTTTTTCGCTTCATTGCCAACAAGAAATATGTAGCAACAACCTGTCAGGGCCCCGAAGGAGACTGGACCGCACGCGAAATCCTTTGGACCGATTTGAAAGAACTCCCATGGGGCCAGCGCTCGGAAGAGTCAAAGGGGCAGGCCCAGCGAATGCTCAAATTATTTGAGGACCGGCTAATCCAGAACGCTGTTGCAAAGGCCGCCTTAATCCTTCCGGAATCGATCCTTGGGTTACCCGGTGAGAAGACAATCCTTCGAGTTAAGCTCCACGGCTCTCTCGGCGATGCAAACCTGACGAAGCTGAGTGGTCAATTGTTGTTTGACCGGGAGGATATTTCTATCGACAAGGTGCAGGCCTCACCGGAATTGAAAGCCGCCGGCTACAAAGCGCTCACGGAAATTGGAACGAGGCAGGTAGACTTCTCAATCGAACCAACGGCCGAGCCAAAAGCACTACAAAACGTGACGCTCTTTGAGGTCACTCTAATAATGGGCTCATCTTTCAACCATTGGTCTCATGTGAGAATCAGCGGAATTCAAACGAATCCACAAAAAGTAGTTTGTCCCGGAATGAATGCCATTATTGTTCCTCCGCCTTAATCCCTGTCGGCCCAAGACCGTGTACGCTATTTCTGTGAAACGATAAGGAGACCAACTTGCCAACTAAAAAGAAACCTGCTTCGAAGCGCGCTGCTGCTGCGCAAGTAGATGTCAACCTTCGCGCTGCTGTCGCGAGTGGTCGGAGTGCTGCGGAAGAAGTGATCGCCCTCCGCACAAAACAGCTTCGCAAGCGCGCAGCGATCGAAAAGAAGGTTGCGCGTTCTCGCCAGCGTGCACTCCCTGCCTTCGAAGCAATCCCGGAGAGAACACGAGCGTTGTTTGGCACAAGGGCATCCGCCGGTGTGCTGATTGCAGAAGGCGACTCCTGGTTCGACTATCCCATGCAGGACGTCCTGGGCCTACTTGAAGATACTTACCTTTACGACGTCGAGTCAGTAGCACACAAGGGAGACTGCGTCGAAGATATGGCCCATTCCAAGGGTCAGTTCGCAGAGTTCGCCCGACGTCTGGAGAAAGTGCTCCGCGATGGCAAAGTGCCGCGCGCCATTCTGCTATCGGGAGGCGGAAACGACATCGCGGGTGATGAATTTGCAATCCTTCTCAACCATGCGGCATCGACACTGCCGCCACTCAACGAAGACATCGTTCGCGGCGTAATCGACGTTCGTTTGAAGGAAGCATATGCGAGAATCATCAGCGCTCTCACGGCCATCGCCCAGAAATATCTGAACCGCCCGATTCCTATCATCACACATGGGTACGACTATCCAGTCCCTGATGGTCGCGGCTTTCTGGGAGGCTGGTGGCAATTACCCGGACCCTGGTTGAAGCCCGGTTTTCAGAAAAAAGGACACGACAGCCTGGTGACGAATACAATGCTGATCGGACAACTGATCGATCGGTTCAATGTAATGCTCGCGACGGTGAGCTCTATACCGGAGTTCGCACACGTACAGTACCTGGATCTACGCGGTACGCTGAAACGCGATGGCACATACAAGAAGGATTGGGCCAACGAACTTCACCCGAGTCAAACGGGATTTGCTCTGGTAACGAAGAAGTTTGCGGACGCGATCGAGCAGCTCTGAGCATAAGGAAGGACCAGATAATGTCAGAGGACGATAACGAAAACGGCCAGCCACCCTCCAACGGCAGCGCACTCGCAGACACCATCGACATTCCCACTCCGGAAAGCCGCCCGCTGAAGTGCTATGCCTTCGATCCCAGCCAGGGAAAGTTTTTCGGAAACGAAATGACGCTCGAAGTGAAGTACGAAAAACTACTTCCCGGTCCGATCGGCGAGCGCGTCGCAGTGATCGACTACGACGGCCAGAATAAAAAATTTTACAAGCCCGTCGATCTCGATCATCCAAAGCTGTTGATTCGTTCCGGACTGAATCCCACCGAATCCGATCCACGGTTTCACCAGCAGATGGTGTATGCAGTCGCAAGTGAAACGATCCAGAACTTTGAAGCGGCACTTGGACGCCGTATTCGCTGGCGACTCGATGAACGCATACCCGACGAGAACGGCCAGTTTCCTCCAGGCACGGGAGACGGTGACATACGCCGGCTGAATTTGTATCCCCACGCCATGGTCTCTGCCAACGCAGCTTATTCACCGTCGGCAAAGGGAATTCTGTTTGGTTATTTTCGCGCCAGCACGGACGATCCCGGACGTAATCTCCCAGGCCAGACAGTCTTTACCTGCCTGTCTCACGACATCATCGTGCATGAGATGACGCACGCCATCCTCGACGGCATTCGCACATACTTCTCAGAACGAACCAGCGCTGAGGTCGCAGCATTTCACGAAGCGTTCGCCGACATCGTCGCGCTGTTCCGGCACTTCTCTCACAAGGAAGCCCTTCTCGATACGATCCAGAAGACAGGTGGAAAACTCTATCAATACCATCTCGAACCCGATGCGACTGTCGACGAAGGGAACACAGTAATTCAGGCGCAAAAACTCCAGGACAATCCGTTGATTGGCCTGGCCCAGCAGTTTGGCGAGGCACGCGGAACGGGAAGAGCCTTGCGTTCAGCCTTGAGTAAAATACCTGACCCGAAAAAGATGAAGGACCCGAGTCTTGAACCGCATGAACGTGGCGCCATTCTCGTCGCGGCAATATTTGATGCGTACTTTACTGTCTACCTGCGACAGACCGCCGACCTGTTTCGCATCTTTCATGCCGGCGGCGGCAGCACACACTCGCGTGAACTATCTGGTCCAATGGCGAACTTACTCGCCAAAGCTGCGAGCAAGACTGCGAACATACTCTTCAAGATTTGCGTGCGCGCTATCGACTATTGTCCTGCTGTGGACATCACCTTTGGCGACTATTTACGCGCTCTGATCACCGCGGATCGCGACAATCATCCCGCCGATCCTTTGGGAGTGCGCGACGCCTTCATGCAGGCGTTTCGCTTGCGAGGAATTCTGCCTGAGGATGCGCAGTACTTCTCGGAAGAATCGCTCTGCTGGTCGCCGGTGCCGGACAAAGAATTTCCGGTGTTTGAGGGCCTGGAGTTTGGAGATCCGAATGGTCTCACGAGAGAACAAAAGGACCACAACGGAAAGCTCTTGCGACAGTACGCCAGAGACAACGCTGAAAAACTCGGCTTCCGTCCTGAAGATCCTGCTCCGATCACGGTTCCATCTTTTCATCCTGCCGTTCGCTTCACGCCTGATGGCCGTATGCGTATCGATATGATTGTCGAGATGGCCCAGCAGCGAAAGATTCCATTCGATCCGAAGAGGGAAGACTTGGGAAGTTTTCCCATGCGCAGTGGGTCGACCCTGATTATCACCAAGCCGCAACTTGAAGACGGCAAATACGGACACGGATATCTGCGTTACATAATTAGGAAACGGCTTGATGGTCCATATGGCGAACGACGCCAGCGCCGCCAAAGAGACTTCAATCTGCGCGAAGGATTGCTCGAAGGGAACGATGCCAGTCGCTTCCAATTGAACTTCAACATGCTGCATTCGGGATTGTGAAATGACTACACGAACAAAAAAATCCACCCGCAAGGCAACCGCCCGTAAAGCAACGAGCAAGACAGCGAAAAAGCCAACGAAAAAGAGGTCGAAGAAGGCGGCCCGCAGCACGAGCGCCAAAGGACTGAAGGTGCGCATGTATCGCGTCGGCTTTGGCGATTTCTTCCTCATCACTGTACCCGCCACTGACGGCGATCAATTCATTTTGATCGACTGCGGTGTGTTCAAAGGAACTTCGGGCACGGGCGACATCGGCTCAATCGTCGCCGCCGTCGAGGACATGTACAAAACGACCAATGGTCACCTCGCGTTGGTGATCATGACGCACCGTCATGCCGATCACATCGCAGGTTTCAGCAAGGCGCAACGCTTCAAGGACTTCACTGCGAGTTTAGTCTGGATGCCTTACTGGGAGCAGTTCAATGCAGATAAGGGCAAGAAATCGAGCGCCAAAAAGTTCGCCGCCAACGGCGACCAGCAAAACCTGGCGCCAGATGATGACCCAGAGGAGAAAGAAGACGAGAACGAAGCATTCAATCTCCAGCTTGATATTCATGCGTTAGCAACAAACCTCGCCATGCAGTTCGGCAGCAGGAGCGATCCGGATGCTAAAGAAGCACTGGCCCAACTCGGAAATGCAACCGGTATCGAAGACTTCGGTGCGGCCGCAAATGGTAAAAAGAAAACAGGCGGAGGCAATGCGGCGGCGCTCGACCTACTCAAAAACCATCTTGGTAATAACGGCAAGAACGTCAGGTATTACGCGGCAGGCGACGAACCGGAACTGCCGGATGAATTGAGGGGACTGACGGCGACGATTCTTGGACCACCGCCAAAAAAAGCGAAGGCGTTCCTGGCCTTGACGGATCTAAAAAAGGGCGTGGGCCAATATTTGGATTCGATGACGGATGGTGAAGACGGACCGGCGGCGATTCAGCCTTTCGCAAAGGAGTGGACCGCCGACCTTGCGACGGACTATAAACCAAAAGACCAGCGCGGCAGGGATATCGATTACCAGGGGGCGATGAAGATCGTCGAGAGTTCGCAGCCGGATCTGCTTGCGGCTGCGGCTTCGAAAATCGAAAACTTCCTTAACAACCAGAGTCTCGTTGTGTTGTTTGAGTTCGGAGGTAAGAAGTTGCTGTTTGCGGGCG
This sequence comes from Pyrinomonadaceae bacterium, assembly GCA_044867025.1. Classification (GTDB taxonomy): domain Bacteria; phylum Acidobacteriota; class Blastocatellia; order Pyrinomonadales; family Pyrinomonadaceae; genus PSRF01. The sequence goes on along the minus strand of JBIOUJ010000059.1, from coordinate 8,348 downwards.
ACGCACAAGCCGGAAACTGGGAGTACTGGCTGTTCAAGATGAGCGAACCGATCAAGGATCCGACAAAAGCCGGCGACATCGTCGAAGAGAGTAAAGAGTTGCTGCAAACGATCGACTTCTACAAAGTCGGTCATCACGGGAGCACAAATGCCACGCCGATTCAGATGGTTGAAACTGCGACCGATCGACCGGCAGGGAGCAAAGGTTTTGTCTCGATGTGTTCCACTGAAGACGACGTCTATGGCAATCGAGACAAGGCCACGGAAGTCCCGCGCACTCTCTTGATGGATGCATTGGCGAAGGGAAGTTGTTTGGTTCGCAGCGATGTGGTTGAGATCAGCATTAAAGATCCAGAACTGAAGGTTGCAGCGCGGGAAGGAGTGAAGCTCCCGAAACCGCAGGAGGGCACGATCAAAAAGACGAATCTCTACCTCGAGTACTCGTTCTGAGCGGCTTCTATGTGTACACAACGGACACAAATGTTAAAATCTCCTCGACGATGACCGCGACAGAGCCATTAACTGAAGAGCAGGAAGTTTTTCTTAAACACATCCAGAAGAAGGGGCTGAAACGTACGTCTCAGCGTGACCTGATTCTGGATGTTTTTTTGCGCACCGAAGAGCACATGTCGAACGAAGATCTGTATCGACTCGTGCAAAAAGAGGATCCGACCGTCGGCCAAACCACCGTTTATCGAACGCTGAAACTCCTTACCGAAGCGGGCCTTGCACGCGAAGTTCGCTTCGGCGACGGACGTACACACTACGAACACAACTACAAACACCAGCATCACGATCACATGATCTGTTCGGAGTGCGGCAAAATCATCGAGTTTTTCTCAGCCGAACTCGAAGCCATACAGGACGCGATGGCCGCCAAACACAAGTTTGAGATTACTCAACACCTATTGCGAATCATCGGCATTTGCATCGATTGCCGTCGCGCCCAGAAGCAGGCAACCCTCACCGCCACTCGCTGAAGTTTTGCAGAATTCCCGCGCCGATTTACACTAATCAGACATCATAACAACGGTTGGAGGTCGAAATGAGCGTTTCGATTACATTTGAACCCTCCGGAATCAGCGGTCTGGTCGCGGAAGGAACCTATCTCATCGACGCCGCGCGTCGCATGGGAGCATCGCTTGGCACCGGATGCACGGCAGGAAAAGGCGAATGTCCGGCGTGTGTTGTTTCAGTGAAAACCGGCGCACACTTGCTTTCGCAACCAAGTCTTGCGGAAGAAAAACAACTCGGCGTGGAGCACCTGGACCAGGCGTTGCGCCTCGCGTGTCAGGTTAAGATCGAACACCACGGTGAAGTAGTGGTGATGGTTGCCGCGCGACCAGAAGCACGCACGAGTACAACATCCGCCGACACGGAGGCGGAGCTGCGCAAGAAATTCAGCTCCTTGCCACTCGGCAAGAAGATCGCGACACTCGTGCAGTTTGAAATGATCGCGATGTCGGAAGCGTTCGACTCGGCAATCGAGAAGCCCCTTGCATACGGATCCAAAGCGTTCGATTCGATCGTGAACAGAAAGCGCGCGGCAAGCGCACAGAGCGAGCAGAAAAAATAGTCGTGAGCGAAAGAAACGGCACAATTCATCGCGCAGGATTGCTGGCGATTGTGATAGTCATGCCGGTTCTTTTCAGCGCGTGCCCGAAAAATGATCCGCCACCAAGACCACGCGCTGCTATTTCCACCGGCCGGCGCCCGGTAACTGTCGATAAATCTCCGGTCGCTGGTTTCAGTGGCGAACGAGCGATGGACCACGTGCGAAAGCAGATCGACTTTGGACCACGCCCACCCGGCTCGCCCGAACTCGAGAAGACACGCGCTTACATCGCAAACGAATTGAGGTCGTCCGGGTTAACGGTTTCGCTCGATGAGTTCACCGCCGCCACTCCTCAGGGAGAAAAGAAGATGGCGAACATCATCGGGGAGATCCCCGGCGAAACGAAGACGACGATCCTGCTCGGTAGTCACTACGACACGAAGTTTTACAAAGACATGCGCTTCGTCGGTGCGAATGATCCGGCGACGTCTGTCGCGACGCTGCTCGAGATCGGAAGAGTGCTCGGAAGTACGAAAGAAAAATCGAAGGTAACGTACCGGCTCGTGTTTTTCGACGGCGAAGAGTCGTTTTGTGAGGGGTGGGGTGATTGCAGAAACAAAGACGGCCCGGACAACACGTATGGAAGCCGTCACTACGTATCGTTGTTGAAAGAGAAAAATGAACTGGTAAATACCGCGGCGCTGATTCTGCTCGACATGATGGGTTACAAGAACCTTCAACTCGGTCGTGACACTTCGAGCACGCCGTGGTTGGTGGACATCATCTGGCAAACCGGACGAGAACTCGGATACGACAAGATCTTTCTCGATCGTGAAGAAGGGGTCGGCGGCGACGATCACGAACCGTTTTTGCGTCACGGCATAGACGCAGTCGACATCATACAACTGAGTTCTTATCCGCACTGGCACAAGGCTGACGACACGATCGACAAGGTGTCAGCGCAGAGTATGAAGATCGTCGGCGACACGGTGCTCGCGAGTTTGCCTAAGATAGTCAAAGAGGTTAGCCACGACAAGGCACAAAAAGAACCAAACAAATAGAAGAGACAAATGCTTACATCACCTGAAATACTCGTGCCGATGGATTTTTCAGCCTGTTCTGTGAATGCGCTGAGGGTTGCTGTGGGAATGGCAGCGCCCGAGGGTGATCTGACGTTGCTGCATGTTATCGACGAGGAGTTTGTGGAGCGCGTCGTCGCGGCGGGAATGGGATCGACCGAAGAGCTGCGAAATCGTCTGAAGGAGATGGCGGAGTCAAACTTCAACTCCGTACTCGAAGGACTGGACGCGGGGAAGGTCAACATCGAACGGATGATCGTCGTCGGTATTCCGTTCCTGGAGATTCTGAAGATCGCTCGCGATCTCGATCTGCCATTGATTGTGATGGGAATCCGAGGGCAATCAATGCCCGCTGAGGAACTTCTCTTCGGTTCGACGGCTGAGAAAGTTTTGCGCGGCACACGCGTGCCGGTCCTTTGCGTCCCGCTCTAATCTGCTCATATGAAAAGAATCGCAGTCATTCCTGGTGATGGAATCGGTCCGGAAGTCGTGCGCGAAGCGCTGCGCGTGCTTCGTTACCTCAACGATGCCCAGGCCCTCGAGCTCGAGTTTGTCGATTTTGACTGGGGCGCAGAAAAGTTTCTACGCGACGGTGTGACGTTGCCGCAGGGCGCGCTCGAAATGCTGACTGCGGATTTTAGTGCGATTCTCGCAGGCGCGTTCGGGGATCCGCGAGTACCGTCAAACAAGCACGCGGAAGACATTCTGCTCGGAATGCGACGCGGTCTGGATCTTTACATCAACTTGCGACCTGTTCGTTTGCTGAACGACCGGCTCACACCGTTGCTCAATCGCAAAACCAACGACATCGATTTCGTTGTCTTTCGTGAAAACACAGAAGGCGCATACTGCGGCGCCGGCGGTTTTCTCAAACAAGGAACAGCAGACGAGATCGCGTTGCAAGACGAAGTCAACACTCGCGGCGGAGTTGAACGGATCCTCGTCGCCGCATTCGAGTACGCGCGCGCGAACGGGCGTAAGCGAGTGACGATGGCTGACAAGTCGAACGTGCAACGCTTCGGCGGCGATCTCTGGCAACGCATGTTCAAGGAGGTCGCCGAAAGTTATCCGGAGATCACGGCGAATCATCAGTACGTCGACGCGATGGCGATGTATATGGTGCTCGATCCGACGCAGTACGACGTGATCGTCACGAACAATTTGTTTGGCGACATTCTCACCGATCTCGGAGCTGCGATTCAGGGTGGACTCGGACTTGCCGCGTCAGGGAATATTCATCCCGGGAAAGTCTCTTTGTTTGAACCTGTGCACGGCAGCGCGCCGCCGCTCGCGGGCAAGGGAATCGCTAATCCGATTGGAGCTATTCTGACCTCCGCGATGATGTTAGAATATCTGGGCTTCCAAACGTTGAGTAAAAATATCGAGCAGGCCGTCAGGGCTGCGATCTCTGCAAATGAGACTACCAGAGATCTCGGCGGACAACTTTCAACCGAAGAAGCAGGCGCGGCAATCGTCGCGCACCTCAGAAATATCGCAGAGAAATAGAAGTGGAGGGTTTTATGATTCCGGGCGCTGGAAAACTCACAACGAAAGCTATCGCGGTTATTGTGATTGTGGCGATGCTCGATGCGGTGGGGCTTTCACCCGTAATCATGGTGTTTGTCACCGGCATGGTTCTCGTCATCTGGCTTTTTGCACGGCGCGCGCAAGCTCGCGAGGTCGAGCGCATATTCGAGTTTTATGTGGCCGCGGATGCGATGCTTCGTGAAGAAGAACGACGTTGGTACGGTTTCGAGATTGCCGAAGTGATCGAACATGGCGAGAGCTTGCTCGAAGTGATGCCTGACCCGCCGCCGCTGAACTACTACGCGCTCGCAGCTTTGTATCAACGACTCGGCAATCACCAGGCGACGGTTGATTATCTTTCGCGTTTAATTGACGACGAGTCGTACGACGAAACACATCGCACTACACCGTCGCCGCAACTGCGTCGCTACGTGATGATGCTGCGAAGAATCGAGTATCACCCGTCAGCAGCGCCACAGACACTTGCAGCAATCAGGAGTTTAGAACGGGCCCGCCAGCGGAACGCGACGAAGATGCTTGTGGACAGTCGCACACTGCTCGAAACAGAGGAGCGGCTTGGGCTCCAACGGGAGAAGCGTGTTGCTGAAGTAAAAGAACCGCAGCCCGAAATGACGTTCGCGCCTTCTTTGCCGCTGAGCGCGATCTCGGCGCCGCCGCCGATTTCGAAGGTGCTGCATGACGTTTATGCGGATGAAACAAGAGCCCAGTAAACCCGCGAGTCTTTCTTGTTTGAAACGCTGACAGCAGAAATCATCGCGATCGGATCGGAACTACTTGCGCCCGATCGCACCGATACCAATAGTCTCTGGCTCACTGAAAAACTCAACCGCCTCGGCATCGAAGTAAAACTCAAAACCATCGTCGGCGACGACGATGCGCGCCTTGAAGAAGCGATCAAAGATGCTGTCCGCAGATCGAAAGTGGTGATCACCACTGGAGGTCTTGGTCCAACCGAAGACGACATCACGCGCAAAATCACTGCGCGCGCCTTGGGTCGCAGGCTGCTGCTCGACGAGACCGTGCTCGCGGAGATTCGTCAACGCTTTCAGAGTTTTGGCGTGACGATGCCCGAGCGAAATTCGCGACAGGCAATGGTGATCGAAGATGCTGAGGTGCTGCCGAATCCAAACGGCACTGCGCCGGGAATGTTCATCGATCATCAAGGTACGGCGATTGTGCTGTTGCCTGGTCCACCGCGCGAGATGCGGCCGATGTTTGAGAACCATGTTGCTGAACGGCTCACGGGACGTGCGGGAAGTTTATGCGTGGTGCGACGGATGTTGCGTGTAGCGGGAATGGGGGAGTCGGCAGTCGACGAGAAGATCGCGCCGATCTATACGCAGTACGACAACCCTGTGACGACGATTCTGTTCAATCAAAGCGAGATCGAGATTCATTTGACAGCGCGTGGTCGGACTGAGAAGGAAGCGACTGATCTGCTCGATCGTTTGTCTGGACAGATTGAAGAGCGGCTCGGAAACGCGATCTTTTCGTTTGCTGGTGAAAAGATGGAAGAAGTCGTCGGGCTGAAGCTTTCGCTGGGCGGTTACACGTTGTCCGTTGCTGAAAGTTGTACCGGCGGTTTACTTGCGGAGCGGATTACAGAGGTTCCCGGATCGTCGAAATATTTTATCGAAGGCGTCGTGGCTTACGCGAACGACGCGAAGATGCGGACGCTTGGTGTCGAGGCGATGTTGCTGCTGGAGCACGGTGCGGTCAGCGCGCCGGTGGCGGAAGCGATGGCTGAGGGAATTCGCAAGCGCTCGGGAACTGATTTCGGCTTATCGATCACGGGAATCGCCGGCCCCGATGGAGGCACCGACGAGAAACCCGTCGGGACCGTCTTCATCGCCTTGGCAAGTGATCTCAAAACCGAACACCGCAAACTTCACCTTCCCGGCGATCGCCATCTCATCCGCTGGCGCTCCTCCCAAGCCGCACTCGATCTTTTGCGCCGTCGCTTGCTTTAATTATTTAGCTCCCTCTTGTGCCTTTTTGTGGCGCCAATCTTCCGCGAGGATGGCCCATCGTTCGTGGTCGCGCCAGCGGCCGGTGATCTTCAGATACCTTCGCGAGAATCCTTCCTTCACGAAACCCGCGTGCTTGACCAATGCGATTGAAGCGACGTTGCCGGGCTGGATGTTTGCTTCAATGCGATGTAGCCTTAAATCCGCAAACGCATAACGCAACATGAGCGCGAGAGCTTCCGTCATATAACCTTGTCGCGCGAACTCGGCACCAATGTGGTAACCGAGATATGCGCTTTGAAATCCACCACGAAAGATCTGACTCAGATTTATAGAACCGAGGATCGCTGCGTCTGTGCGCCGGCAAATAAAGAAGCAGGCATTCGCAGGATTGCTGCATCTCTCGAGGAACGCCGCAAACTGTTCCGGCCGTGTTGGAGGCGACGCGAGTCCTCGATGGAATGCGGTGCTGCGCCGGTTTAGCGCGAGGTATTCAGCCTCGTCGTCTTTTTCCGGTCGGCGCAGAAATATACGCTTACCTTCGATCACGGAGTGAATTCTTGTTGCGACCACTGCTCGTCGTCATTATTGCATACTTGATCGGCTCGATTCCGTTTGGCTACCTGATCGTGCGTCACAAGGTTGGTGATGATATTCGGGAGACGGGTTCGGGTGGAACTGGGGCGACGAATGTTTCGAGACGCGCAGGCAAAGCGGCGGGTGTTTTTACGCTCCTACTCGATGCGTTGAAGGGCAGCGTTGCGGTTCTGGTCGCGACGGTTTTGCTCAACCATGGACCAGGTGCGGATTGGTTCGTTGCTGCGGCAGCGATCGCGACGCTCCTGGGCCATATTTTTCCTGTGTGGTTAGGTTTTCGCGGTGGCAAGGGTGTGGCGACGGGAGTCGGGGTCTTTGTGATACTTGCACCAGTGGCTCTGTTGTGTGCGGGCGTCTTGTTTGTGGCCCTTGTGTCCTTGACGCGGTATGTTTCGTTGGGTTCTATGATGGCTGCTGCAACACTGCCGTTGTTTGTGTGGTTTCAGAGCGTGTTTGTTGAACCAGTTGCAGACCTGCGGCCGTTGTTGGCTGCGGCGATTGTTGGAGCGCTGCTGATTATCTTTGCGCACCGCGGAAACATCGGGCGATTGGCTCGGGGAACTGAAGCTCGAATTTGATGAAACAGATCGCAGTCATTGGAGGAGGAAGTTGGGGGACTGCACTCGCCGTTGTTGCCGCGCGAGCTGGTCACACTGTGGCGCTCTGGTCGCGCAATGCTGACGTGGTCGAGTCAATTAACGATCGCCGCGTTAATTCGCGTTATCTCACTGCTACTTCAATCCCGACGAATGTGATCGCAACGGCTGAAATGGGCGCCGCACTCGATCGAGCAACGATGGTTTTACTTGCTTGTCCATCTCACGCGGCGCGCGGGTTGTTGACGACGATGTCGCCGTTGTTGGACCAGGCAGCGATCATCGTGAGCGTTTCTAAAGGCATCGAGATTGAGAGCGGCAAGAGAATCTCCGAGATCGCGAAAGACGTCGTGGGAGGTTCTCATCCGTTTGTTTGTCTATCTGGTCCGTCATTCGCGAAGGAAGTAGTTGAAGGCCATCCGACCGCCATAGTCGCTGCCAGTAAAGATGCGACAGCGGCGCGCGCGGTTCAGAATGATCTGAGTTTTGAGAACCTGCGGATCTACACGAACGCCGACGTGATCGGAACCGAATTAGGTGGCTCGGTAAAGAACGTGATGGCGATCGCGGCCGGAATGACGGCGGGTCTCGGATTTGGCTCGAACAGTGTCGCGGCGCTGATCACGCGTGGGCTGGCAGAGATAACGCGCCTGGCGCGACGCGAAGGAGCGCAGGTTGAAACGTTGATGGGTTTGGCGGGACTCGGAGATCTGGTGTTGACGTGTACCGGAAGTCTTTCCCGGAATCGGTTCGTCGGCGAAGAACTGGGAAAGGGTAGGACGCTCGCGGAGATCACGTCTGGGCTGAACGAGATTGCTGAAGGCATCAACACAGCGCGCGCGGTAAAGAAACTCGCCGATCGCGCTAATCTCGAGATGCCGATCACAAACGAAGTGAACGCCGTACTCTACGACGGCAAGCCCGCACGTGATGCGGTTGCTGAATTGATGAGCCGGCCGTTACGCGAGGAGGTAAATTGAGCCGCAGATTTTCGCAGATGAACGCGG
>JBIOUJ010000058.1:0-46362 GCA_044867025.1 Pyrinomonadaceae bacterium | reverse complement strand
CACCGCCATCGCTTCAACTCGGAGAACTGCTTATACCCGTGGCCGATGTTCTGCTAAATCACACCGTGCTCCAACATCGAGTCGGGCATGATGGTTGGACCAGAGATGTGGTTCTGGCGGTGAAGGGCCCAGAGGACAAGATTGCCTCGGCGATAAGCGGCTTAAACCAGCTCCTTTTTTCAACCTCTTATAAATCCTTTGTCTTACCTTTGCCGGTTTCAGCTCAACGCATCAATGTTTCAGGTCTTGATCTCAGTGTTACAGCCGCTGAGATTAAGAATTGGACCATCGATCAAGCAGAGACCTTTCTGCCGCTCGAAGGCGGCCCTCCGATATCGCTGACAGATCTCTTTTCCAGATCCGACTCGTCCGTTTACTTCACGAATACTCCGGGCCTGGTAAGCTGGTGGATCCCAAAAGGAAAAGAAATTCAGACCTGTCGCGTAGAGATACGTGAGTTCGCGCTCGAGACGGACTTGATCGTGGGAGCTCTATCGAACGATTCAGGCACACTAATATTTGGTCGGGAACGTCTTATTCCAGTGGAGTTACTACCGCCACTTCGCGCTGAAACGATCTCACTACTCGCCGCAGTTCAAAAGGGACAAGAAGGTCAATTAGAGCAAAGTTATGAACGAAATCACCTCTTTGCTGGACGTCTAGAAGGAACGAAAGACTGGGCCCCGATTTTGTTGAGTCCGGAGCTTGTCGATACTGAGTATGGCAGTCTCTTAAACATTACCGACCAAATTCTCAAGGGCTGGTCCAATGGCGGAGATACCGAGTATGTCAACTTCCATTATCCGAAACCATCCCGGTGGCCCTTTCAGAATCAGCCGGTGATGCAGCGCCTGGGTACTGACGAATTGACCTACAACTGGAATACGAAAGGCGTTGGTTACACCGTTAGGACGGGCGACTACAAGATGTTCGCGCTACATCGCTCCGGGGCTCTACCTGTCAGTTATATTCCGGAAGGCTCCGGCGACAATCGTTCTGAGACTGTCGAGAGCGCAGAAGAGGAAGCCTATAATTACTTTGCCACTCTTGGTGATGTGAACCTGGTTAGAGTGGTTCAATATAACGCCCTTTACCACATCTTTAGCACCTTTGATATAAGCAGTTCGTCACGCACGGTCTCGCGCAACACTGAACCTGCCACTGTCTTAGAGCGACTAACGGAGGAGACAGTGAACGAAATAAAGAATGCATCTCCGCAAGAGAAAGCGGCGCTGACAGTGAAACTCATCCCTTTGGTAAACCGGCAGTTCAGTGACTTTTCAAGTGACGAGCTTAGAAGAGGAATCAAAGCTGCGCTGGACCATCCTGAACCGGAGGCGCGTAGCGCTTTCCCAATCATTGATTTAAGTGATTTGGGAATTCCAGATGACAGAGTTAACCAACGATGGATTAAGCGAATCGCGTTAAGCCAATTGGCCCGCATCAAACAACTCCCCTCGCGTTATGCGGAGGAGATCGCGAGCAAAGCAAATGGCTGGATCCACACACCAGTCGTCGTCATTTCCAGTAATAGTGCCGGAAACGCGATGGGAATTGCGATCGGAGGACACAATCTATACGCAAAAGTCACAAACTTTACTGTGAGTGATGAGGTTGCGGTCGGACGACCCTTGGTCGAAGCGGACGGCACCATTCGAGTGAATCCAAGAGACGCGGGAAGAGTCAGTAAGCTGGTTAGGACGGCGGGACTTGGCGAGGGAAAAGCAGCTGACACGATGGCTGCTGAGCTTCGCAATGTGCTGCAATCCGTTTCTGAAGTAGCTCCCCGCCCACGCGGTCTCGCGTTAAATCTTCCTGCGCAGGAAAGAATAGGGCAAGGCTTCGACTTGCCGCGTACGGTCACGCTTAGCAGGCCCGCACAGTCGTCAGGATGGGGACGCTTTCGAGCTCAAAGCGCACTAACTGACACGGAGATTACGATGATCAGGCAAAGTCGCGAAGCTACGCCCGGTGGGATAGTTGTTTCCCGAGATAGTGACGGCGCTATCCGGTTTTTTGTTGATGAACGGAATGGCTCAATACAGGCGCATACGACTGAAGATGCGACTGACGTCGTGCTCCAATTAATGCGCAAGTCTCAATCAGAGGATGCCCTGAAACTCGATCTAAAGGGATTCACCTCAGAGGAGGCGACAGCATTTACTAAAAATATTGAGATTCGCGCCGGGGATCAAAATATTCCGAAAGAAATCAGCGCACTTGTCACGGACGGACCACTCGAACACGTCCGACTTAAGCAATTTGAGTTTTCCAAAGCTGTGGTTCGTGATGTGGGTGTCGAGACATTACCCACGGGTGAAACGCGGAGCACGATTTCTGTTGAAGTACCTGCGAGAGGGACACCCGAAGTCGGAAAGACAAAGATCGAGCTGCTCTTCGAAAAGAATACACCGCGAGAAATAATTTCCGGGATTACCCAGATGGTCAAAGACGCGATCGCGCGCGTAATAACAAAACTGGGCGACACAATTGACATGATCGCTTTCAATCGCGCAATCAACCTCGAAATCAAGCGCATCAGCCGCGAAACGGGCGTGGAGCTCAAACTGCTCCGCCAGCAGTTCAATGCCGAGCGACACGATTTGCATTTTGTGCGAAAGGATCCCTTGATTGGACGACCCGGTTCAGAGTCTACAGGCGGTTAGTCCGGCTGATTGCGCGCTCGCAATTGCCATCCCCCTCACGCGTGAAAAGTTTTTGGAGGATCTGGCGTCGCCAGTCGACGCCAGCTTCGCCAAACATCTGAGAGCGACAAACTATCAGCCCGGAGCCTCGGAAGAGTACTACTGGGAGATGGTCTATCAACCTGTGGCTCGCGTCGCCGAACGCATCTGCGCCACCGCTAAAAAGTTAAATGTCACTGTTATTAGTAACGCAGGGTTATCGGATTTTACCGAGCTCTTGGAGCACTTTAAGGTAGTTACTCTGATTTCTCATTGGCGGTTCGCGAGAATTCAGCCCAGCGATTTATTCGATCCATTCGGGTTTTTAGGAGCAATCAAGTCGCGAAAAACGTTGATCGAGCAGGCGCTTTACAGAATTTTCGTAAACCAAGATCCGGAACTCTTACATGAATCGATCGGTTCGGAGCTCGCAAACATTCGTCTCATTAGAGTTCTGAATGAAGTCGTTGCTGACGCGCACAAGCTTTATCACGGAAATGATGACGAACTAACGGAAACGAGGCGGAACGAGGTCTATCTCATATCCGGGAACCCCTTGGAGAGACTCACGCGAACAGCAATCGAGCTGGCGTTTGCACAGCAAATTGCTGCTGCCCCATCTATCCAATTCGCAGATGGAATAAAAACTGTGCGGGAAGTTATCGATAGCGTCCCTACCGTTTTTTCCGGCCTGCTGGATTTAACAATCTGCAATTCGGTGATCTTGGGCGAAGCGATAAAGAATTATCGATCTGCTTGCTTGGTTGCGGCTAATCGCTATCCAGCGGCGCTGCATGTGCGTTTGGGAATTTATATGCTTGCGGTACGAATGCTTTCCTGCAAACCAAGACCCTATATTGACGTATTGACGCAACTTGCTACGAAAGAGTTTTGAAAGGAAGTTATGAGATTTTTTGAAACGATTCTGAAAGAGTACTCCGATCCCGACGTTGTAAAGACAGTCCGACTTGGTGCTGATGAGACGCACAAGGTAGAAGAATCACAAGTTCGCCGCCCAACGCGAGTAATCGACCGGAAAGCCATTCGCCAAGATTTACACTCAGTCAAGAAAGATAACAACCGTTACTTTCTCGTTTGTGTATCGATGGTAATTCTGCTTTTCATCGTCTGCATCGTGCTGGTGGTCATTAACGCTCGAAACTCAGCGGTGGTAACGGTTGTTATGTCGGGGTTTGGCATTTCGGCTGCGGGGCTAATCAAAATGATGACCGGTTTGTGGCGCTCAAAGAGCAACACCGAACTTTTACTTGCGTTGGCCGTTAACACAGACAGCGAAACGCTTACGAACGTAGTAAATATACTAGCCAACGGTATTCAGAGAAAGTAATTGACATGGCGTAGCCAGTGTATAGAAGAGGAGAGCATGTAACTTATTGCGAGAAATTGGTAGGCGCGTGCGGATTTGAACCGCAGACCCCTACCGTGTCAAGGTAGTGCTCTACCCCTGAGCTACGCGCCTAAAGTGAAGGATTGTCAAACCTCAACAGAAACGGACCTTCAACTCGTATTGTCCGCTTCATCCGCTCGTTCCGCATTAGATTGCGCGGGCACTGTGCGGGTATTGGAGTGGATAATAGCACGTGATTTCAGATTTATGCACCCGGGACCATTTCCTTCGTTTAGAAGCTTCGTTTACTCAAGCGACCGGTAATTAATCTGACTCGCTATCCTCGCCCTAACCAGCTTCAGTCCGACCAATCCAGCTCGAAAAATGTGACGTTTTGTGATTGACACCCACTTCACGACGTAACGCAAAGAAAACTTCGCAATAACTTTTGAAGGAGAAGGAAGACTATGAAACGTGGAGGACTCGCTGTTCCAATCCTAAACGAAGCCGGTCAGCCAGTTGGCATAGCATCGACTACTAAGTTCCATTCACCTGCTGTTTTTCCAGTAGCCACGGATTTGATCCGTGCGACCCGTGGCTAACGGCTCCCAGCCTCAGCCTGCTTTGTCTTTAACCCCCGCTTGAACTAGAATTGGCCCATTGTTTGCAGAATTTACGGCTTCGGTTCGCTTCACGAGAGTTTGGCGCTAATGTGAGCCGAAGCTAGACGTGCTAGGGTTGGGTTCTTAGTCGATTCGCACGACTCAGGAACCGTTTCATCAAGGGTGCGATCTCAAGCGCCGCATGAACACGAAACATCTCTTTGCGGCAGGCCTCCTGGGCTTGGTCCTACTCCTCGCCACCAGCGTTCAGGCACAAGAACGTCTGTGTGACACTTCATTCGAAGACTGCCGCGCGCCCCTCTGGCAGCTCATCGACAACGAAACCGTCGGGATTGACGTCGCCTTCTGGTTCATGCAGGACACGTCTTTCTCCAACAAGCTAATCGCGAGGCACCAGGCCGGCGTTCCCGTTCGAATCCTTGTCGACCCGCGCGCAAATCCCGGCAACGCAGGTAATGGAGAGATATTGGAGCAGTTAAGGGCCGCGGGAATTCCAATGCGGTATAAAGTGGACGGCGGCATTCTGCATTGGAAGATGATGCTGTTTGTCGGACAGAACAGACTTGAATTCATGGGAGGAAATTTTTCGCCTTCCTTTTTTGTGCCGACAACTCCATTCGTTAACTACATCGACGAAGCTGCATATTTCACGGATGACCAGTCGCTGATTCAAAGTTTTAAACGAAAGTATGACGATATTTGGACCGATACTCTGAGATACGGGAACTTCGGTAACATCAGTGGCCCACTGACACGTAAATACGCAACCTTCGCGATCGATCCCGCACTCAATTTTCCGCCCAGTCTGAATGACAGTCAGGATTTCTACCTTCGGACTCAGACAAACTTCGATCAGGAAAATCAGAAAATCGACATCATCATGTATCGCATTACGAACCAGCGATACACTGATACCACACTTGCTGCCGTGAGCCGCGGGATTCCCGTGCGGCTCATCCACGAACCGAACGAATATCGCAATCCGGCACGACAGTGGGACGCGTGGAATGTCGATCGGCTTTTCATGGGGGGTGTTCAGATCAAAATGCGAAAGCACCTTGGTCTGAATCATGAGAAGGCGGCAATTCTGTATGGCAAGAAAATGGTGATCTTCGGATCATCGAATTGGACCGGTCCATCGTCGAACTCACAAGAGGAACACAATTACTTCACGACGAAACAGTGGTTCTTTGACTGGTTCGTTAATCACTTCGAGCGTAAATGGAATTCCGCCACCGAGTTTGAACCATTTGTGCCGCTGCCACCAGGTGATCCCACCAACCTCGTACCGGCGAACGGGGCTGTTGGTCAGCCAACAACACTCAAACTCGAATGGGAAGGCGGGCAATGGTCGCACAAGTATGACATCTACTTTGGTACGTCACCGAGTCCACCGCTCCTTGTTGCGAATGTGAGCACAAGTCAAAGCGGTGCGGCGCCTGGTCAGCCGCTTCTCGATACGGGCTCGGTTGATGATGGCGTTAAAGAGACGTACACGTTGCCTATAACGCTTCAACCTGGAACTCAATACTTTTGGCGCGTAGTCGGAAGGACCATGGCCGAGAAAACGGCGACGGGACCCACATGGAGTTTCGTAACGAGCGGTAACCCGACACCGACGCCAACGCCGACGCCAACGCCGACACCGACGCCAACACCGACACCGACACCAACTCCGACACCGACACCGACACCAACTCCGACGCCAACACCGACTCCGACTCCGACGCCGACGCCGACGCCGACGCCAACGCCAACGCCGACGCCAACACCAACGCCGACGCCAACACCAACACCGACACCGACGCCAACTCCGACACCAACGCCGGCGCTGCAACTGATGTTAGAGTCCGGTGGTCCAACTATTAATCAGGCGGCCGCTTTGGATGCCATGTTGCACATGCGGGATATGTTTCCCGTCATCAACACCAGCAACATGTTGAACGCGGGCTTCGATCCGAATACGAGAGTCGTGATTTTCGTTGCTAACCTTCAGTTGCTGGCGGGAGAGCCGTCTTCGGCGGTCACTGTCAATCTAGTGGACAATAACGGACAGAGTTTTAATGTGCCGGCCGAAGACGTAAGACCAGTCTCGACGTTGGGTTTCGTGCAGATTACTTTCAGGCTGCCCAGCAATTTGGCGCCTGGGATCTGTACGATCAAAGTCCTGGCCCACAGCCAGTTCAGCAACACTGGGACTATTAGGATTAAGAGCTAGAGGACTGCCCGGACTTCACTCGCGCGATCGTTTCTTCCATTGCCACAATCCCGCCGTCACTTCCACCGGCAGACGATGGCCCAATTGCCGCGCCAGCATGACGAGCTGCCCACGATGGTGAGCCTCGTGAGCCACGAAGTAGCTGAGAAAATGCACAAGATCCGTAGGAAAGTTTTGCCAGGCGGCTGGAGGGATCGCGCCGTCGCGAGACAAGCCGAGCCGTATGAGTTCGATCATCCCGCGGCTGCTGCGTTCGAGAGCGCGCTTCAATTCCACGGGCCGAACCGTGCGCCCATCGACGCTCCCTGGAACCGCAACCCCATGACGCTCGCCTATCATCTTGATCCACGAACACCTGGCGTTGTGAATGTGAGCCGCAAGCATTCGAACCGTGCGCCGCGGCGAGCCGGGAACATTCATGGACCACAACTCGGGCGGCAGGTGCTCGATGAGATACACCGTGATGCGATTGTTTGTGCGCCACGCGGCGATCAGGTCAGACTCACGCGATCCCATTCTTCGTAAAGACTCCGAAGCAACACTTCGGTTTGTTGATACTCTTCATTGAGCGCGATGAGCCGATTGGCATCGCGCGCGACTTCAGGCGTTCCCATCTGTTCGGAGATTTCGTTGAGCCGCGCCTCCGCGCGCGAAATGTCTGTCTCGACCAGGTCAGGTGTTCGAAGAGGCTCGGGCTTCTTTTTCTTTACGACTTTGACGCCCGGTTTTTTCGGAGCCGGAGCAGGCTTCGCAACAACCGGCTCCTGCACGACGCGCGCGGGCGCAGCGACCACACTTACAAGATTCTCATCGTCGAGATCCGCGGGCGCGGCAGGTGCGGCGCCGCGCAAACCCAGTTTCCAATCGTGATACTCAGTGTAGTCACCTTCGTAATGTTCGGCGCCCCCAAGACCATCCAACGCAAGGATCTGCGTCGCAACTCGGTCGAGAAAATATCTATCGTGGCTAATTGTTACGATCGTTCCCTCGTATGCTGACAGCGCCTCTTCGAGAGCTTCACGCGAAGGAATGTCGAGATGGTTCGTCGGCTCGTCAAGCACCAGAACATTCACGCGAGAATAGATCAACTTCGCCAGCGCCAACCGGCCCTTCTCTCCGCCGGAAAGATCTCTCACGTGCTTGTAAACGTCGTCGCCGTGAAATAGAAACTTCGCCAGAAACGATCGCAGCTCGCCCGCCGTTGCACTCGGCGGCGCCACACGACGCAACTCCATGATGATCTCGTTGCGATCGTCGAGATCATCGAGCTGCTGCGCGTAGTATCCGATCTGGACTTTCGTGCCCCAGCGAACTTCACCGCCAAGCGGCGCAAGCTTGTTGAGTATTGTTCGTAGAAACGTCGTCTTGCCGGATCCGTTTGGTCCAATGATGCCCAAACATTCACCGCGACGGAGAATGAAAGAGATGTCTTTCGCCAACAGTTTGTCTTGATAACCAATCGAGAGTTCGTTGACGGTGAGCACATGATTACCGGTGCGTTCGATCGCCTGAAGGCGAAAGTCACCCGACGCTTTGTCCGGTCGAACAGCGTCAAGACGTTCGAGTCGCTCCAGCATGTTGCGCCGCGACTTGGCTTGCTTCGTCTTTTGTCCCGCGAGATTTCGACGGATGAACTCTTCCGTCTTGGCGATCAACTGTTGCTGGTTGTCGTAAGCGCGCTGCTGCGCCTCACGACGTTCTTCACGCTCGACAAGATAGTCCGAATAGTTGCCGGTGTAGTTTGAGGCGCGCCCGTTCTCGAGCTCGATGATGCGACGACAGCAGCGATCGAGAAAATAACGATCGTGACTAATAATTACATAGGCGGCGGAATATTCCTGGAGAAACTCTTCCAGCCACTCGACAGCGTTCACATCGAGATGGTTCGTCGGCTCGTCGAGCAGCAAAACATCCGGAGCGGCGAGGAGCAAGCACGCAAGACCTAAACGATTCTGCTGTCCACCGGAAAGCTTTTCGGTTTCGAGCGACCACATGTCGCGCTCGAAACCGAGTCCCTGCAAGATCGACTCGGCGCGGGCGGCGTATTCAAATCCGCCTTCGTGCTCAAACTCGTGTTGCAGATCGCTGTAGCGTTCAAGGATCTTTTCGAGATCCTGGCCGGCGTCCGCCATGCGATGCTCCAACTCGTGCATCTCATGTTCGATCTGCTGTAGTCGACCGAACGCCGCGAGCGCTGACTCATGGACCGTCGATCCGGACTTGAAGTGTACGTGCTGGTCCAACAGGCCCAGCTTAACGCCGCGCGCGCGGACGACGTCGCCTCCATCCGCTGTCTCATCACCTCTGACAAGACGGAAGATCGTACTTTTTCCAGCGCCGTTTCGGCCTACAAGTCCTACGTGTTCTCCCGGGTTTACCTGGAGCGACGCGCCTCGCAGCACATCTTGAACGCCGTAGGACTTATGAACTTCTGAAAGCCGAAACAACATCCACGAATTGTACCGGTTTATTTATTCGCGTTTGTGTTCGCGTTCGCCGGCTTCACCGTGACGGGCGAGCTGGTTGCTCCCGGCGTCGTAGCTGGTTGCTGTTGCTGTGTCGGAGCTTGCGAGGGTTGCGAACTGGTTGCGCCGTCGGCTGCCGGACGCAGACCGAGATTGCCCGGATTGTTCAGCATGTTAGCAGCAAGATTGTTCACAATCTTCGCTTCATTCAATGCTGTCTCGACTAGTGCTGCTTTGAGGAGTTCCTTGCGCTGGTTCGTGAGCCCCTGCGCGATCTGTTGACGCACGCCCGGACTCTCCAAAGTCAGGTTCTCAGCGGCGAGTCGCCTTTCCGCAAGTTTGAAGATGTACCACTTGCCACTGTTGAATCGCACCGGTTGCGAATAATCACCGACCTGCATCGAGCCGAACAAACTCGAAATCAACTCTTGTGAGAAGTTGTTGTTTCTCAACTCCTGCTCGGTGAGAAATCCGATGTCGCCGCCGCGAACGAGCGTGTTGATGTCTTCACTCTTGGCTCGCGCAACTGTCGCAAAATCCGCCTTGCCCTGGAGCTGCTGGTAGATGTTATCGATCTTCAGTTTTGCGTCGGCTTCGTTCTTGGCGTCGTCAGTTATTCCAGTGGAGCTGTTGTCGGCAGGATCGACTACGATCATTGCCAGCGCCACGCCACGTTCA
The DNA here is from genome assembly GCA_044867025.1 of Pyrinomonadaceae bacterium. Taxonomy (GTDB): domain Bacteria; phylum Acidobacteriota; class Blastocatellia; order Pyrinomonadales; family Pyrinomonadaceae; genus PSRF01. The sequence continues at coordinate 36,346 of JBIOUJ010000058.1, read as the reverse complement.
TTCTTAAACCGGTCGCGGTTGTTGTTGTAAAACTCTTCGACTTCCCTGTCGCTGATGTCGATTTTTCCGCTGTACTTGTCCTGGAGCGCCGCGATCGCGAGGTCTTTGCGAGCTTCTTCGCGCAGGGTCTCCATCGAAAGGTTTTGCGCTTTGAGGCTCTTGTCAAAGTCTTCGGAAGTCATGCCGCTGTTCTGCTTTTGAGTGGCGATGACGCCGTCGATCTGCGCTTCAGTCGGAAGCACTTTCTCTCTTTCGGCGCGCTGGAAGAGCACTTCTCGCTGAATCAGGTTGCTAAGCACTTGCAACCGGGCCTGGGCCATCTGAAGCTGGTTCAGCGACGATGTGTTTCCGCCGGCCTGTTGGCTGACGACGCGCTCAACCTCGGAAAGCATGATGTTGCGACCGTTTACGGTGGCGGCAATATTATTGTTTTGCAGCTCAGCGCCACCCGAGGCACAACCATTTAAAACCAAGCCCGAAACGGCCAGACATGTAACGACAAGAACTTTTGCGATGTTGCGCACTTTAAACATACTCCTTCAATGTCACGATTTCGATTAACGCCGAAGGCGTTCTTTCCCGAGCCGGTTGTAAGCGGCCTTTCTCATTCTCCCCAAGCTTTAGCTTGGTCATGAAAACCATTTAAATGGTTTTCCCGATTCTGGAGCGGTGTCCCCCAAGCTAAAGCTTGGGGAGAATGAAAGGCCCGCCGTCATGATAACGATGTGTAAAGGATGTCATGATAATGAACAGCTACGCTCCAACCCTGGGCTCAAATTAGCGAACGCCTTCGGCGTTACTCATAAGTCTCGTTGCTTGACGACCCGGAAACGCGTTTGTTATAAACCTTGGTTTCTGATTACGGCGAGATCGCCGTCCGTATAAACCGAAGTATCCTGGAGGTTGAAGAAAATGGCTAAACGTTGCGAAGTCTGCGGCAAGGGACCCCAATTCGGCAACAATGTCTCCCACGCAAATAATCGCACCCCCCGTCGATTTGATCCGAATCTACAGTCGATCCGCGTACAGCAACCGCAAGGTGGCGCGCGCCGGATGAAAGTCTGTACAACTTGCATCAAGGCGGGCAAGGTCTCCAAGGCCGCTTGAGTCCTTCCCCGATTTTCTTGTCAACCTCCAACCGGCGCCTTGCTCGAGGGCCGGTTGTTTTATTCTGAAACCAGCGCCACGGCTTCAATTTCAACCCTGGCATCTCTCGGTAAACCAGCCGCAGCAACCGTTGCCCTGGCCGGTGGCGGCGTCGAAAAGAACTTGGCATAGACCTCGTTCATTCCCGCAAACTCTTTCATGTCTGCCAGAAACACGGTTGTTTTCACAACCTGATCGAGACTGCTGCCCGACGCCTCGAGCACGGCCGCGAGATTCTTCAAGACCCGCTCCGTTTGCTCGCCAATCCCTCCTGCAACAAACTCACCCGTTTTCGGATCAATCGGAATCTGTCCCGAGACAAACACAAACCCACCAGCCTTGATGGCCTGCGAATACGGGCCGATCGCCGCCGGAGCATTTTCGGTCTGGATGCGTTGCCTCACAGTGATAGACGCCCTCAAAACAAAAGGCGGATTTTAGCAGAAGCCACAAAGAAGCACAAAAAGCATTCAATTTTGTGCCTCTTTGTGGCTCTCTTATGCAGCGCCCTGGAGACGCTCGACGTCGAGGACGCCGGGAACTCCTTTGATTGAGCCGATTACGCGATCGAGGTGTTTGACGTCGAAGACCTCGACCGTGACTTCGATATGACCACGCTCGTCAGAGGCGACCGACGCGCGTGCGTCGCGAATTCCCGTCTTCATGTCTGAAATCGCGCCCGTGATACCCGCGATCATCCCTGTACGGTTTTCGGTGATCGCCAGCAGCTTGACTGCATACGCCGTCTTCTCGGGTCGTCCCGCCCACTCGACCTCCACGATCCGCTCGCGATTGACCATCAATTGCGTGACGTTCTTACAGCGCGTCGTATGTACGGCGACGCCTTTGCCGCGCGTCACGTAACCGATAATGTCCTCGCCGTGCAAAGGGTTGCAGCAGCGAGCGCGCGTCACCATCAAATCGTCGATGCCGCGGACGACGATCGAATCGTCACCTAAACGGATCAGACGTTTGACCGCGCGGACGCCGCTCCTCAGTCGAGACTCTTTCTGCTTGTCGAGCTGTTCGAACTGTTCCGGTCCGAGATACTTCGCGATGACGTTGCGAGGCACGAGTTTGCCGTAACCGATCCCCGCCAGCAGGTCGTCGACGCGGCCGTAACCGTAGTCGCTCGCCACGCGCTTCATGTCTTTGTCGTTATCGCTCAGAAGCTTCTTCGGCGACAGTTGAAAACGCGAAGCTTCCTTTTCGAAAAGCTTTCGGCCGATCTCGATCGATTCAGTGCGCTGCTGCTCAGCCACCCAGTGGCGCACGCGATTGCGCGCACGCGAGGTGACGATGAAGTTCAACCAGTCGCGCGAAGGATGCGCGTTCGCGCTTGTGATGATCTCGACTACGTCGCCATTCTGAATTTGTGTGCGAAGCGGAACCATTCGCCCATTGATGCGCGCACCGGTACAGGTGTTACCGACTTCCGAGTGAATCATGTAAGCGAAGTCGACGGGTGTCGCGCCGCGCGGCAGTTGAATGACTTTACCCATAGGCGTGAAGGCGTAAACGTCCTTCGGGTAAAGGTCCAACTTTAAAGAGTCGAGAAAATCTTTCGAGTCTTTGACTTCCTGCGTCCACTCGACCAGCGATCGCAAAGCTTGCAGCGCCTGATCGTCCTCGCGTGCTCCGCGTTTGCCTTCCTTGTATTTCCAGTGAGCCGCGACGCCTTCTTCGGCGATCTGGTGCATCTCCTCTGTGCGAATCTGAACTTCGAAGGACTGCACATTCGAACCGATCACAGAAGTGTGCAGCGACTGGTATAGATTGTCGCGCGGAGTCGCGATCCAGTCTTTGATGCGACCCGGAACGGGCTTCCAGTTGTGATGGACCACGCCCAACGCTGCGTAGCAGTGGCGTATCTCGTTCGGCGTTATGATCCTCGCCGCAACCAGATCGTAGACCTGATCGAGACTGATCTTCTGGCGTCGCAGTTTCTTCCAGATTGAGTAGAGGCGCTTGACGCGTCCTTCGACCAGGACGAACGGCACTTCGGCTTCGTTCATCTTCTGCTCGATACGAGCAGTGACATCTTTCAGAAAAGCCTCGTTCTCGGGACGGCGCTTTTCAAGTTGTTCGGCGAGCTCGCGATAGTCTTCCGGATGAAGATGCCGGAACGCGAGGTCCTCGAGTTCACCGCGCAATTTACCCATTCCGAGACGGTGCGCGATGGGAGCGAAGATGTCCATTGTCTCTTCGGCGATGCGCTTTCGCTTTTCCGGGCTGAGGTACTGAAGCGTGCGCATGTTGTGCAAACGATCGGCGAGCTTCACCAGCACCACGCGAACATCGTCTACCATCGCCAGCAACATCTTGCGAACGTTCTCAGCCTGCTGCTCTTCGCGTGAGATGTTGCTGATCTGCGCGATCTTGGTGAGACCGTCGACGAGGTGCGTGATCTCTTCGCCGAAGTAGCGACGAATCGTGTCGAGGTCGACCAGCGTGTCTTCGACGACATCGTGCAGAAGACCCGTGGCCACCGACACTTCGTCGAGTTTCATGTCGGCGAGGATGTTCGCGACTTCGAGCGGATGCACGAGGTACGACTCACCTGAGGCGCGTTTTTGTCCCTTGTGTTCTTTGGCAGAAAACAGGTAAGCGCGCCGCAGTAGATCGAGGTCTGCCTGAGCGTGGTTCGTGGCGACTTTCTCGACGATGTCTTCGATACGGATCATTTAGCCGCAAAAATTATAACAAAGGCCACAGATTTCACGGATTGATGCGGATCAATAATCTGATCCATATCAATCCGTGAAATCTGTGGCCGGACTCTGTGTTAGAGATTTAGCCCTTCGGGGGCGAAGCAGCCTGCTTCGCTTCCTCTTCCTTCCGCTTCTGATTCGCAACGCTCAATTCGGTGGTGCGTTTCAAAGCGGCTTCATAATCCTTTTGATACTGGGCCTTCTGGTCGGCCTTGCCATCCATCTCGGCGAGCTTGGAGGCTTCGAGCAGCAAGTTGGTCTTGTAAGACCAGGCTGATTCATTATTCGGATCGAACTTGATCGCGTTCTCTGCCTCAGCCAATCCCTGCGACACACACTTCTGCGCCTGATCGAATTCTTTCGGATCTTTCGGCTTAGTGTAAGAGACGGTGGCGCGGTTGCTTGACTGGTCGATCGTGGTCGTCTTGTTCGTGGGCAACTCAGTGATCTTGAACGAGCAATCCCAATCCTTGCTCGCCAGCACGATGTAAGCTTCGGCTCTCTTCTCGGGCTCGGCGGACTCGTTAGCGGCCCGCGCTGTGATCCACTCTCTCAGCTTCACATCTTCTTTAATTGCCCCGTAGAGATACGCAATGGCTTTGTAAGCCTCTTCATCGTTCGGGTTCCTGGCGAGGATCTGCTGATACGCTTCGATCGCTTCCTGTGCCTTGGCAATATTTTCCGGACTCTGCACGCCTGGGCGATATTGAGCATGGATCGTCCGAGCAATAAACATGGGGGCAGTCTTATTGTTGGGATCCAGCGCCGCCGCTTCTCTCGAGTGCTGCTCGGCCTCCGGGAATTTGCCTTCGCGGTAAGCGCGCGCGGCTTCATTCAACTGGTTCTTGGATCTGATTCGATTGATGACTCCGCACCCGGAGCTTGTGGCAACAAGGACCGCCAAAACCATGGCGATCCTGGTCTGAGAGAGTTTCATTTATACGGACTCCAATTCCTATAGTTAGGGAAGATCGTCGACTTGCAATCCGACCGGACTCGCGCCTGCTCCCTTGATGGCGTCGATCACCTTGACGACGTCACCGTACTTGGTCGCTCTCGGCGCCTTTACGAAGACAGTCTTCTCGATACGTTCGTCTTCCTTCACATCGGTGCGCGTCTCCATGCCGACTTTGTAGGCGCGCTGCTCTTTACGTTGCGCAAACACCTGCAACAACCTCTGGGCCAAGGGCGTCGGATCGTTTACTGAGCCGAGCGAGTCCTGATTCAGCTTGATCGACAAATCAGGCGCGATCGTAACCACCAACGTCAGTGGATTCGGTTTCAGTTTGCTCAGGTCTTCGTTGGGATCCCGCTGGGTCGGAATGTCAGCCTTGAACCGGCTCGGTTTGAGCGGTGTGACGACCATGAAAATGATAAGTAGCACCAGCAGAACGTCGATCAACGGCGTTACGTTGATATATGGTTCGGCTGTCGTACTGCCTTTTTTGGGACTACCACCCATCGCCATCGAAATTTTCTCCTTTAATGCTTATGTAGTAGCTGCCGGCGCGGCCCCGCCCTTCTTCTTCTTGTCAGCCACTAATCCGATCTTATCGACCCCGAGTTTTCGGACCTCATTTATCACGTTGACGACGTCGCCATAGCTGACGCCAACGCCACTCTTGATGTAGACGATCCGATCCTGCTCGTTCTTGATGCCTTTGAGCATCGTGTCGACTTTTTCGGTCAGCTGCTCACGCGCAACCCGCTGCTTACCGAGGTAGTACTCACCATCGTTCGGAATCGAGATAACGATCGACGATTCCTTAATAATGTTCGGATCGACATCGGGGTTGTTCAGGTTCTTCGGCAGAGCAACCGTGATGCCCTGCTGCAAGAATGGCGTGACCACCATGAAGATGATCAGCAACACCAGCATGATGTCGACCATGGGAGTGACGTTGATTTCGGACTGTAAGCCGCCACCGCCTCCGGAACCCATTGCCATAACAAGCTCTCCTTTACTTGCGTCCCGGTAAACTCAGGTGCGGCGCGGGCCGCACCTCGGGGTTCACCATCAGGGTCTGCTCAAATCAACTAGGGCTTCAACTGCTTCGTGCGGTTCTTGATGAAGTAGTCGACCAATTCTGAAGCCGAGTTATCCATCTCGACGACAAAGCCGTCGACCTTGCCGGTGAAGTAGTTGAACAGCCACACCGCCGGCACCGCCACCAACAAACCGAGCGCGGTTGTAAACAACGCTTCCGAAATACCGCCGGCCACAGCCGCGATACCTGCCGTCTCCGCATTTTTCATTCCCCGGAACGCGTTGATGATGCCGAACACGGTTCCGAACAGACCCACGAACGGGGCGGTTGAACCGATCGTCGCCAGGCCGGAAAGCCCGCGCTTGAACTCGGCGGTCTTGATTGCGATGGCGCGCTGTAGTGCACGCTTGGAAGCCTCGATTTCATCGCCCGAAATATCGGTCGAAGCCTCGTGGGCACGAAACTCCTGCAAGCCGCTGCTGACAACCATCGCCAGGTGCGATTTGCGATGCTTGTCGCTGATGTTGATCGCTTCTTCGATACGATCGTTCTTCAGCGCCTGCGCTACGCGTGGTGCAAACTCGCGCGACTGTTTCTTCGCCGCGGAGTAAGTCAGGTAACGCTCAACCATGATGGCGATCGAGTAGACCGACATAATCAGCAGCACGATGACGACGGCGATAGCGACGCCGCCCATGCTTTTGACCATCTCGGTCAGGCTGAAGTGATCGGCAGCCGATGACTCTGGGCTGGTTGCGGCGTCCTGCAACAACATTAAGAGACCAAGAGCCTTGGTTCCAAAAATACTAATTAGCATTGTCACGGTGAACCCCTCCAAAAGGTTTATTAGATTGATAGCAAGCAGAGAAGCCGGGACAGCCTACGTAACCGCGGCGACACGACCAATGTTCTCCGCAGTTACTGAGCCACGAAGTTGTACTGGATCACTCCTGTAACTTTAACTGGTTGCCCCGATAGCTTGGTTGGGGAGAATTTCGCTTGGCGCGCAGCTCCTACTGCAACCGCCTGTAACAGCGGATGCCCGGACACGGCGTGTGCTGAAACGACGTTGCCGTTCTCGTCGATTAGCACCTGGACGACGACTGTACCGGAAGCATGTGCTGCCCTCGCAATCGGCGGATACGCCGGCTTGGGTAAGCTGATCGCTTTACCGTTGAGAACGCCTCCGGAAATCGGAGCACGAGGTGGGGTTGGCTTCGCCTCGGGTGGCGGTGGTTCGTCGGCAATGTTGACCTTGGCCGGCGCACTCACGACAGTGCCTGCGCCCGGACCCGATGGCATTGCGACCTGAGCATTCGAGTCGGCGGCACCAACAACGGTCGTTACGCCGCGTCGAACCGGCGGGACGTCACTGGCCTTCGCCGAAACTTCTTTCGGCACCAGCTCAGTCCGCGTCACGTCAGCAATGAGTTCTTTGCGAACGTCGACGTTCTGTTCGACCTTTTGCGGCTTTGCTTCCTGTTTCTGTTCGGGCTCTTTTTGTTGCTGCGGGACTGGCACGGGAGCGACGAGCGTGGTCAACTCGAGCTCCATCTCACCGAGTTTGGCGTCATACCAAAAAATACCAGCAACAAAAAAGCCTACAATGAGCACACCATAAATAAGCGCGGTGATTCCGATGAATGAGCCTTTTCGCGTGATGTCGTCCTTGTGCGAACTTGACTCAACAAGATTATCGAACATTGATATTGTCCTCCGACTCCGGCGCCAAATGGATCAGGGGTTACGAAAGTTTAAGCAGTAATTGCCTCGCTAAGTGTCGATTTAATACCGCTTACGTTCCGTCAATAAGAAGGGGAAACAGCAGCTTATGACATTGAGTCGAATTAGATGGAAGCCGCTGTGCGAGAAAAACCCGCCGGCCCGACTCAACACACCGCCACCGCGCCCAACTTCCTGATTTCACACTCGCGGGGTCGACACTTGAGATATTTAATTGGCCAGCAACGGTCGCAGTCTAGTCCGCTTGCTATTTCAAAGTCAAGCGCAAACATTAGACGCCGTCGCCTGCAAAAAGGCACAGAATTCGTTTGCTGATCAAGATGTTCTAATCTGTTTTGTGCGTTTTGTGGGCGCGGTTCCCGCTCCTGCTCCTGCTCCCGTGGCCTTAATGACTCTGGGCTGATTGAAACTCAATGCCGATGCACGATTCGCCGCTTCGAGTCGCTGCTCCCACCAAACCATGATCGGGCTCGCAACCGCGATTGACGACCAGGTGCCGACGATCACGCCGATAAACAATGCCAGCGAGAAAGCCCGCAGCACGTCGCCGCCGAAAAGCACCAGCGCCAGCACCGACAGAAACACGAGACCATTCGTGATCGTGGTACGCGAAAGGGTCTGGTTAATCGAGTCGTTCGTGATTTTGTAAAGCGGATCCCGGCGGTGCAGTTTGCGATTTTCTCTGATGCGGTCGAAGACGACGATCGTGTCGTTTACCGAAAATCCGACCAGCGTCAGTAGTGCTGCGATCACGTTCAAGCTGACCTCGATCTGGAAGATCGAGAAGAAACCTAGCGTTACGAGCACGTCGTGGAACACGGCGATTACGGCAGCCGCGCCATACGTCCACTCAAACCGGAACGCGATGTACATCAGAATTCCAACGAGCGCTGCGAGCGTAACCGCGATCGCCTTGTTCCGAAGTTGTGCGCCGGCAATCGCGCCAACCGCGTCAGTGCCGACGATCTTGTAGGCAGCATTTGGATCAGCGCTGAGTTCCAGATTAGGAGCAGCTTCCTTGCCGAAGGTGTTCAAAGCATTCCTAACCTGTGTCCTGCCATCCTGCCCCTCGACGAGCGGCACTTTGATAAGGACCGTATCGGGCCTGTCTGTGACCGGCTGAACAGTTGCGTCACCAACACCTGTCGTGGTCAGCGCTCCTCTGATCGCGTCATCCTGCGGGCGTTGTTTGAACCGGGCAGTAACCACCGTGCCGCCTTTGAAATCAACCCCGAGATTGAATGCCTGACGGCCAGTCGCCTGGCGAAGCACCGCGGATCCCAAACCTATCAGCATGAGCAGCACAGACACGCCGATAAACCAGCGCCGGTGACGCAGCCAATCAATATTTACGTCATGAAGAATTTGAAACATGATGACTCACTAAATACTCAACGACTCCACTCTTTCCTTTCGAGACAGCAGCCAGATAAAGATTGTCTTCGACACGTAAACTGCCGAGAAGAGATTTACCAGCAGTCCGATCACCAGCGTTACCGCAAATCCGCGAATTGGACCAGTGCCAAACACGAACAGGAACAGCGATGAAACGATCGTGGTTACGTGCGTGTCGATAATCGTAACGAAGGCGCGATTGAACCCCTGCTCCACAGCCGAAGCGACTGTCTTCCCGGAGCGCAATTCCTCCCGAATTCGTTCGAAAACAAGGACGTTGGAGTCGACGGCCATACCGATTGTCAGAATGATTCCGGCGATACCAGGCAGTGTGAGCGTCGCGCCAAACACAATCAGCCCCGCCATCATCAGGATCATGTTGAGTATCAACGCAACAACCGCGTTGATTCCGGCTCCGCGGTAATAAAACAGCATGAAGACTATGACCAGCGCGAGACCAACCAGCGAAGCCCTGACTCCGGCGTTGATTGAATCCTGGCCGAGGCTTGGTCCAACGGTGCGTTCTTCGATGTATTCGATAGTAGCCGGAAGAGCCCCTGAACGCAGCGTCAGCGCGAGATCCTCTGCCTCTTCTTTCGAGAAGTTTCCGGTGATCTGTCCCTGGTCGAAGATTTGGGAGCGAATGTAGGCAATGGATTCGATTTTATCGTTGAGATTGACGCCCATGTAGTCGTTGACGTGCGCGCCCGTCCATGCGCCAAACTTGTCTGCACCGCTCTTATTCAGCGCAAAAGAGATCTCGAAATCGTTGATACTGCCGCCTTGAGATTGAGAGGCTGTAGCCGTTCTCAACTCCTCGCCTCTGATAATTCCAGGGCTTTCGACTACGACGTATTGCGTCGGCTGTTCCGGTGCGGGTGTGCCGTCGGGATTTGGCCGCGCACGTTTCTTATAGGGCAATATCTTTCGATTGGGTGGAAGGTTGCCGCCAGTGTTGAGCGAGGCGAGCGCTTCCTGTTCAGTCGCATAAGTCGTCGGCGGTGCCGGACTTGGTGGACCGATGACGTGCACCAGCTCCAGCCTTGATTCCACCCTCAACACTTCCTTGACTCGCTCCGGATCCTGCACGCCGGGCATCTGTAAGAGAATCTGGTGTGCACTTTGAGCGCCGTGAGTTTGGAGCGTCGGCTCGGCAATACCAAGAGCGTTGATACGTCTGTCGATGATATTCAGCGCTTGTTGAGTCGCGTTGTCGGCTAGCGTGCGTTCAGCAGCCGCGGTCATCGTCCAAATGATCTGGTTGCCGGATTGTGAGAAGGCCCATGCGGAAGTGTCACCGAGCTCGACCTTTTTCTGGACAGCGTCTTTGACCTCGTTCGCTTTGGAGGGATCGGCGAGGTCGAGAACAACGCGATAGTTGCCCGGTCCCACGTCGGCGCGGGCAGCCGGCACTTGAAATCCCGCATCCTGCGCGGCAGTTTGAGCGGCGCGATAGTTCTCTTCCGCCAGTCGTTGCAGATAATCCGCAGTCTTCACTCGCATTACGAGGTGCGTGCCGCCCTGGAGGTCGAGACCCAGATGAATGTTCGATTTGAGACTGGCCTTGATCCCAGACCAACTGAAGTCTTTGAAGTGCGGGCGATGTCGCGGACCGATTACGAGATAGAGACCTACGAGAGTGACTATAGCAATGATTATTACGCGTGTAAGAAGGTTCTTTTTCTTCATTATTAATGAACTCTAGGTGGCCTTTTGCGACTCCTCATCGATGCCGGCGATAGCCGAACGAGCGATCTCGAGGATCGACTTATCAGCACTGCGGATAAGAAAGCTCGTGTCGCGCACGGTTGTGATGACACCGATAATTCCGCCGGTTGTCACCACGCGATCACCGATCTTCAGAGTGGCAATCGTTTCCTGCAACTGTCTTTGCCGCTTCTGCTGAGGCCTTATTAATAGGAAGTAGAAAACGCCGATAATCAGGAGAATCGGCAGCATCTGCACAAGTCCACCGGCGCTGCCCTGGAAGAAGATCAGAAAAGTATGCATTGGCTCTTTATTGTTCGAAGGTTTGACGGATTTTCTCTGCGTTCCTCTGCGTATCTCTGCGTTCTCTGCGTTGAAGAGTTATTTAACGCAGAGAACACAGAGATACGCAGAGGAACGCAGGGAAAAGCTCTCTCCCACTATTCACCATTCGCATCCAGCCGCTCGGTGAACTCACGCCGAAATTTTGGGAAATCGCCAGACCGGATAGATTGCCTCACGCCTCGCATGGTGTCAAGGAAGAAGGCCAGATTATGGTGTGTCAGAAGGATGCTGGCCAGCATCTCGCCGCTCATATATAGATGACGCAGGTACGCACGCGAGTGCCTGCGGCAGACCGAACACCGGCACGATTCGTCGAGCGGGCGAGAGTCGTTCGTCCATTGCGCATTCTTGATGTTCAACTTTCCGCGCGAGGTAAAGGCCTGGCCGGTTCGCCCGTTCCGCGTCGGCAAAACGCAGTCAAACATATCGATCCCGCGAGCCACAGCTTCGACGAGATCCTCCGGGGTGCCGACGCCCATCAGGTATCGCGGTGAATCTTTCGGCATTCGTGGTGCGACATCGTCGATGACCTCAAACATCACCGACTTCTCTTCCCCGACGCTCAATCCGCCAACCGCGTAACCGTCAAAACCGATTTCCACCGTCTGTTCGAGACTCTGCCGCCTCAGATCAAGATGACTCGCGCCTTGAACAATGCCAAACAGTGCTTGCCGCCCACTCAAGCCTTCGACTTCGAGGCGACCGGTGTCGGCGCCCTCTGATTGAAGTCGATCGAAAGCATCTCTTGAGCGTTTTGCCCAGCGTGTGGTGAGGTTCATGCTGCGCTCGGTCTCTTCGTGAGCTGCCTTGCCGGGTGCACACTCATCGAAAGCCATCACGATGTCGGAGCCGAGAGCGGCCTGCACTTCCATCGACACTTCCGGAGATAGAAATTTCAAAGAGCCGTCGACGTGTGATCGAAATTCAGTCCCTTCTTCAGTGATCTTTCGCAGCGCTCCGAGACTCCAGACCTGGAAACCGCCCGAGTCGGTCAACAAAGCACGGTCCCAGCCGATGAAGCGATGCAGACCGCCGGCGGATCTGATCACGTCGATTCCGGGTCGCAGCCAAAGGTGATATGTGTTGCCGAGGATGATCCGGGCGTCGAGATCGGCTGACTCGAGTTCTTCGAAACGAATGCCCTTGACGGTGCCCGCGGTGCCGACGGGCATAAAGACCGGCGTCTCGATCTGCCCGCGCCGAGTAGTCAGAATCCCCGCGCGCGCCTCTCCGTCCTGCGCCTCGATATTGAATTTCAGTGGTAGCTGATTTGTCTCTTGTGTGCTTTTTTGCGGCAAATTATCGCTTGGCTTTCTTATGCTTCTCGACGATCCGCAGCGGAGTCGCGAAGAAGTCAAACTGCTCACGCAGTCGATTCAGCAAGTACCTTTCGTATGAAAAGTGCAATCCCGGTTTGCCACCCGACGTGAAAACAACAAACGTCGGCGGCCTGATCCCTGCCTGCGTCAAATACTGAATCCGGAGTCTCGAAAATCCACCCTTCGCCGGCGACGGCGCAGTTCCACCCCGCGGTTGTGCGATCGCCTTTTCAAAAAAATCGTTCAACTGCGACGTGGGAATCCTTCGACTCCGCGATTCGTCAGCCCTCAGCACCAGTGGCAGAATCTTCTCGACTCGTTGTCCCGTCAACGCCGACATCGTAATCACCGGCGCCCACTCGAGAAACTTCATCTTCTCGCGCAAGTCTCGCTCGAACTCCGACGCAGTGTTCGTCTCCTTGTCTTTCACGATGTCCCACTTGTTCACCGCAATGATGATCGAACACCCTGCATCGACCGCGTAACCCGCAATCGTCGCATCGAGCGCCGTCACACCTTCGACGGCGTCGACCAGAACAATCGCCACGTCAGCGCGCTCGAGACTCTTTCGCGCCATGATGACTGACAACTTCTCAGCCATCTCGTCCGTCTTCCCTTTTCGACGGATTCCGGCGGTATCGATAACACGAAAGTTTCGCTCAGGTGTTTGCAACACCGTGTCGATCGCGTCGCGCGTGGTGCCGGCCACAGGAGACACGATCACGCGATCTTCGCCGAGAATGCGGTTGAGCAGTGAAGACTTGCCGACGTTCGGTCGCCCGACGATGGCGAGACGAAGTTCTCGCGGTTCTGTCGCTTCGTCTTCCTGGTTACCTTTAATATTGAGCAAGTCGACGACGCTATCGAGCAGTTCGCCGATGCCGATTCCCTGCTCTGCCGAAACGGGAAACACGTTTTCGAAGCCAAACCGGTAGAACTCGGTGCTTTCGCTCTCGAGTTTTGACGAGTCGGTTTTATTCGCAGCGACGAGCACCTGCTTGCCGGTCGCGCGCAGCAGGCTTGCGAGCTCTTCGTCCAGTTGCGTCACCCCAGTCCGCGCGTCAACAACCCAAACCAGCACCTGGGCTTCATCAATCGCGACACCAGCCTGTTTCAAGATATTGGCCGGAATCACGGCATCGTCGTCGGGCACGATCCCGCCCGTATCGATCAGGGAAAACCGTGTCCCCGCCCACTCGACCTGACCATAAATCCGATCGCGGGTGATCCCGGGCTCGTCGCCCACTATCGACCTTCGTTCACCAATGAGACGGTTGAACAACGTCGACTTTCCGACGTTTGGACGGCCAACGATCGCCACGAGATTAGACGCGCGGCGTGGCTGCAGCTCGCTCTTAGCGGTTGATTCCATTTAGTCGATAGCTTACAAGTCCTTCCGATCCGTGTCATCCGCGCCTATAATCCGTTGCGCTGTACCTATAAAGTCCGAGGGGTTCTCCTATATGAAAAGGTTTCTGGCTCTCTTCATCACCACGTTAGTGCTAAGCCTTTCTGTCGCTGCTCAGGAACACACACGCCCGCCGAAAACTACAACGCCGCCGCGAGCACCGAATGTGCCCGCCGAAACTCCCAGCATCGCGGCTCCCGGTTGGACAAAGTTCACTTCCCCGGAAGGTCGCTTCTCAGTGCTCATGCCTGGGACACCGGAGGACAAGGTAGAAACTACACCAAGCGATCATGGACCATACACGACACATCTGTTGATTCTGCGACAACCGAGAAACGTGTTTCTCATTGGTTGGGTCGACTACGATCCGAGCTTCAACTTCAACCGGCAAACCGAGTTGGAGATGAATCGAGATAATTTTGTGAAGGGCGTTAATGCTCGACTACTCGAGACCCGCTTGACCCGGATCGACGGCTACCAGGCGCTCGAGTTCACGGCGGAGAATGCAAACAGGATTTTCCGGTCACGCGTGTACATGGTTGGTCGCCGCCCTTATCAGCTCGTGATTGGCTCACCCAAGGGTATCGACGATACCGTAAACATCAACCGATTTTTCAACTCATTCAAGGTCAGTCCCTATTAGACAATGAAGCGTAGAGACTTCCTGCAAACGACCGCCGCCGGGTGTGTCGTGACTATTGCCAGTCCTGTGTCTGCACTAGCGATTGAAGCCACTGCTCCGCAACCATCTTCCACACCGCCGGCATTCGAACTCGAGGAGTGGACGTTTTCGCAGTTGCAGCAAGCGATGACGTCCGGGCGTTACTCGTCGAAAGAACTGGTCGAGAAATACAGCGACCGTATCGGCGACATCGACAAGAAAGGCCCGGCGATTAATGCCGTCATCGAGATGAACCCGGATGCGGAACGGATTGCAGCAGACCTCGATCGCGAACGCAAAGAAAAAGGACCGCGTGGTCCATTACACGGAGTTCCGATTCTTATCAAGGACAATCTCGACACGGCCGATCGAATGATGACCACAGCGGGCTCGCTGGCGCTGGTGGGTGCGAAGCCTGCTCGTGATTCCTACGTCGCTAAGAAACTTCGCGATGCCGGCGCGGTGATTTTAGGAAAGACGAACTTGAGCGAGTGGGCCAACTTTCGCTCGACAAAATCTTCGAGCGGTTGGAGTGGGCGCGGCGGGCAGACTAAGAATCCCTACGTGCTCGACCGCAATCCGTGCGGCTCGAGCTCAGGATCGGGAGCGGCAGTGGCGGCGAATCTGTGTGCGGCGGCAATTGGAACTGAGACTGATGGATCGATCGTGTGTCCGTCGTCTGCGAACTCACTTGTTGGAATAAAACCGACGCTTGGCAAAGTCAGTGGCGCAGGCATTATTCCAATTGCCCACAGCCAGGACACAGCGGGACCGATGGCACGAACCGTCGCTGACGCGTGGACGCTTTTGACCAGCATTGCC
This sequence comes from Pyrinomonadaceae bacterium, assembly GCA_044867025.1. Classification (GTDB taxonomy): domain Bacteria; phylum Acidobacteriota; class Blastocatellia; order Pyrinomonadales; family Pyrinomonadaceae; genus PSRF01. Next base: position 21,101 of record JBIOUJ010000058.1, on the reverse strand, counting down.
GAGCCGGCGTTGAAATCGATGGCCGAGTACGCCAGAGAGTTCAGTATTAAAGGACTGAGGCTGGGCGTCGCGCGAAAGCATTTCGGGTTCAACGAACGCGTGGACAAGCTTATGGACGAGTGTCTGGCTGAGTTGAAGAAACTTGGTGTCGTACTTGTCGATCCGGCTGACATTCCGACTTCGGGCAAGTTTGACGATTCTGAATTTGAGGTGCTGTTGTATGAGTTCAAGGCTGATCTGAATGCGTACCTCGCGGGCCTTGGACCGTCTGCGCCCGTTCGCTCGTTGAAAGACATCATCGACTTCAACGAGAAGAATCGCGCTCGTGAGATGCCGTATTTTGGTCAGGACATCATGATCAAGGCGCAGGCGAAAGGACCGCTCACCACCAAAGCATACCTCGACGCCTTGCGTAAGAATCAACTGCTTACGCGTTCACAGGGCATCGATCTTGTTTTGAAGAAGAACCGGCTCGCGGCGCTTGTTGCCCCGACCGGTGGTCCACCGTGGCCGACGGACTGGATCAATGGCGATCATTTCACTGGTGGTTACTCATCGGCGTCGGCCGTCGCCGGCTATCCGCACATCACGGTTCCGGCGGGGTACGTCTTCGGATTGCCGGTTGGGATCTCATTCTTCGGCGCGGCTAACAGCGAGTCCGTGCTGGCGCAGATTGCGTGGGCCTTCGAGCAGGCCACAAAGGCGCGCAAACCGCCGCGGTTTCTGGAAAAAGCCGAGTTTGGTTAATGACTTCTCTGCGGCCCTCTGCGTATCTCTGCGGTCTCTGCGTTGAAATTGATTTTAAACGCAGAGAACGCCGAGATACGCAGAGGGCCGCAGAGAAAAGAGCAATTTTCAAGAAGCCCTAATAGCTTCCATCTTGCTATCGTCCTGCCCGAAAGGAGCACCCATGCCGCGCACAGCTACCGCCTCTCGTAAGAAATCGATCTACAGCGTCCACCCCGGCATTCTCATGACCCAGAAGTGGGTCGGAGAACTCAAGCAAAAGACCGGCAGGACCCTCGAAGAGTGGCTCGCACACATCAAGAAGGCCGGTCCGAAAAGCGAGGAAGCGCGTCGCGAGTGGCTCAAGAAGGAATACGGTCTCGGCACGAATACCGCGTGGTGGCTTGCCGAGCGCGCGGAGGGCAAAGGCGAAGAAGCCGGCGATCCCGATCTCTACCTGAAAGCCGCGGAAGGCTATGTTGAAGAGATGTTCTCCGGTGGCAAAGCCGGATTGCGACCGATCTACGACGCACTGCTAAAGCTCGGACTCAAAACCGGTAAAGAAGCGAAAGCCTGCCCTTGCCAGACCATCGTTCCGCTTTATCGCAATCATGTGTTCGCGCAGATCAAACCGACAACGCAAACGCGAATCGACATGGGCTTCGCACTCGGGGACATGAAACCAACAGGACGCCTCATCGACACCGGCGGCTTTGCCAAGAAGGATCGCATCACTCATCGCATCCCGATCACTTCACTCGCCGATATCGACGACGAAGTGAAGCACTGGCTCAAAGTCGCCTACGATCGCGACGAAAAATAGGATCAACCATGAAAGCAGCTACAGCAAAATCAGCACCGCGTATGAGCGATGACGCGGTCAAGGCGAAAACCGGCAAGACGTGGAAAGAGTGGTTCGCCATCCTCGACAAAGCCGGCGCGAAGAAGATGACGCACCAGGAGATCGTGAAGCTCCTGAATTCGAAACACGACGTTGGACCATGGTGGTGTCAGATGGTCACGGTCACGTACGAACAGCAGAGCGGGATGCGCCAGAACCACGAACGTCCTGACGGCTTTCAGATCAGCGTGAGTCGCACGTTGAACGTTCCGCTCGCAAAACTCTTCGAGTCGTTTGAGAACGAATCAGCACGCAACGAATGGCTGGGCGAACACGGGCTTGAAGTGCGCAAAGCCACTGTGAATAAGTCGATGCGAGTAACGTGGAAGGACAAGAAGACGAGCCTGGAGGTCAACTTCTATCCGAAGGACGCGGAGAAGAGCCAGGTGGTGGTCCAACACAGCAAACTGCCGACGGCGGCGGCCGCAACGCGAATGAAGGGTTACTGGACCAAAGCTCTCGATCGTTTGCGCGTAAGTCTGGATGTGACATAAGCCTCGAAGTGACTTAAGCTTTCAGGCGCTTGAAGTCCTCACCACTCGAACTCGGAAAACTCGGCGAAGCCTACGCCGCAGCCTATCTCGAACAAGCCGGTTACCGTTTAGTTGCGGCGAACTTTACCCTGCCCGTCGGGCGAAATCTGCGCGGCGCAATCGTCACTTCGGAGATCGATCTGGTCGCTTACGATGGCGATACGCTTTGCTTTGTGGAAGTGAAGACGCGCGCCTCTGACTGGTTCGCACCACCGCAAGTCAACGTGGATCTGCGCAAGCGCCGCCAGATCGCCCGCGCCGCCCGCGCGTATCGACACATGCTCGGCATTGAAGATCAACCTTACCGATACGACGTGCTCACCGTAGTTCTAGACGAACCGCCACAAATCGAACTCCTCCGGAACTTTTGGACGACAAATCCATCCACAGATTCCACAGATTAGTCTTTGTGTAATTTGTGTACGGCCTGATCCGTCGTCACTTCCTTCGATCGCGATGGTGCGTTCTTCACGTACTTATCGAACCAACTGATCATTTCATACAGCACGTGTTCGATACTTTCGCGGCCGGAATAACCATGCGCTTCGTGGGGCAGCATCACCAGTCTTACCGTCGCCCCGTGCCCTTTCAGTGCCTGGTACATCCGCTCCGACTGAATCGGAAACGTTCCCGTGTTGTCGTCAGCTTCGCCGTGAATCATCAACACCGGCTCGTTGATCTTCGACGCATACATGAACGGCGACACCTTCAGGTAAAGCTCGGGCGCTTCCCAGATCGTCCGCCGCTCATTCTGAAAACCAAACGGCGTCAGCGTGCGATTGTACGCACCGCTGCGCGCGATACCCGCGCGGAAGAGATCGCTGTGGGCCAGTAGGTTCGCCGTCATGAAAGCGCCATAGCTGTGACCACCTACGCCGACGCGCTCCGGATCGGTGACACCCATCTCCGTCGCTTTGTCGATCGCAGCTTTCGCGCTCATCACGATCTGCTCGACGTAGGTGTTGTTGACTGTCTCGGGCGTACCGACAATCGGCATCGTTGCATTATCGAGCACTGCGTAGCCTTCCATGAGGAAGAACAGATGCGATGCACCGCCAATCGACGTCGCCTTCTGAGCTGAACCCGTGACCTGTCCGGCGGTCGTCGGATCTGAAAACTCGACCGGATACGCCCACACGACTGTAGGGAGTCGCGTGCCCTCTTTGTAATTCGGTGGCAGGTAAAGGGTGAACGAACACTGCACGCCGTCGGCGCGTTTGTAAGTGACGAGTTGTTTCTTGATGCCACGCAACTGCGGCGTCGGATCCGGGAATTTAGTGAGTGCACGAGGTGCAGCATCGCCACTCGTTCGAACGAAGTAATTCGGCGCTTCGGTGGGCGACTCGCGTCGCGTTAGGAACTGCTTGCCATCTTCGCTCAGTAGAGCAACGACGGATTCATAAGCATTCGCTTCACTGCGGAAGAGTCGTTCTGCTTTCAGCGTCTGCAAGTTAAAACGATCGAGGAATGGAAACTCACCTTCCCGCGACGCGCCTGCACCGGTGAGATAAATCGAATCGCCGTCTTGCACGATTGCGCGTTGCCCGGCGAGAGCGCGCGTGACTGGCGTGCCCGGATCGTTGTAGCGGTCCTGCTCGTTGCGGCTCCAAACAAGTTTCGGTGCAACTTCCGGTTTGTTCGAGTCGAACATGAACGTTCTAAGCCAGCGTTTGTCGCGCTCGAAGTCAGAAAAAAGGACCAAACCTTTGTCGCCAAAACTCGCCGCGGCCCCACGCTGCGCACCTCTGAACCACTCAAACCGTTGCTCGGTTTTGAACCATTCAGCGGGCTGCGTCGTGAATGGCGCCTTGATTGCGACAACGCTGTCGCGATGTGAGACTTTCTTTTTGGGATCTCCATCGTCGAGCGCTTTGGCCCAGACAAGCGTTGCCGGCTGATTAGGCAACCAGCGAATCAATCTCGGACCAGTCGCCACGCCATCGATCGGAACCTGGTCCGCCAGCGGGAGACTGGCGACTTTGTAAACGACTTTGCCTTTCGCGTCCCATACTTCGACGTCTCTCGGAAACGCGGAATCCGGAAATAGATATGAAAAAGGCCGGTGCGTCCGTGTCACCAGAATGTGATGACCGTCGGGCGCCACGCTGAGCGCCTGGAAGATTGCGGCGTGGCCGATGGGCGTCGTACGTCCCGTTGCGGAGTCGACGAGGGCGACTTGCGAAGTCGCGTAATACTCGTAAAGGTTTTCATCATGAGGACTCTTCAGCAGGTCTTCGTACGTTCTTACTGGTCCGGGTCTGCCGGAACTCTCCTGTGTATTCGGTTCGGTCGGCACGGTTGGCTCAGCGGGTGCGGCGCCTCGTGTTGGTGGCACGAGTTGGACCAGCAGAGTTCGATTGTCGGGCATCCAGCTTATGGCGTTGCCCGTGACTGAATTAACGGTCACATTTTTCAGGTTGCGGATCTTCCCTGTTGCTGCCTCGCCCACCCAGAGTTCCACTCGATTCGCCGTGCCATTCAAAAACGCGAAATGCTTTCCGTCATCGCTCCATTCGATCCCGCTTATCTTCGCATTGGGAGGAACATCGATTTTGACTTCTGAGCCGTCGGCGATCCGCTTCAAAGTTAAATCGACGGAATACTGGTAACGGTGCGGTGAGTTTGTTGCCGGATTTATTCGCCGGCCCGCGAGCCGCAACATCGGTTGCGCGAGATCAGCCAGCGGCGGATTGCGCACGCCCGTCGTAAGGAGGATGTTGTCACGCGTGGGACTGACTGAAGCGCCGGGCGTGACTGGCGCGTTCAGGATGTCGAGCACTTCTTTCGGTGGTTTTTTATAACCCTGCTGCGCAAAGCTGGTGGTTGTAATCAGTAGTACGGCAAGAATCGCGAGCGACTTCGAAGCGAGACGAAAAGCGTGCATGGTAGGCTCCTCCGCAAACAGCAATGGACGAAATTTCGTGGAATGCCTCAGGGAATTTGAAGCGTTTCGGAACTTATTAGAGTTGAGAATAGAAGTCAACCAAACTCGCGCCCCGCTCCTCGTTCAGAGTTGAAGCTTTAGCTTTCCTGCAAGAGCGTAACAGCAACCTAAAGGTTGAACTCTGAACGGACGCGCCCCTGTTTTATTTCGCGATCATTTATTGACGCGCGACCGACTCGCGCATAGACTGCGGCACATAGACTCGACGGTCGCGCGTCGGTACCGGCGTGAGATTTAGGGTTAAAACAACGGTGCAGTGCCCTTGGGCTATCCCCTCTGGCGTTGCACCGTTTGTTTTTACAATTTGTCTGAACCACCCACATCGACCGGGGGAATCTCATCCGTCGCGCCGCGCAAACGAAATAACGGGCGAATGATATCGATCGCCTTCCGTGTGTCGTTTGCCACCTTAACAACCTCGAAAAGCTTATTGGCGATCTTGCAGAACCTGCCCCACCAAATTCTCATCCGCTGGTCGGTCCTGGCTTTGTCGATAACCTTCTTATCGATATTTGGATCCACTTTCTTCTTTCCCCATTCCGCAGCCATTACTCGCAGCAGAATGATCGTTTCATCAGTTATCGACCGTGTTAAGTTCGACTGATTTCCGCGAAGGTTGGATAATGAAACCTGTGCCACCAGCCTCAAAGGAGGAAAAGCTTCCGAGTAGAAGTCATCAAAGCCGAGTGCTCGCATCCCGCTTTCCGTTTCGTCTATTAGAGCGAGATAAGCGATTATGCCTTTACCTACCTGAACAAAAAACGGTCCAGTCATTTTGCGGTTAACGGGAATATCCAATGCCTGTGCCCACAACTTCGCTGGAGGCCCATTACCAGAAGTCGATCGAAGTCGTCGCGTAAGGTTGTATAAACGTAATGCGGGATTGTCTTCCACCTGTTTAGCCCTACTTTCGTCTAGTCAGAGTGGTGGGTTCTGAAAAGCCGTAACAGCTAATCGAGTGGTGCCTTTCCGTAGCTTTAACTTGGGCGAGAGCCCAGGTGAAGGGTTGCGGCTCGGCTGGGCGCCGTATTTTGAATTTTGTGCCCTAGGCTGATCTACGTCGTGGACCGCGTTGGGAAAATTCTTCCGAGTACCACAGATCCACGATCTTCAAAACATCAGCCTTCCGCCCGGGCGATAACTCCCTAAACCTTGTAACCAAATTGAGCTCCTCCTGGGACTCTCCACCGGGAGCGACCAGGCCCTCCGATCGTGCGAACAATTCCGCCGGTGGAACGCCGAGACCTTTGGCTAGCGCGGTGATCCGATGTGTGGTGACCTTTCGTGTCGGCTCGTTCTCAATTCGGCTGATATAACTAGCTGCTATCTTTTTTCCATAACGGGCGCTTCGCTTGGATACATCTTCCAACGACAGCCCCTTCTCTTCGCGCGTTCGGCGAATGAAGTCCCCGAGGGCCTCTGGACTCCTATTTGCCATTTTGGCAGGCTCCAACTTCACTACAACGCGAGAACGCGCTAATACAGGAAACCGCGCGATTGACAACCCACACACCTCCGCTAAATCCGTTTGGCGGGGCGGTCCACACGCCGGAACGTCGTTACTTTCCGGTAACGATTCATTTATCAACGGTAACAATGCCGATGGGAAGTGATTCACTTCTCATAGTATTACCCCGGTCGTCCGGAATTGCTACACTCAGTTGCGTATGTGGTCGTGGGGAAGAGTCCACCTTGGAATGTGGCGAGTTGACGCCGCTTTGGACTCGATTGGGTCATCGATATTAAAGCGGCGTTAAGCCGCACTCCAAAGAAAGCCTTATACGGCAAGCTTTGTTTCAGTAGCTGATTGGGGAGGTCTGGGAGCCGAGAGCGGCTTGAATTGTGGTTCCTCGGATTCGCAATTCAAGCTGAAAATGGCAAACATGAACTCTTTCGCACTTGTGACAGCAAGCCAGAAGCAAGAACCAAATTGGCGCAGATTGAAACTGAACTGCTTGAAAAGGGACCGGCTCAACTCGTGGCCGGTAAAGTAACTTTTCGACAGCTTGTTGACTACGCAAAGATGACGCGTTACGCCAAAGCAACCTATGATAAACACGGTGCAGTTGTATCCGGTTTACGAGGTTTCACAGCGGCTAATAGCGTGCTTAATCAATTGATCCGCTTCTTTGGCGACAAGGATATACAAAAATTTGATGGAGACTTCTTGGAGAAATACAAGCTCGTTCGTATCGGGCATTGAGATGGGAGTATCACAGCGCCGGCGCCAGCATCAATGACCTTACCGACGACCAGCCCAATTGATGAACTCTGCGGAACCGCCGCTTTCAACGGCACGCCGGTGCGGGTAACTGCTGCCAGACAACGCTGCGCTAACGGAGCGTTCGTTTCAACCAGGTCACTTCCAATTGGTAGACGAGGCTCACGCGCGCCTGGCGTTCATCCGCGTCGCCGGCGTACGCCCAGATGCTGCAGTGGTCATCGCTGCCCTCGTATCCAACGACATCAACGGTCTGCTCCATCGTTGCGCGTCGAACAAAGAGTCCTTCCGGGCTGACCTGATTTACTGTTAAGGGAAATTCAAGTGAGAAAAGGTCTGTGAGAAAAATAGTGTCGGAGACAAGGCCCATGAGATCTTTGTCCTCGTCATCCTCCCACACACCAAACTCGAGGAAAAGCAATGGGCTTTCAGGTGCGTTCTCGGGTGTGAAGTTTGCTTGCTTAAGCACTAACGGAACGCCACCGAAGTTTTCCGTTTGATTAGTCTTTAGCTTCCACGTAGTGCCGGCTGGAAACCGGTCCGCTGCGGTCAACTCCGATCCGCCCTCGTACAGAAACATTCTCGAATTCAGAAATATTTCGTTGGGCTCCTCACAACCGGAAACTTCATAACCTTCCACGACCGTGAGTGACTTGAGACTTACTTTATACTGGAGAATGCGTGGACCACCTACGCGAAAATTCTGAACATACAGATCAATGTCGCCTTTCTCTCGACCCTCTGTGAGTTTAAAGGGACCTTCTTCAGTAGCGGCTCCCCACCCAAAACCACCAAGTGTGTGGTTGTAGGTGTGAGAATCAGTTCCCAGCTCGTCATCATCGTTGCTGGTAGCTTTGTTGATTTCGTCTGAGAGCCACTTACCTGCTCCGGCGCTGGCCGTACACCCCGCTTTTGGGTGTCCCGCCTTTATGCTAATCGCGCATCCAACTGCCGCAGCACCCACACCCGCGACGTAGCCGTACCACTTGCTCGCGTCTTCATCGAATTCATTGCCTCCGAATTGAAATTCGAAATGGTCGCTAAATCTTCCCCCTGTGACAAAATCAGAGCAGATGCTTAAACACTCGGCCTCGCGCCCTGCGGGAGCAGACTTACATTCCTCGCGGCATTCAATATTGATCATGCGCGACTCGCGTCCAATGAACAGCGGGAGCTCAGGAAAGAGTTGGGTGTTATCAGCATTTGTGAGATGCCCGGCTCCCTCCGGACCAGCAGGATACGATCCAGAGAATTTGACAAGTGCCACGGTGTCGTTTCCCGACGCTATCGGTATGCCCGAAAAACTGCCGAAGGTGAAAGCCATTTCAGATGGACTGTCTACAACATCCTCAGCATTCGCGTTTATGTCCATGCGGTTAAGTCGCGACACCATGTAAGAAGGGGCCACGAAAAGATTTGTCGCGGTGCAACCGGTGTCCTGGCAGCCCTCCGCTCCGGGCCCGCCGGTCTGGCACTCCCCTTCTTTCGGCTTCACCACTACGGTGTAGTCGCCTGACGGAGCATTCATCGGGACGACGAAATAGGGACGATTAAAGGACGACCCACCATCGAAATCCGGAACCGCCTCCATTTCGACACGCTGGCACCCGCAAAAAATCCTTTCCCGGCCTTCTCCCTGCGGGAAAGCACGACTTGGGGGCGAATCGTTGTACCGGTAGCCGGTAAGAAAAACTCTCGCTTTGTCGGGAGTGTCATTACGGAGATAGACTCGTTGACCATCGGTCGCGATGTCTGGACTCAATGCCTGGAGCGGGCACTCGTTAAGATTTCTTTCGGGGAGACCGATGCTGCCGAGGTCGACCAAACCCTCGCGTACTGAGCCACCTCCGGTCACGGTGACAACGTTGTTGCCCGCGGCCAGCCCCCAACCTGCTAAATCAAAGCTCACGGATCGTTCGCCTGCGGGGACAATTACCTCGCTCGGCAGCCTGACATTTCGACCGCTATTTGAAACTCGGACTTTCGTTCCACCGGCCGGCGCAGGATGGACCAAATCTACGGTTGCGATAGCGCGAGGCTCGTTAGTGACCACCTGACTCGGTCGCACGGTTATCGAAGTGATTGCATCTTGCGGCAACAAGTTAACCTTGACGATCTTCCGCTGCCCGTTTAGGAGCACTGTGAGGTTCGCCGTCGTTGGTTTAGTAACGGTTGATGTCTGGATATCGAAAGTTGCGGTCGAACTACCGCGTTGAAACACGACCTTCTCAGGAACTTTGACGTTACGACTATCACTTTTCAGATGGGCAACATCGTCAGGGCTGGAGAGCAAACCGGATGGCAGACCACGAACGATAGCGCCTGAACTGGCTATGCCTCCGACGAGTGGTTCTTTCACTGCTACCGACACGAGTTCAGAGACCCGCGGTTCAGTGGATTGCAGCTTGGGCATCGAAAAATCTGCCGTTGCCACAGCTTTGTTCTTCTCAGAGGATTGGACCATCCCCACATTCAAATCGCGTCCTGCAAGACGGCTGCCTTTACTGTCAACCCTAAGTTGGTCGTGATAGGTGAATCCGTCGGTGGAATATGCCGATGTATAAACCGACCCCGCGCGACGCAGCTTTAGAAAAATCGGGAATTCAAGTACCACTGGCTGCACGAAATCCCTCTGCGATACGCGTTGGTCCTGCTGCGGTCTAAAAAGCGACTTCACCGTCAGTTTGCGATCGCTTCCCGGATGTGCCGCGATGCTGAAATACGGTTCGGTCCCATGAACACCAGGTACGCGGACCATCAGGCCACCCAGACCGTAGTCCTTTACGTCATCGAGCCGCACGGAGATCTCAAAATCACCGGGGGTCGCCTGGGCAAAGAAATGCAACGAATCACGCGCTGGGCCATACCCTTCACTTGCGCCGCGAATTTGAACCTGCGGCGGATATCGACGGGCAGTTCCGGAGGTTGCGTTTCCGATCGTATGCAGGGTCCACGCGCCATGTTCGCCGGATACGTCCGGCGACTTTTGCGGAGTCTTCGCCGGTTTTTTTGTTTGTTGTGTGGCGGGACGTTGCGTCAGGCCTACTGGGACCAGACTGATGAGAAGCATGAGGAAGACAAAAGCAATCGCGCATGGCCGGATGGGGAGCGCTCGGCAATTGGTTTTCATATGACCTCCGATTGGAATAATCGCACTCTTAACAACGGTATTGGACTACGTCTCTATTTCTATATGTCGTACAGGCCAATTGTGTTTCATCGGTGATGGCCTACGTTTCCCGGATGCTGCGCTTTATGGAACTCTGTAGTGGGCGCGATTACACAAAAAGAGCGGCGAGGCCGGGCCCGCCGCGCACGCGTTTTTCGCCGAAGGCGATAATAGCGAAATGGAAGCAGGTTGAGTTATGTTGAGTGCCTTGCTGCGGACTTAAAATCCTCAGCCCGCCGTCTTACGTACTGCTACCAAACGATACTAAGCAGTATTTATCGACGTTTCAGCCGTCAAAGCAACCGTACGTCCTGCTTGGTAAGCAAGAAGTAAAATGGAGCTGTTCGCGTCGAATTACCCCCTGGGAATTGGATGGGCCAGTGGATAAAACCACTGGCCGTTTCTGTTAGTGAGAGGGATTCTTCCAGAAACAAAAAAACGCCTACGGTCAACCCAAGAAAGTTAATGGTGCACCTTATCCAATGGACGAAATACCACTACACCACTACATTTTCGATTTTCTACCTATGTTTGACTGAGGGGTACAAAAAGGGGTACATTTCGCTCCACCACTTTGAAAATTGCGATTTTTCTGCGGTTTTCTTAGAAAGCGGGAGTAGCTCAGTGGTAGAGCATCGCCTTGCCAAGGCGAGGGTCGCGAGTTCAAATCTCGTCTCCCGCTCCACGAAATCGAGGATGAAGGCGGACGGATGAAGGACGAAAGCCCGTGGCTTTCGAGCAAGCCTGCTTCATCTTTCCGCCTTCATCCTTTAATCTTCCCTTATGGCGGCGTAGCCAAGTGGTAAGGCAGAGGTCTGCAAAACCTTTATTCATCGGTTCGATTCCGATCGCCGCCTCCAACATTAACCTCAGGTCTCACCGAGGTACAACTAAATGTCCGAAACACTTATCAACGAACATCCCCAGGAGCGTTGGCATCCGTTCACTCGTACGGCGTTTCGATTTGCCTTCGTGTACCTCTTGCTTTACAACCTGCCCTTCCCGCTGACCGCACTTCCCTACGTCGATAAGGCAGCCGAGTTTTACAACTCGTTTTGGACCTGGCTTGTGCCGCGCATCGCACGCGCTGCGTTAAATCGAGACGTCCCTTCCGTATTCAACGGCAGTGGGGATCGAACCTTCGATTACCTCCTGGTCGCATGCCTGCTTCTCATAGCGTTGGCCATCACCATTATTTGGACGTTGTTCGATCGCAAGCGACTTAGTTATCCCACGTTGTATCGCTGGTTGAACCTTTACGTGCGCTTCTCTTTGGGGACGGCGATGATTGGCTATGGCGCGTTCAAGGTGATCAGCAGTCAGTTTCCAGCGCCGACCCTCGATCGATTGATGCAATCCTATGGCGAGTCGTCACCGATGGGATTGCTATGGACATTCATGGGGGCGTCTGAGGCCTATACGATGTTTGTCGGTTTTGCCGAGATGATCTCCGGCATTTTGTTGTTCCCGCGTAAGACGACAACACTCGGTGCGCTGATGTCGATGGGCGTTTTGAGCAATGTCGTCGCTCTTAACTTTAGTTACGACGTTCCGGTAAAACTTTATTCTTCGCACCTGTTGGCCATGGCGATTTTTCTGCTGTTGCCCGACGTGCGGCGCCTGGTCAACTTCTTCATTTTGAACCGGCCGGCTGAGTGCGCGAGGGTGCAACCTTTGTTTCGCCGCCCACTCTGGCATCGCGGCGCGCTGGTGCTTGCGAGTCTCTTCCTCATTGCCGTCGTCGGTACGTCTCTGTATCAATCCTACGATCAGCGCCGGCTCTTTACAGGCCAGCGTTCGCCCTTGTACGGGGTTTGGGAGGTTGAGGAATTCAGCCTGGGACAATCGACCGCAACAGCGTCTGCTCCGCGTTGGCGGCGCATGATTTTTGACTCACCTCGCCGGGTAGCCGTGCAAACAACAGATGTACTCGAACGTTATGGTTCACAATTGGACCAGGACAAGCGAACACTCACTTTGCGCAAGCGGGACGACCCCGGTTGGAATACGGTACTAACTTACGAACAAGTGAGTCCCGACGTCATTACATTTGCCGGCGCACTCAACGGATCAGAAATGACTGCGCGCTTGCGCCGAACTGACGAGCGTAAGTTTCTGCTGACCAATCGCGGTTTCCATTGGATAAACGAATTTCCGTTCAATAGATAACGCGAAATCTTTCCGCAAAACTGTCTGCAAACGGCGTCGCCGCGCGACCGTCGCCCGAAACGTTTTCCGCCTGTAACGCATTCCTAATAAGAACCGCAGATCGGTTGACAAGGATGGACTCATAACCCCGCGCGACTGTCAGCAGTCGCTATCCAAGAGGAGAGAAAGTTATGCCAACAGGTGGTGCAATGGTGGAATTAGCACGCCGGCACATAGGCGAAGAATACCGGAATGTGCTGGTTCCGAAGAATAACGCGAATTGGCACGGTCCCTGGGATTGCGCAGAGTTTATGTCATGGCTCGTCTTTCAGGAGGCGGGCATTTTGTACGGGTGTTTCGAGAGCGACGCCGACCCCGCGTTGGTCGAGGCCTATACGGGCGCTTGGAAGACCGACTCCTCCCGTCGCGGACGGAGGATTCCCCCCAACCAGGCTGCTGCGATCGTCGGCGGCTTTCTTTTACGTTTTCCTCCGGCGCCTGGAAGGATGGGACACATCGCGATCTGTGACGGTCACGGCGGAACTGTAGAAGCGAAAAGCCGTCGCGAAGGAGTTGTGGCCGACACGGCTCGAGGAAGACGTTGGGACACCGGAATTCTCATTCCCGGCGTTGAGTATGATGAGGATGTGCAGCCAATACCGCTCGGTGCGGTCAGAATCGTTCGCATGGGCGCTAACAATGATCCGTTGGTTGTTCGAAACATCCAAACTGCACTCGCGGCTCAAAGGATTGACCCGGGTGGCGTCGACGGAAAGTACGGGCCCAAGACAACGGCCGCGGTGGCGGCGTTTCAACGTCTAAAGGGTTTGGTTGTGGATGGTGAAGTTGGACCACAAACAGCGAGAGCACTCGAAGTCGAATTGTAAACTGCCAGGAGAAACATCATGCCTCTAAAAAACTACGGAATGTTAAAAGGCAAGGCTATTGAAGTCAGGCCAGGCGCGGGCCAGAACCCGCATTATCAAGTGCGCATAGTCGACGACACGACCGACTACCGCATCGCCATCAACGTCCAGTCGGCGCTGTCACCTTCTGAACTCGAATACCTGATTGACGATCGCTTCACCCACCCGATCACGTCGATGTTGCAGGAAGCGCCGCTCGGCTTCACACACATCACGAGCAAACCTGGAACAACGGCTCTCGACTACATTCGCGGAAACCTCTTCGACCGCACGAAAATGCGGATACTGCCGTTCAACGTGCCCGGCATCGATAATGATCTCAACGAGAAGATCGACGGTGTCATGCAGCGCGCTGTCGCGGACGAGGAAGCGCTAGTCTACGCGTTTGGCGAGCGCTGGGGACCTGAGCAGAACAAGAAGGACAAGTACTTCGGCTTCCTGCCCGGTAATGGCATTCACGACATTCATATGAATCAAAGCAACGTCGGCCAATTCAAGGGGGACGATGGTGTGTGGCAGGACGGCGGCGTGATGGTCTACTTCCCTGGGCAGCAGCAGTGGGTTGCGATCTTTCTGAAGTTCCAGTCGCAGGGTTGGCACACCGACGACAAGACGGGACACAAGATTGGTCCAGATGAGCCTCACGTGCCGCCGGTTCCGATCCCACCGCAGCCTCCGCCACTGCCGACTTCTGATGACCCACAGGGGTTGGTGCGGATCGTCGCCGCGCTCGTTAATTCTGTTCAGTCGCCTGAGGTCGAGATCGTGACATTGGTTAACGCCTCGCCACGAGAGCTCAACCTGGAGGGCTGGGCACTGGCGGACACGCAGAAGAACAAGCAGAAACTCACGGGCAAGCTCAACTCCGGCGAGGCTCGCGCGATCCGCGTTGAGAAGCCGGTGGCGTTGTCGAACAAGGGCGGGATTATCACGATACTTGATGAAACCGGGTTGAAGGTTGACGGCGTGTCTTACACAAAAGCACAAGCGTCAAACCCGGGTTGGACCATTGTGTTCTGACGCGTTGGCCGTTCTTCAGTTCCAGAACTGCCACCAGGGTTTGTTTTGCTGGACTGGGAACTGCTGAAAATCTTTTCGCAGGTCGAGCACGCGCTCGACCTGCGGATCGTACGTGAAAAAATCTCCTCGAATACTCGCCGCGCTGCCGCGCCCTGATGCCAAAAGGGCACGGTCACCGACGCTTCGTCGTCGATACTGGCGCGTGGTACGCCTCACTAGTACCAACTGATCCCGATCACACGAGAGCGGTGCAATGGCTCGCTGCAAATCGTTCTCCATTGCTCACCACAGACTACGTAATTGACGAGCCGTTTAGTTTTAGAAAACCGACGCTTTCAGACTCACGTCAGCATTCTTCCACGCGCGTTGAAACTCCTCGTCAACCTTCTTCGCGGCGGCGGATTTCCCTTGGGCGCGGAGACTCTGGGCGAGGCCGAATAGCGCCCAACCGTTGTTTCTGAATTCTTTCAGATCCGCACGGTAGATGAGTTCTGCTTGCCTGGCTTTTCCCGCTTGGAGGAGTGCCGCACCTAAATACAATCGCATCGATTGTCCCCAATCAGGCGGTTCCACGTACTTCAATGTGGCCTGAAGCGCGACCGCTGCTTCAAACGATTTCACAGCGTCGTCATGTCGACCCTGCGCGGAGAGCAATTCGCCCTCAAGTCCGAGAGCGGACAACTTCAAAACCGTTGGTGCTGGATTTGCAACCGTGAGCAGTTCTTTCAAAGACGGGTCCACACTCGCAGCCTTAAGCGCTTTCAATTCTTCCCCGGCTTTTGCGAAATCTCTTTGCGCTGCAAAAGCGCTGCCGCGCGTGTAATGCCAGAGGCCACGCAGGTAGGCCGATCCATGCACCGGTTCCGGCTCGGCGAGCACCGCATCCCACTTGCCGAAGATCTTATTGATCAACCACGGTATCGAAGCGGCGCGTTCGGTGCCGCCCATTCCCTGATGCGACGTCCCGACAGTTGTTGCTTTCGCAGCTTCCATCGCACGCGCATAATTGCCTCCGTGCATTGCGGCGTAGCGAATAAAGTCCCACGCATGCCGGTGGTGAGTACGCGATGACAAACCGTACGTTCCTAAGTTCGGAGTTGGATGATCTCCCCACTCCTTTTGAAACTCACCGTCGACTTGCAGCGATCGCTGATTACTTGCAATTGCTTTCTCATAATCCCCTGTTCTGACGTAGATGTGTGAGGGCATGTGGACCATGTGACCCTCCTTTGGCATCAGCGACTCCAACCGGTCGGCTTGCGGCAATGCGCGCTCCGGCTGCGCGGAACTCTCGAACAGATGAATATAAAGGTGGACCGCACCAGGATGATTCGGATCGAGGGCCATCATACTTTTAAGGGTCCGCACAGCCTCGCGTGTGCCCGGCAGCGGAGAGCCGTCACGCCGCCAGTAGGACCATGCCGCATGAGTCATTAGAGAATCGGCGTAGAGGTACGCCGCTTCCAGGTCCTTGGGATACCGCTCATGCGTCTTCCGAGCTGCTTCGATGTACTGTGCGTCTCGGAGGTCGCGATCCAAATACCTGTCGATGTCGTAACGCACGGACAGAGTTTCGATCAATGCCTGTTCGACGGGAGTGCCCTTCGCCGCGTATTCGCGCGCAGCGGCAATGGCTTTACGACCCTCTTCTTTCGGGTCGTCGCGAAATGCGAGGAACCGGCTGTTAGGAATTGGACCAAGCGCGAGAGCCAGGCCCCAATAAAGCATTGGATTCTCCGGATCGTGGCGAAGAGCTTCTTTGAAGGAGGCTGTTGCTTCCGGCGAATAGTAGCCGTATACAAGACGCAGCCCTTGATCAAAGAACTTCTGGGCCAGTTCGGATTTCGTCGAGATCGGGCGGTGGTAAGTACCGAGCCCATCGATTATTGCCTCAAAAGTCGAGAAATCCTTGTTAATAAATGCTGAGTTTTGAGGCAAAGCGATCCGTGCGCTTCGGTGTCGTCCACCTTTCGTATTTACAGAAAATTTGAATGTCCCTAAAATTGCCTCAATTTAGCCGTTCGAACCTCCTTACAAGGTTAGAAAATGTCCCTGTTGTTGAGAGATGAAGACTGGGAAATTCTGGTCCGGCGCATCAGGGCTGGAAAATGTACGCCCTTTCTCGGTGCAGGCGCGTGCTACGGAGTGCTGCCTCTCGGCGGTGACATCGCAAAGCAATGGGCGGAAAAGTATGAGTTTCCAATCGAAAATGATAAGTCGAATCTGATTGCCGTCGCTCAATACCTCGCTCTGCAACGCGACCCGTCCTTCCCGAAGGATGAGCTGGTGAGAATGTGGAAGAAGTTCCCGGCCTCACCGGATTTTCAGGATCCGACCGAGCCTCATCGAGTGCTCGCCTCACTGCCACTTCCAATTTACATCACCACCAACTACGACGACTTCATGGTCAAGGCGCTCAACTACAAGATGCGAGACGCGAAAAAGGTTTTGTGCCAGTGGAATAGCGCCGTCAAAAGTTATGTAGCTGAAAATCCAACCGTCTTCGATACGGATTCTTCTTTCAAGCCGACTGTCGCAAACCCGGTTGTGTTTCACCTGCACGGATACGTTCCGCTCGCCGAGTCGCTGGTGCTCACCGAGGACGACTACATGGACTTTCTCGTAAACGTCGCCAGCGATCCGGATTTAATTCCACCGCAGATCGCGCGAGCTCTAACAGGCACATCGTTGCTCTTTCTCGGTTACCGTATTGCCGACTGGAATTTCCGCGTCCTGCTGCGAAGCTTCGCTCGTTTTATGGAACGCAGCCAGACACGACTAAACGTGGCTGTAATGTTGCCACCTTCTACCGACTCCCAGGAGAAAGTGCAAGACTATCTGACCAAGTATTACCAGAATATCGACGTGCGAGTATATTGGGGATCAGTCAAGGACTTCTTCGCGGAGCTAAAAGAAAAAGAGCAAAGTTTCTCCGATGAATAGCTCTATCCGGACGCTCTCACTTGGGTCGATGTCAGTACCACCCATTACTACCCACAAAGATGGCTGCAAACGAACCAACAGAAAACGGTCTTGAAACGCTGAACTCGCAAGACTGGGACGCGCTGCTGCGAAGGATCAAGGCGCAGAAGTGCACGCCTATTCTCGGTCCCGGTGCGTACTTCGACTCTTTTTCCCTCAGTCATAAGATTGCGCAGGATTGGGCGGCAGCCGATCCGGAGTACCCATTTGAGAATTGCTTCGAGATTTCGCGCGTCGCTCAATTCCTTTCGATCAAGTTCGACGTCACCGATCCTAAAGACAGAATCGTCGATCACATCAGAAAATATACGCCGCCCGATTTCGATAACCCTCAAGAGCCTCACCGGATCTTAGCAAGCCTGCCACTGCCGGTTTATATAACCACCAACTACGATGATTTCATGAAGCAGGCTCTCGAGCTCGAACACAAAGATCCGAAGCGGGATTTTTCACGCTGGAACAAGTTCTGCCAGGACGCGGAGCCTTCGATCTTTGCGTCTGACTACCGGCCCACCGTCGCCAACCCGACGGTCTTTCATCTTCACGGACATGCGGAGGTCGCGGAATCGTTAGTGCTCACCGACGACGACTACCTCGACTTCCTTGTCAGCATTTCAAAAGACGAAAAACTCATTCCTCACCACATCGAAAAGGCTTTGACCGGTACCTCGCTGATGCTGATGGGCTACAGGCTCGACGATTGGAACTTCCGAGTTCTCTTCCGAAGCATCGTCAGCTACCTGGAGAAAAGTTTGATCAAGACTCACGTCTGCGTACAACTGGAACCGGCAGACACCACGGTAGAACAAAGAAAACGAGCAAGAAAGTATTTCAACCGCTATTTCGACAGGCACGATGTGCGCGTTTACTGGGGTACGTGCCAGGACTTTGCCGTCGAGTTGAAACAGCGATGGAAGGAGTCTGGTCATGATGGATAAACGCGAGCCTTACATCGGGCCGCGCCCTTTCAAGAAGGACGAGGGTGAGCTGTTTTTCGGTCGAGACCAGGAGGCCGATGAACTTGTATCGCTGATCACGGCCCATCCCGTCGTTCTCGTTTACGCCCAGTCGGGCTCTGGAAAAAGTTCGCTGCTCAACGCACGAGTGATCCCCAAATTGGAAAGTGACGACGAAGGTTTTGAAGTGCTTGGTCCACTGCGCGTGCAGGGACAGGTTCCGGCAAACGTCGTCGTCGACAAAGAGACAAACATCTACATTCTGAATGCTCTGCTCAGTTACGATCCGAACCAGGACCCAGGCCGGTTGTCGAGATTGACGTTGTCTGATTACCTGAAACAACGTCCGCCGCGTGTTAACAAATTCAACGAACCTTCTCCGCGCGTGATCATTTTCGATCAGTTCGAAGAGATCTTCACAGCCTATTCCGATCGTTGGGAGCAACGGGCGGGGTTCTTCGAACAAATCCGAAATGCGATCGAGGACGACAGGGTTCCTCTGCGTGTGGTCTTCGCGATGCGCGAAGACTACATCGCCGAGCTCGATCCGTATGTGTCGACACTGCCGGAGAAGCTTCGTACCCGTTACCGCCTGGAACAGTTGCGCAAGGAGCCTGCGCTGCTGGCCGTAACGAAACCGCTCAAAGGAACAGGCCGCTCTTACGGCAATGGCGTTGCCGAACAGCTTGTAGACAACTTGCGAAGGTTACCGGGAGCGAGCGCTGAGGATCCCAAGCTTGGACCATACGTCGAACCGGTTCAACTTCAGGTTGTGTGTCAGAGTATCTGGCAGGCGCTGGGTCCGGCAGAGACTGAGATCACTCAGAACCACCTCAAAGATTACGGTGATGTGAACCGCGCGCTTTCGGCTTTTTACGAACGCTCAGTCAAAATTGTGTGCGAGAAGACTGGTACCCCAGAGGCCGACCTCCGTGACTGGTTTGGTAACACATTGATCACGCAGGAGGGTAGACGAGCGCCCGTCTACCGGGGCGCACAAAAAACAGAGGGCTTGGCCAACGCTGCCGTCGAAATGCTCGATAGCATGCAGCTCATCAAGAGTGAATTGAAGGGCGCAAGCGATCGCTGGTACGAGCTCGCTCACGATCGATTCATCGAGCCAGTGCGACAGTCAAACGAGAGTTGGCTCGCGAAGCAATCAGTGGACGCACAAGCGTTACAGCGGTTCAAAAACAAAGCAGTTCGATGGCGGCAGGGCGACGGTGTTTTGCTGAATGCCGTGGAGGTCGCAGAAGCGAAACGTCTGCTGAGAACTCAGCGTGAGCAAAATGAGGATCTGCGTGCGCTGATCGGCACGAGCCAGGTTTCAGCACAACGCAAGCGGCTGAAGTTGATGACAGCGGGAGTGATTGGGTTGATCGTGATCCTGATTGCGATGGGTGGATTGACGGCGTTCGCCTTCGCGCAACGGCGAAATTCAGAGCTGGCGCGGCAAGCTTCAGAGCAGGCCAGATTAGAAGTTGAAGAACAAAAAGCTGAAGTTGAGCGACAGAAAATCGAGAAATTAGACCAATCGAGGATGGCGGCCGAAACGCAACAGCGTCAAGCTATGGAAGCACTTAAAACGCTTCAGGCAGAGAAACAAAAGACTGACGAACAACGGAAAGCCGCAGAAGGTGCGCTGGTAGTTGCAAATGCCGAACGGGTGCGAGCAACCAAGGCGCAACAAACTGCCGAGGGGCGGTTAAAAACTATCGAAAAACAGCAGGAGCTCTTAGCTGAAAGCCGCTATGATTCCAACAAACCAGTAGAAATAACACCTGAGACCGCACCCGCATACAAGAAGATCAAGGATGATGTCGCCTATGCGACTGACTTTCTAAATTCCTTGTTTGGAATGAATCTAAGTGCGCCGCCGGTAAAACCACTCAGTGACAAAGACCGAAATGCTTACTGGTTTAGTGACGCCGTCAGCGCACCGCCCGCCGTTGAATACCTGCCCGATGTGTCCTATTCAACAACTGCTTATCTCTTCATCCAGAAAGTCATTGGTAAGTTGCCATATAACACAGAGGCCGGAGCGATTGAGATGGCCTACAGTGATATTTATGCCTCATTAGTGAAACAGCATAAATTGGGTCAGACTGCCGAGCAGGCTGATTGGGTAATTGCTCCTGGGGGAATTGCCTGGATGAAGGGGGAGGATGTTGCAACCTCGTCCGACAAAAGACCCTTACACTCACTGAAGAACCCGGGCACTGCTTACGACGACCCCGTACTCGGAAAAGATGTGCAGGTTTCTCACATTCGAGAAATGAAGGGCGGAACGGATACAGGTAGTGGCCCGTTTCTGTATAGCGGTATTCCAAGCAAAGCATTTTACGAGACGGCGATCAAAATCGGCTCTCAACGCGCGGGTGTGATTTGGACAGAAGCACTAAAAGACCCCGGGTTGCCGAAAGACATGACATTCAAGCGCCTGGCCCAGATTACTTATGACGTCGCGGTGAAGTTGCACGGCGACAACAGTAATGAAAGTCGCGCTGTTAAGGAGGCTTGGAACGTTGTTGGAATAGTTGTGGGTTAAGCCGCAGATTTTCGCAGATGAACGCGG
>JBIOUJ010000057.1:0-6210 GCA_044867025.1 Pyrinomonadaceae bacterium | reverse complement strand
GGCACTTGCCCCTGGCTTTCACATTCCGCGCCTTCGGCGCTCCGTTTCGACTTTTTGTGCAAAGGTCGTGTGGGTCGACGATCACCGCAGAAGCCGTTCACGAAGGAAAACCTCACCGACCGCATGGACCAGTGGCTAACCCAGGCCGGCTTCAGCAGCCAACAAAAATTCGTAGACTTCCTAAAAACTTGTAGCAACTGAGAATTGCTATTCACTATTCCCACACACAGGCGTACCATTGCGCCATGCGGATAGTGCTTGGCGTGATCGCGATCGGGTTGTTGTTAGTCGAGTCAGGCGGCGTGGCTAAACCTGCTCGAAGGACCGACGTCGTCGTCGTCTCATCCGCAAACGTCTCGACCTCTTCAGCCGAGAAAGCGCGAGTCGATTTCGATACTCAACTCAAACCAGTCTTCAAATCCAAATGCATGCCGTGCCACTTCAGTGGCGGAAAAATGTACGATAGCTTGCCGTTCGATCGACCGGAAACAATCAGAAAACTCGGCACGAGACTGTTCACGCGAATCAAAGAAGAAGATAGTCGCCGGCTGATCGAAGACTTTCTCGCGCAATCACCATAGGGCCACAAAAAAGCACAAAAGAATGACCACGAAAACAGATCGCAGCACCGTGTTGCAGATCGTGGCAGCGTGCGTGGTCGTGCTTGTGATGAGCGTGTTGCTGCGAGCGCAAGGACGGCTGCTCATCTGCGCGTGTGGGTACGTTCAGATCTGGACCAGCGACACGTGCAGCTCGAATAATTCGCAACATCTGCTCGACCCTTACAGCTTCACACACGTGCTGCACGGTGTGATGTTTTTCTGGTTGATTGCGCTCGTGTTCAGGCGGATGACGGCAGGCCGGCAGCTTCTGCTCGCGCTGGTATTGGAAGCGGCCTGGGAAGTTTTTGAGAACAGCAGATTTGTTATCGAAAGATATCGCACGGCGACGGCCGCACTCGGATATCAAGGCGACACAGCCGTGAACTCAATCGGCGATCTGCTTTGCGCGCTGCTTGGTTATTTAATCGCGCGGCAGCTCGGCGCCCGTCGCTCGTTGATTCTGTTTCTGTTGGTGGAATTGATTTTGATTCTTTGGATACACGACAGTCTGCTGTTGCAGATCCTCATGTTGGTGCGACCAGTCGAAGCGATCAAGTTGTGGCAAGCGTGTATGGGTTTACTTTGAAGCAGAGTTCTTCTCCGCTCCGATCACGCGGCTGCTCAGATCCTTCAACGCCAGCAGATTCTTTTCGCGCAACTCAACTGAAGTCTTTCCCACCTGAATCGCAGCCGTCTGCGACGACGCGATCTTCTTGAACGCCTGGTAGGGAATTTGCGCCTCGAGCGTTTCTACTTTCGTGTCCCACGATCCGGTTTTTGCGGCCACGGGACTCATCTTCCCGAATCGCAGCGTCTCGGTGTCGATCACGACGGATAAGTCTCGCTGATCGGGCGGATGCAAGTGGACCCAATCCTTGTTTTCAAACACGACTTGCAACGTCACGTTACGAACGTAGTTGATCTGTGTTCCCGGGCAATGCAACGCCACTTCGATGCTCACACACGCGTCTTTGAACTTGTCTTTAAGCCCATCGCAGCTCACCTTCATTCTTTTCAGCCGCATGACGGTTTCGTAAGTAAACCCGTCGTACTTTGTCTCGATCTTGCCGCCGTGATCGATTGGTTTTTGCTGCTGCGGCAGCGCTCCTGCGGGCTGTAAAAGGAGGGCAGCACAAATCAGCGCGAGTTTTTTCATAAAACGCTCCTGGCTCCAAGGATCTGCTGCGATGATGTGAGAATCGGGGTCAGAACCCGCGAGGAAGGCTCACAAAGAATCTAGCGAAGCTTGCGAGGCCGTGTCAATAAACTTATTTCGGTCTGTTAAACTATCCGCACTTTCAACGCCATTTTCGAGGACGCCTATGAATTCTTCTCTTTCAGACGAGTCTCTCAACGACCTTGCAAACAGCTTGCGGCAGGCAAATGAAGAGTTTAGTCGCCACTACAAAGGCGAAACCGGCCGGCGACAACCCGTGCATACGGTCTACGGCGGCGCACACCTCTTCAAGTCAGACTCCGCAAAGCGCCTCGGATCGCTGGCGCGGCGCTCGCTCGATCAGTTCGCTCCTGATTTTCTCACGTTCGCGCGAGCCATCGATTTGCCCGGCTCGAATGAACTGCCAGACACGTTTGACGAAGCTACCGAACTTCTCTCGCTGTTGAAAAACGAGCCCGACAAGGCGCGCAAAGAGAAGAAAGGCGCATGGCTGGCCTACACGATCTATCGCCGCGTCGCGGAGAAGCTTCAGCGCGAGCCGGTTGAAGATTTCCGGATCGATTTTGAAGACGGTTACGGCAACCGGCCTGACGACGAGGAAGACGGCCACGCGATTTCGGCGGCGACCGAAGTTGCTGAAGGAAGTAAGAACGGCACGCTGCCGCCGTTCATCGGTATTCGCATCAAGCCGTTCAACGAAGAGCTACGCGCACGCAGTTTTCGCACGCTCGACATCTTTGTCACTACTCTTGCGCGACTCATCAACGGACGTCTGCCTGACAACTTCGTCGTCACGCTTCCGAAGATCACAATCCCGGAACAGGTCTCAACGCTCGCGTCACTGCTCGCACAGCTCGAGAAACAGACGGGACTCGCTCCGGGAAGTTTGAAGTTCGAGATGATGATCGAAACCACACAATCGATCATCAATCATCACGGACAGATCAACCTCCCGCTTCTTCTCGCCGCCGGCGAAGGACGCTGCATCGCCGCGCATTTTGGTACTTACGATTACACCGCGGGCTGCAACATCACGGCTGCTCACCAGCACATGCTTCACCCCGCGTGCGATTTCGCGAAAAGCATGATGCAGATTTCTTTCGCCGGAACAGGCATTTGGCTTTCCGATGGTGCAACGAACATCATGCCTGTTGCTCCGCATCGTTTCACTGAAGGCGGCGCGCCGCTGACGCCCGCGCAGATCGAAGAGAACCGTGAGGTGGTCCATCGTGCGTGGAAGCTTCACTACGATCACATTCAACATTCGCTGACTAACGCTTTTTACCAGGGATGGGACCTGCATCCGGCCCAACTCCCCACACGCTACGCGGCTGTTTACGCATTCTTTCTAGAGAGCCTCGAAGCCGCGTCGGAGCGGTTGAAGAATTTTGTCGAGAAGGCGGCGAAGGCGACACTCGTGGGCGACGTCTTTGACGACGCGGCGACGGGCCAGGGGCTGCTCAACTATTTCTTGCGGGCAGTAAATTGCGGAGCGATAACGGAGGCAGAGGCGGTCAGTCTGTCAGGGTTGACGTTGGCGGAGCTGCGCTCGGCATCGTTCGTTAAGATACTGAATTCACAAAAAGCTAAAGAGGAAAGTTAATATGAAGGTTGCTATCGCGTTTGTTCTAATCGTCGGATTGATGAGTATGTTAACTGCACAAAAAGAACCTGCGGGCGATGCGGACCTCGCGCGCAAGATCGCGCGTTTTGCGCCGACGACATTGACGGCGGATACGTCGAAGCTCACACCGAAGGACCGGCAGGCGATGGATAAGATCATCGCGGCTGCGAAGCTCCTCGATCCGTTGTTCCTGCGACAGGTTTGGAGCGGAAACGACGCGCTCGAGAAGAAGCTGCAAGCGGACAAGACGGCCGTTGGCCGTCAACGACTGCATTACTTCTACATCAACGATGGTCCATGGTCTCGCCTCGACGACAAGGAACCGTTCATCGAAGGCGTCCCAAAAGAAAAGCCGGTAGGAGCCAGTTACTATCCTGAAGACATGACGAAGGACGAGTTCAACTCCTGGCTTCAGGGGCTCTCGGACGCCGATAAACAGAAGGCGACTGGGTTCTTTCACCTGATTCGGCGTGGTCCGGATCGCAAGTTAACCATCGTTCCGTACAGCCTCGCGTACAAGGAATACCTGGCGCCCGCGGCGGCGTTGCTGCGCGAGGCTGCCGCGTTGACCACCAACGCCACACTTAAAAACTTCCTTAACAAACGTGCGGACGCATTCGGTTCAGACGACTATTACGAAAGCGACGTCGCGTGGATGGACCTCGACTCTCCGATCGACGTAACGATTGGACCATACGAGACTTACGAAGACGAGTTGTTCAGTTACAAAGCCGCGTTTGAATCGTATGTAACGCTGCGCGACGACGCCGAGACGGCGAAGCTCACGAAGTTCAGCGGACATTTGCAGGAGTTGGAAAACAATCTTCCGATCGACCCGCGTTATCGAAATCCGAAGCTCGGCGCGGCGTCGCCGATTCGCGTTGTGAACGAAGTATTCGCTTCCGGCGAAGGCAACAGCGGCGTGCAGACGGCTGCGTTCAACCTCCCGAATGACGAGCGCGTCGTGAAGGAGAAAGGCTCGAAGCGCGTCATGCTGAAGAACGTGCAGGATGCGAAGTTCAACAAGACTCTGATTCCGATCTCGAAAGTCGTTTTGGATCCGGCCGAGCAGCCGGCGCTCGCGTTTGACTCGTTCTTCACACACATACTCTGTCACGAGCTGATGCACGGGCTTGGACCACACAACATCACTGCCGGCGGCCAGGAAACGACGGTACGCAAGCAGTTGAAGGAGCTCTACTCGGCGATTGAAGAAGCAAAAGCCGACATGACGGGCCTGTGGGCGCTTCAGTTCATGATCGATCGCGGCATCATCGACAAGGGAATGGAGCGCACGCTCTACACGACTTACCTCGCGAGTATGTTTCGTTCAGTGCGTTTTGGAATCACGGAAGCTCACGGTCGCGGCGTCGCGATGCAGTTCAACTATCTGACTGACGAAGGCGCGATAAAGTTCAACGAAGCCAAAGGCACGTTCAGCGTCGATCATTCGAAGATCAAAGAGGGTGTGACTAAGCTGACGCACGATCTGCTGACGCTCGAGGCTGAAGGGTCGTACGACAAGGCAAAAGCGATGCTCGATAAATTTGCGGTGATTAGGCCGCCGATGCAGCAGGCGCTAGATAAGTTGAAGGACGTGCCGGTGGATATCGAGCCGGTGTTTCCGCTGGCGAAGTAAGGAAATCATTTAAGCCGCAGATTTACGCAGATGAACGCCGATCAAATCTGCGTTCATCTGCGTAAATCTGCGGCTTTGAATTGCTTCCTGAAGAACGTCGCAATCTTCCACGCGTCGATCGCTTTCCACGGCAACTCTGCGGTTGTGTAGTGTCCGCAGGGCAGCCAAACGACATCGAGTGGCAGCTTGTGACGACGCGCTTCTGCGATTGCCTGGTGAGAGAGGTCGATCGGAAAGGTCAGATCGTAACGCGCGATGATGAAGCGCAACGGCCGGTGGCCCATCGCCGCGACGCGCGGCATGAACGGTAGAGGACTGATCGGCGCCCAGTAAGTGCGAAGCTCATCCAGCGTCAAGTGATCCGCAAAACCTGCACGCACGTGCGCGGTCGAGATTCCGTGCCAGACCACGTCCGCAAAATATCCCGAGACGTGATTGAAAGCGCCCGCCTTGAGATCTGGTTCGTGCGCAAACGCGAGAAACGCGACGCACGAGCCGATACTCGTGCCGAGAATTCCGATCTGATCGTACCCTTCGCTTTTCAGCCACTGGACCGCTGCGCGTGTGTCGAGAACAGCCTGCCTGACTGATTGAATCGTCCGCCCGATGTTGCTGCTGACGAGATGATCCGCGCGCTCGAGTTCGGGCGGCTTTCGTTGCTGGTGATACGGAAGCGTCAGACGCAGCGCGGCCATGCCGATCATGTTGAAGATGCGACAGGCTTCCACGTGACTTTCGGGCTGTGCGTTCCACTGCGGCAAAACAACGACAGCATTCCGAGGCTTTCCATTGCGGCGTTTTTCGGGAAAGAAGCGCGCACGGGCTGTGTTGTTTTCTGCTGAGGGCGTGTGTACCGCGCTCGTCCAGGTGAGTTGATCGCCTTCGAGTCGATAATCGGTAACCGGCGGAAGGGCGTAGAAATCTTCACTCGCCTGCATTGCGCGATCCGTGTGATGACTAAATAGATCGCGCGGATCGTCGCCATTTACATGGTCGAAAACGTGCGACAAACCCCATTCAAAGGGACGCACGAGACGATTATTGTCGCGTTGGTGGTACCAGCGTTCACGCCGGTGCATGTAGTTCTGCCAGAGCGTCACGAGGTGGGGATAGTAAGGCAGATCGGGGGGAAAGTAAAAGCCGCAGATTTTCGCAGATGAACGCAGAT
>JBIOUJ010000056.1:0-7821 GCA_044867025.1 Pyrinomonadaceae bacterium | reverse complement strand
TGAGCATGTGATATTGCTATGGATTTTGAATTCTGATGGTTGACCCACCCGCTACCGCAGGTGGTACTGACATTTACCCAACAGGGATTTCTTGACTTTGAGGCAAAGCCGGGTCGATCTCAACTTTCATCTCCTCTAGCGCCACTTACGAGTCCGTTCCAGGACCACTTCGGGATGTGCAAACCGTGCGGCACATCGTCCGCTGAGTGGTGGTAACGAGACATCGTGGTCGTAGTTGCCCACGCGAAGTAATCGTGCAGCACGCGTCTGAGCCGCTCGTCGCTGTCAAGTCCCGCATCTTGCAGGGCCTGATCGAAACAGGCGATCGCTCGCTGGTCCATCTCCTCATGCGGCCCGTTGCCACTGTGAGTCCGCACGACGGACGTCTCATCACCGTACTGGTCGGAGTAGATTGTTGGCCCACCGAGTGCTTCCGCCCAATACGCGGCAAGGCGTTCGGTGTGCTGCGGGTGAAAGCCGTGGCTGAATGCATGGCTAACCACTTCGTCCTCCAACACCCGCGCGTGCCACGCGTGAGCCAATCTCAGCACCCCATCAAAACCGCCCGCGGCTTCATAGATCGTTTTCATAGTTTCATTATCCAATCCGCAGATTATGAAGTATTTTAACAAACGTCCCACAAATAGAGGTTTTCTCTGCGGTCCTCTGCGACCTCTGCGCTAAAACGCTCTCTAACGCAGAGATCGCAGAGATACGCAGAGGACCGCAGAGAAACGTTTCGGAACTTGTTATGACAAGCTCCAGGCAACGCCGACGTACTCGTTAAAGCCGTCGAAGCGGAAGTTTTTGACCTTGATCTGGAAGTTGCCCGATTGCGTGGCTGTAAAATCCACCACCTCGTAGCTGTTGTCAAAGCTCGCGGAGCCCTGAAATTGGTTTGGACCAAGCACGTAGAGGTCGAGGTCGGCTTTGAGCGGATCCGTCAGATAGTCGCTCGTGGGAGTTGAATCCCACACCAACGCGATCTTCACTCGCTGGCCGGCGTTGACCCAGCCCATGTCGATCGTGAGGTCGCGGTTCGCGTCGAAGCTTGACGGCACGACATCAAACCACCTGTAGCGGTTGTTAATCGTGCTCGTATAAGAGGTCAACGCGTTGACGCCACCAGCTCCATCTTTTTCGCTCAGACCTGCGGCACCTTCAATGTTGTCAGTAGCCCCAGCCAGAATGAGCGCCTTGAGAGATTCGGGAAAGATGCGAAGGCTTGAGTTCACCTGGATCAGATCAGCCGCGAGGCCCGCCACCGCAGGCGCCGAGAAACTCGTACCCGATCCGATTTCAGCCATGTCGCACGCGAAGTTTGGACTCATCACCGTCGTCTTGATGTTGGCGCCCGGCGCTGCGACTTCCGGTTTCTCGCGATCGCCGTGCAGCGAGAGCGGATCTTCCCAGCTTGAAGTGGGCCACATCACGTTGTCAGTGGACGAGACCGTACCAGCGTCGTCGTAGTTGCCGACAGCGATCGTGTTGAAGCCGGAGCCAACACTATTCACATATCCTTTTGAAGTGCAAAAGCCGAGGTTACCGGCAGACGCCGTCACGGTGTCCCAGATATACCGGACGATGTAATCGGCATGTCGGCCCCAGACGTTTACTGAACCGTCGTACCCGCAAGTATCGAGTCCCCAACTGTAGTTTGAGACGTCAGCATTTTGCCAAGCCGCATCCATGGCGGCTGATATTTTGCCGAAGTCAGCATAGTTCTGGATGTTAGAACTGTAGATACCGGCGCCCGGGGCAATACCGCGGAATTTGTTGTGCGTGCTGGCGGCGATGCCGGCGCATGCTGTTGCGTGATCGTCAACATTCGGATCGTTGGGCACGCGCGTGCCGAGATTGTTCGCTGAAAGACAACTGTTGTTGAAGTCAACGCGGCTGTCCTCGACGATCGCGATGCGCGCGCCGGTGCCGGTGATCCCGAGATCCCACAGCTTGTCGGCCTTGATCGAAGGGCCGGCAACGTTCATGTGATCTTTGTACTCTTCGTCCTGCGCGAGGTAAGCAACCTCCACATCCGCGCGTTCCGAAAACTGTTTGACCAAACCTGCGGGCAGTGTTGCGAAAACCGTTGGTGCACCTTCACTACGTCGATCCACAACGTGACCGGCGCGTTCCAGGGCGCGTGTGAGTCCTTCGGTGGCGCGCGACGTGGCAGCCTTCACCTGGTCCATGCGGCGCGCAAGTAACGCATCGACTTCCTCACGGCTCAGATCGGTGCGGCCGTCGCGCGGATCTTGTGCTCCGAGATCTTCTGTGTTGAGCCAGAACGCGACCTTGATCTTCTGGTCGCCGCGAACGTCCTGGACCTTTTTGTGCAGCTTCGGATCGAGCTTGCCGTATCGTGCACGATAGGCGCGCTGCTCGTCGGCCTTCAGAGTGGAGAACTCAATCTCCTGGCCTTGCTCGTCAATTGATACAGGGAACACCTGGCCGTTTGTCGTGTTGAGAACTTTTGCCGTTTCGACGTGACGTCCGGTTAATGGCAGTTCGACAGTCGTGTTCTTAAGCAGTTGCAGTCGACTTGCGTCAAGTCCGCGGCGTTTTGCCGCAAGCTCCAACAGCTTCTGATCTTCCGCCGAAAGGCGATTTTCCTTTTGCGCGCTGACGCGCGGTAAGGATGTGAGTACGATACCAACGATTAGTATAAGAACGCTGGTGATGAAGAATTTTACTTTCATGTAACGCATTAATTTCTCCTTAGAGCTAAGTAATTCAAGCTGATACCTAGAAGAAAGTTGCTGAACTCCCGAACGTATTACCTTCGGTGTGAAAATATTTTTTTGAGGTAGTTACTTGGAGAGTTTTCCCGACTCGTTTCTGCGGTGCAGTTCGTCGAGCTGTGTGGATCGGTTATTGAGGTATCCGCTTGAAAACAAGATCGTTGCGGCCTCGTCTGGAGGTGTGGATTCGCTGATCAGTGGAGAGCCGTCAAAGCGACAAAATCTAAGATCTGCGCCGGCAAACTTCAGCCGGCATTTGGGACACTGTTTCATGGCAGTAACCTACTTCTATTTTCTAAACGCGAAAAGTTGGTCGCTGCTGGGCTATGAGATTTTTATGAAAATTTTTTGAAGTCCCACTGATCCCAAAGCGAGTGTACTCCTCTGGCGAAGAGTTGAGCGGTTTGGGTGGCGCCTACAGTCCAGGATACAGGTGGCTGACGATAAGTGAGGAAGTCCGTACATAAGAACTTTGCGAGATCGAGATCGATACCAGCTACTTCGACCAAAAGTTTCACATCGATTTTTGAGATGACAGGTTGGCGAGCTCGCAACTCCTTGATCACGAATTCATTCTTCGCCATCAGTCGAGAGACGGCACGGAACGCAGCGTCGTAGTGACGATCACCGGTAGTTTCGAACTGGACATTGTGAATACGCTTCACATACTTAAAGGAGAAGTATGTAGCGAGCCCCTCTTCCAGGAGTATGGGTCTCAACATGAGAACTGGGCTCAGCACATGGACCACTTCATGAGCAAGTTCATACGTCGCGTAATATGGTGCAAGCTTGGCTTCTCTCGTCAGGAATATTCTGATCTTGCGGAAAGGGTAGATGGCAGGCGTTGCAAAAAAGCTCTCGCTGATGCGAGGCTCGAGCAGTTCGTAGGAACGATCTCTCGGACCGAACCAAGACTCAGCCGCTTCGACTATCTTTGGCAATTCCTGCTTCAACGCTCGTTCATACGAACGATTCTTCCCGCTGACCAAAGACTCAGCCTCCGCCGCCAGGTATAACAACTTTTCCATGAACTCTATCGTAGCCACCGTGCGCCTCCGCGAGTGCAACTATAGTACGCATTGTCTAATCTGCATAAAAGACTTGATCCTGTGCACAAGAAATGCTTTTGTGTTCTATGTCTCTGCGGTCTGTTTTGCTGGAGAGACACAGAGCCCACACAGGGTGCACAGAGAAGAGCGCCAAACCAGGAGGAAGCATTGCTCAAACGATCTCTCTCAATCGTCGTAGGTTTAGTCGCCGGGGTGGCTTTTCTTTCAATCTCGGCACGAGCGCAGCAAGCGGCAACGCCACAGGAAGTGACGCGAGGTTTTTATTCCTGGTATTTGCATCAACTCAGCCGCGAAAACATGAATCCACTCAAACAGAAAACGACCGCATTGAAGTATCTGACGCCGCAGCTTTACGCAAATGCGCCGAGGCTGATCCGCCGTATGGACGCCGACATCTTTATCTGCGCACAGGATTGGGATAAAGGTTGGGAGAAGAATTTCACCGTCAGCACTCCGCAGGTCAAAAACGGTACCGCTACAGCCACGGTCACCTTACCCTCAGGTGAGATCGATCAGATCAAGATCGACGTCACGCTTATCAAAACAGCTTCTGGCTGGCGAATCAATAAGGTGACCTGCGCGACCTAAAGCAACGATTTCGGATCTCAGACGCTCGGTCAATGCTATACTGACGCAGGCTGTTAAGCGTGCAGCCGAACCGCCCTCGAAAGCCTCATTTCTACTACCAATTCGCACCTCTCAACCATCGCACCCTTGAAGCTAATAAGGTAAAGGTAAAGATGCCCAACCAATCTTTGAAACGATTGCTGTTTGTGCAAGGAGGACAGTGCTTCTTCTGCAATCTGCCACTGCCGGACAACGATGCCAGCGTCGAGCACCTGGTAGCGAAGGCCAAAGGCGGTAGCGATCACGATGGAAATTGTGTTGCTACCTGCAAATCACTAAACGCTCTACTCGGAAGTAAGTCCTTGAAGGAGAAGATTCAGGTGGTCCTGAATCAGAAGGGACAGTTCCAGTGTCCAAACGGCACCCAGCGAAAGGCTACGAAAAAGGGGCAGCCGGCATTGCAGAAAGCGACGAAGTCGGGGCCTGATTACTACGCCCAACTCGTTGCAAATTTGAAGCAACGCGGGTCTGCGAAGCCGCGTACAGTCCCAAAACTCAAGTCCACTATTGCCGCGCTGTTTCAGAATAAGCTCTCGACGGACCAAGTGAATACGCTTGTCCAGCAGTTGCAAAGCCGCCGGGTAATTTCTGTCGCTGAATCGAAAGTCACATATAACGGTGCAGGTGCAAGCTCTTCCCTGCTTAATTGATCCTCACGCAACTTTCTGAAAATCTAGCGTTAATACTTCGCGTTCCCACGCGTTTATATCTTTGAAGCTGATTTACCCGGCCGGCTAGTACTCAAACATCACCACCACACCAGACCTCTACGCGGCGGCGGTCGCGATCGCTGCGCCGTCTAACCTGATTACCTTGCTCGATGCTATCCCGCCGTACTGGGAGGCTGAGCGCAAGGTTCTACCAGCGCATGGGTGATCCAACCAGTGCGGAAGGAAAAGCGCAGCTCATGCAGCAATCACCACTGACGCATGCTGATAAGATCAAGACACCGCTGCTCGTCGTGCAGGGAGCGAACGATCCCCGTGTGAAAAAACGCGAAGCGGACCAAGTCGTGATGCGAGAAATAACGACTCATCGGTAGGGGCATCATCAAGCCCGGCTGAGGCGCGTCTCAGCCGGGCTTCTTCATTGGTGGTTATGTGTAGACAAAATGATGATAATCTCCGCGTTTACATCAAACCGAGGAAACTGATATGGCATTCAAAATTCGTCGGGTCGATTATTTTTATACGACAGTCAAGGACGAACCCGGACAGGCTTATGAAGTGCTCTCACGGTTAGCCAGTCTCGGTATCAATCTGGTGGCTGTTACCGCGGTTCCCTTTGGACCGATGAACACCCAACTGACGATCTTTCCTGAAGACACGGCACAACTTCGAAACGAGGCTCAGAAATCGGGTCTGAAGTTAGAAGGACCGCAGGCAGCTTTGTTGGTCCAGGGTGATGATGAGCTCGGCGCGCTGTCGGAAGTACATTCGAAGCTCTATGCAGCGAACGTCAACATCTATGCGTCCAGTGGAGTGGCTGACGGAAAGGGACATTTCGGATACATCATCTATGTGCGTCCCGATGAATATGAGAATGCAGTGACCGCCCTCAACGTGTGACAAATGCTACGACGGCCCATGCCCAACATCGAGCCTGACGTAACATCGAACAAAGTATGGCTAATCTGTTTGACAATCGTCTTTGTTGCCTTCGGTGTGCGATTACTCCAGTGGCAGAACAACTTCCTCACCTTAGATAAAAACATGACGAGATTGACTGCGCGTTACAAGGAAGAGGCGCAGTTTCTGCTCGCCCGTGACTTGACCTCGTTTATAAAAGGTCCGAAGTCACAGCCAGACGAGATGATTCTTACTCATCCGCCCGGTTATCCGATCGTGATTGCCATCGTCTACAAAATCAGCGGCAACAGTGATCGGGCACTACGATTGTTTCAAATAGCGTGTGACGCAGTTACCGCAGTTCTGGTCTTTGTTATTGCTGCTCGCCTAATACCGCGCGGTGCGGCTCTTCTTGCAGCGCTGCTCGCCGCAGTAGCACCTCAGCTCGCATTTCGTTCACTGCTGATCTTGCCTGAGTCACTTACTGCGTTGCCGCTCGTGGCTGCAATCCTCGTAATTATGAAAGCCGCCGAAGATGGGAGCGTCCGCAAAATGATGTTGGCGGGCGGATTGATAGGCATTTCCTGCTGGTTGCGAGCAGACTCTCTGCTGCTCCCTCTGTTTGCATGTGCGACGTTGATAGTTTTGTTACCTCGAGGTCAATGGCGACGGCACGTGCTCGCATTGATTGGTGGGGCGGCGATTGTAATCGCGCCGATTACGATTCGAAACGCGATCGTGTTTCGCAGCTTCGTGCCTGTCTCACTTGGCACGGGTGTCCTGTTGAGTGAGGGGATTGCTGACTACGACGTCGAGCAAAGATTCGGTCTGTCCCGTACGGACGATGGTACTAATGCGCAGGAAGCGCAGTGGGCCAACCGGCCGGATTATGCAGCCGAACTTTATCGACCTGATGGGATTGCGCGCGAGCGCGGCCGTGTTGTGCGAGCGTTGTCAGTTATTCGATCGAATCCCGCATGGTTTGTCGGCACAATGGTTCGGCGGATGTTGACGATGTTGCACTACGAAGAAGTTCCCATAATCTCCGCCGACCCGACAGTCTCACACTCACTTGAAATCACTAACGACACACCTCTCGTATGGTCACCTTCACCGCAGGAACTCTTATCGGAATCGCAAGTGAGTGGATCCGCGAAAACTTCGTTGACGCAGGATGTCGCGTTACGGTTCGAAACTGACGATGGCGGGAAAATTATTACGAACCCAATCACAGTCCGACGGAACTTTGATTATGTATTGGCGATTCCGGCGATGATTCAACAGGGAAGGGTATCGATCACTGTTAGACCAGTGGGGCGTTCACAGGTTCTGGCATCAGCGGCGCTACCAGATTCACTTGAGCGCGCTCCGTATACGAATGCTTTCGCGCCGACGCTTCAGATACCCTTCGTAAACCCGAACGACGATCAGATCCAACTCGCGATCGCGAACGTCGAATCGCGTGCGATCGTTGACATCGGACGCGCGCAATTACATGAGCTCGGGCCGGCATCTTACTTATGGACCAAATACCCTCGGATGCTGGTCAAGCCCGTTCAGAAGCTGTTTGTTACGCGTTACTTTCTTCCTCTGACGATTCTAGGTGTAGTTCTTCTCGCAGTTTATCGACGGAAAGTAGCATTAGCAGTAATTCTGACCCTTCCTCTCTATTATCTGTTGTCACACGCACCACTACATTTCGAACCCCGGTACATGTTGCCGGTGTATTTCTTCTGGTTCATGCTTGTGGGACTGGCGATTTATTGGATCGTCCTAATGTGCGGGCGTGTTGTGGTTTACCTCAAGAATTAGGAT
>JBIOUJ010000055.1:0-4304 GCA_044867025.1 Pyrinomonadaceae bacterium | reverse complement strand
CCGCTACCGCAGGTGGTACTGACCTTATCCAAGTGCGAGCCTTACTCTTGAGGCCAAGCATTAAGATGTAGATCCAGGGAACTGCAAGGACGTGTTAATGCGTATGGCGAATACAATCATTAGAAAGATGGAAGCACGGAACAAGCATGCTGGCTAATATTCTACGCGACTTAAAATACGGCATCAGGCTATTGATCAAGAACCCTGGTTTCACGATCGTGGTTGTGATGTCGCTGGCAGTGGGCATCGGCGTCAACGCGACCGTCTTCAGTCTCGCCAATTCGTTTCTCCTGAAAACGCTCCCGGTAGAAGACACCAACCAACTGGTCTATTTCTTTGAAGGCACTGCCGACAATCCAGGCGGCTCAGTGTCCTATCTGAACTACATAGACTACCGGGATCAGAACAGTGTCTTTTCAGGTCTCGCGTCTTACAGCCATCAACCGATTTTTCTGACCATCGGAACACGCACCGAACGCATTGCCACGGAGGTCGTGAGCGGCAATTACTTTGGCGTGCTGGGTGTCAGGCCCGTCGCCGGCCGCGCGATTCAGGCTTACGACGATCAGCTTGGTCAGCCACAGCTTGTCGCGGTGGTTAGCCAGCCATTCTGGGAGACGCGTCTCAACAAAGATCCTCAGGCCATCGGCCAGCAAATCAAACTCAACAATCAGAGCTTTACGATCGTCGGCGTCGCTCCGAAATCTTTTACCGGCACGATGGCGGGTATGACTACAGATGTTTGGGTACCGCTCACCGCGTGGGCCAAAGTCATTGCGATGGCGCGAGACGCAGATCCGACTACAGGGGGTTCCGCCACGAGTACGGCAACCGCCCCGGCGGGCGACAACGAGGCAGCAAAGGAACGTACCGAAAAGGGAGGCGACAACCGGACCAACCGCGATCACGATTGGTTGACTCTGATCGGTCGCGTAAAACCGGACGTCACAGTCGATCGAGCACAGGCTGAGATGACGGCAGTCGTCAATCGCGTCGCACAGACTTATGGTGAGAAGAAAGAGGCGAAGATAGTTCGGCTCGTGCCGGTTGATAGTTTACGAGCAAGAGCCACCAGCGAGAGTTTAACCCTCGCGACCCTGGCGCTCGCGGGCACGTTCATTGTCCTTACGATCGCATGTATCAACGTCGTGAGTCTCGTGCTTTCTCGCGCGACCGTTCGTCGGAACGAGATTGCCGTTCGCCTCGCTCTCGGCAGCAGCCGTGGGCGCCTTGTTCGACAGTTGTTGACGGAGAACATGCTGCTCGCGCTGCTCGGTGGCGCGGCAGGACTGGTGTCATCTATCTGGGCCACCAGGTTGTTGCTGGCCTTTATTCCCGCTCACTACTCACGCTTAATCCCGGAATTCGGTATAGACAAGTGGGTTGTGATCTTCACGTTTTTAATCGCCCTTGTAACAAGCATGATTTTCGGTTTGGCGCCGGCACTCAATGCTTCAAAGGTTGATCTGACAGACACGATGAAGGAGAGTGGCGGGGCTTCGGCTCGTGGCAAAGTGAAGCTGCGAAACATGCTCGTCGTGCTGCAAATCGCGGTGTCGCTGGTGATGCTGGTCTCCGCTGGTCTGTTTTTCCGTAGTCTCCTGAAAGGCGAGGCTGCGGGCGCCAATTACCAAAGCGACCGGCTTTTACTGTTGCCGCTCGCGCCGCGCGATTTCGGCTACAACAACATCATCGATAAAACCTATGCGCTGGAATTGACTGATCGACTTTCACGCCTGCCGGGTGTTCAGGGTGTGACTCTGGCGGACAATCTACCGTTCGACCAGGCGGTGAGCGATTCAGTGGTCTACATCGAAGGCCGCGATCAAAAATACAACGTCAGCACTTCAATCATCGCTCCTCATTACTTCGACACTTTCAATATCAGGCTTCGCGGCCGCGATTTCACAGACAGAGATGACGCTTCGGCGCCGAAAGCCGCCATCATCAACGAAACCATGGCGCGGCTTTACTGGCCCAACCAGGAAGCAGTCGGTAAACGTATTCGTACCGATTATTCCCAGAATCCGCTGATCGAAATCGTCGGTGTCGTCAGAGACAGTAAGGACAACATGGCGAGCGAGCCTCGGCCCAATCTCTATATCCCGGTCTACCAGAAATTCAGATCGGAGTTGAACCTCATCGTGCGTAGCTCGAGTAATCCGACCTCGCTGATCGATCCGATCCAGCGCGAGATCGAAGCACTTGGTAAAGGACTTCCGGTTTATGATTTCAAGACTCTCGATGAGCTCGCCGCTCTGCAAATGCTTCCCACAAAGCTGGCAGCCATACTCGCGGGTTTCTTCGGTGTGCTTGGTCTAATTGTCGCGAGCATCGGAGTCTACGGGATCGCTGCGTATTCGTTTACGCAAAGAACACGCGAGATCGGTATCCGAATGGCGCTCGGCGCTCAAAAACGCGACATCATCAAACTGATCACGAAAGAGGGCTTGATCCTTTCACTGATCGGCATCGCGATTGGAAACATCGGCGCCTTTGCGCTGGCGCAATTTCTTACATCGCTGCTTTACGGCATCAGCCCGGCAGACCCTGCGACATTTATTTTGATTTCACTGTTTCTGATTCTGATCGTACTGACGGCAAGCTACATTCCCGCGCGTAATGCTACCAAGGTGAATCCGATGGATGCCTTGCGCTATCAGTAGTTCGGTAGTACCTCCCATTTCTTCTTCCCCTGATTTCAACTCTGCGTACCTCTGCGTCCTCTGCGCCTCTGCGGTAAACAGCGGGTAAAAAGTAATAACCGCAGAGGCGCAGAGGACGCAGAGGTACGCAGAGAGAGAAACTTCAAATTAGGTCACCCTGGAGAGAGAAAGAGAGAAATGGCAACTATCGCGATTTTCGTCGATATAGAAGAAGGGCACGTTCTTCCTACTTTTTGGCTTTCACGCTTCCTGCAAACTCGAGGTCATCAAGTCTGGTATTTGGGCCACCAGAACCTCGCACAACTCGTTAGAGATAACGGCTTCAAGTTCATCTCGATCATGAGAGGTGATCCGTCAGCCAATGGTTCGCACGCGGAACACAGCCGGTTGAATTTAATTTTTGGTCCGTTGGTTCGTGGAGAGTTACTGGACGGTATTCTTGCGGATTTGAATCCGGACGTCGCGCTGGTCCACTCGGAGTACTATCTCGAGGGCCTTGCCATCCACTATCGCTATCACATACCGCTGGTGTTTTTTGGTCCAATGTTCAGGCGTTTCTCGAGGACGCAGATAACGCAAAAAATCGGCGAGTTGCTGTTGGAATTGACGTCGGGCCTGCCGGAGTTTCTCGAGTCAGTCGTGAAAGCAGGCGTGAAGTTCAAGCATTTCAAGGATCTCTCGCAGCTCGTCTTGCGCACGCCCGAACTGGTCCTGCATCCGCAGGCGTTTGATTTGCCGACGACTGAAGTAGAGCCCGGTGTTCATTACGTCGGGGCTGGAGTTGACCCGGGGAGAACGGAACGGCCTTTTTCACTCGCCGGCTTCGATTCAAATCAACCGATCATCTACTGTGCGCGCGGCAGCCAGACTCAAATGAACAAGGAAGCCAATCGAAGGCTGTTCCAGGTGACGATGGATGCTGCCGCGTTACGTCCTGAATGGCAGTTTATTATCGCTATCGGCAAAGCGTTCAAACCGGAAGATTTCTCAGACGTCCCCGCGAATGTGTTTTTGTTTCCGTGGGTCTCACAGCTCAAAGTGCTGTCGCGCGCGAGCGTGATGATCAACCACGGCGGATTTGGGAGTATCAAGGAATGTATTTACATGGGAGTGCCGGCGATCGTCTTACCGGTTAAGGGGTTTCGCGATCACTCCGCATGTGCAGAGCGAGTCGCGTATCACGGTCTTGGAGTACAGAATGACGATCCGCAGATCTCCGCAACTGAACTCGTCAGAATGATCGAGCAGGTTATTAACGACTCGTCTTTCAACGATCGTGTTGGGCAGATGCGAGAGAAGTTCAAACAACAGGCTCGTTTAGATATAGCGGCTGACGTTATTGAGAAGGCCATAACACAGCCTTACAGCGGTGTGCCTGTGGTGCAGAAAATGAAGGCGCGGGCGCACGCCGCTGGACATTAAATATTCACGAAAAGGAGCATCAATGAAACTGAATAAGTACTTCGTCGCTTTTACTCTCCTGGTTTTTTTAACGGGTTGTTCCGGTAGTGGTGCGAAAAATTCCGGAATGAACAATACGCCGGAGCAGATCATCACGGAGTTTTATACCTACCTGGACCAGGGAAATATCGGTCAGGCGTCACAATTCGTTTCCCGAAACGCCATCGCCAACAAGGG
>JBIOUJ010000054.1:0-6022 GCA_044867025.1 Pyrinomonadaceae bacterium | reverse complement strand
GAATCGGGAAAACCATTTAAATGGTTTTCAAGAGTAGGAGACAGCGAGGACCCCAAGCTAAAGCTTGGGGAGAATGAGAAAGGCCGCTTACAACCGGCTCGGGAAAAAACAAACTGTAAAGGATGTCATGATAATGAACAGCGCAGCGACAACCCTGGGTTACGAAATATAAAGCACCACCAACGCTGAAAGCGTTAGGCCTGTGCGGTATTAACCCTTTCAGGGTTGAAACGATGGTGGTTACGTTAACCCAGGGTTGTCGCTTGCGCTCCAACCCTGGGCTGAAATTAGCCAACGCCTTCGGCGTTAACCACCGAAACTAAGGCGTTAACCACGTAGCTAAAATTACCGTTAACGGCCGTGAACTAAAGTTAGAAGGCGTTGCATATATCTGCAAATGGAGAGCCGCCATGAACCTAACAACTAACTACCTCGGCATGGTTTTGAAAAACCCGATCGTGGTGTCTTCGTCGCCACTCTCTCACACTGTCGACAGCATCCGTCGCGTCGAAGACGCCGGCGCGGCGGCACTGGTGATGTATTCACTGTTTGAAGAGCAGATCGGTTTCGATAGCTATTACATCGACTATCACTTGACCCAGGGTATCGACAGCTACGCGGAGTCGATCAGTTATTTCCCTGACATGCAGAGCTACAACGTTGGTCCAGACCAGTACCTCAACCTGATTCGCCGCGCCAAGGAAAATGTTGATATCCCGATCATCGGCAGTTTAAATGGCACTTCCGTGGGAGGCTGGACGGATTACGCAACGTTAATCGAAGAAGCGGGCGCTGATGCGCTCGAGCTAAACATCTATTACCTTCCGACACATCCTGACATCACAGGCGCCGAGGTGGAAAAACTCTATCTCGACATTCTCTCAGCCGTTAGGCAAACAGTGACGATTCCGGTGGCAGTGAAGCTGAGTCCGTTCTTCAGTTCCGTCGCGAACATGTCAAATCGCTTAGCCGATCACGGAGCGGATGGTCTGGTCCTTTTCAATCGCTTCTACCAACCCGACTTCGATCTGGAGAACCTCGAAGTCGCACCGCGGCTGGTCCTGAGTAATTCGGATGACCTGCGTCTACCACTGCGTTGGGTGGCAATTCTCTACGGCCGCGTGAGCGCCGATCTCGCGATCACGAGCGGCATTCACACGTCGCACGACATCATTAAAGGTTTGATGGCCGGCGCTAAAGTAACAATGATGGCTTCGGAGCTTTTGCAAAAAGGAGTTCGGCGAATAGGGCAAGTCTTGAACGAGCTCGTCACATGGCTGAACGAGCACGAATACGAGAGCGTCATGCAGATGATCGGGGCTATGAGTCAAAAACATTGCGCCGAACCCGCCGCCTTTGAAAGGGCCAACTACATGAAGATGCTTCAGTCGTATCGACCTCTTAACTGAGCCACAAAAGGCACAAAAAAGAACACAAAGACAAGCTGTCTGAAGTTAGCTACGGAGTTTTAGTGGACGGTACTGGGGCGTCCACATCTTACTTGTTACTGCGGTTTCAAGAGAATTAGGGGTAGTGGAGGTTAGGCTTGTTCGTACGGCTTCGGTACCCACTGAGAGCGCTACCTGATACGAAATCTCCCGCACGCGTTCAAGCGAGGGGAACAGTGGACCATCCGGATCATTCAATGCGGGAGCGAACTCACTCAACACGCGAGCCGCTGTGGAAAACATTGCATCTGTGACTCTTCGCGCGCCTGACGCAATCACGCCCAATCCAATACCGGGAAAAATGAATGCGTTGTTACATTGACCTATCAGAATCAACCGTCCTTCGTAATTGACCGGTGGAAATGGACTGCCCGTTGCAATCAACGCACGCCCATCCGTCCAGTTGAGAAGTTCGGCGGGTGTCGCCTCACTCCTCGAAGTTGGGTTTGAAAGTGGAAAGATTACAGGACGTTCGACATGCCTGGCCATTTCACGGACGATCTCCTCAGTGAAAGCTCCACGCTGACCAGATGTGCCAATCAAAATGGTAGGATGAACGTTCCTGACCACTTCTAAAAAATCCAGCCCACCGGCCGTGAGTCCCGCCACGCTTTGCGCGTACTTCTGTTTTGAGGGTTCCAGACGTGGACGTCCATCGTGGACCAGGCCCTTGCTGTCGACCAGCCATAGTTGCTGTTTTGCCTCTCGTTCCGTGTATCCTTCGTGAACCATTGCAGCGACGATCTGATCACAAATGCCAATCGCGGCTGAGCCTGCTCCCAGGATGAGAATTCGCTGTTCGTCGAGGCGGGAGCGCAAGGACCTCATCGCAGCTAAAAGTCCGGCAACCGTCACGGCGCCCGTTCCCTGAATATCGTCGTTGAAACTACACAGCCGGTCGCGATAGCGTTCGAGCAATCTCGCTGCGTTGTGCTTTGAAAAATCTTCCCACTGAAGTAACACTCGAGGAAACTTCTCCTTTACTGCTTCGACAAAAGCTTCAATGAAGTCGTCGTATTCCTGACCGCGCACGCGTGCGTGGCGCCATCCCAGATACAGTGAATCGTCGAGTAGCTCCGGGTTGTCAGTTCCGACGTCGAGCATGATCGGAAGGGTTACGGCCGGATGGATTCCTGCGCAGAGAGAGTAGAGGGAGAGTTTTCCGATTGGGATGCCCATCCCTCCCACGCCCAGATCGCCCAACCCAAGAATGCGCTCGCCATCAGTCACTACGATCACTTCGACGTTTTCTGAAGGAGCGTTGTCGAGTATTGCGCGAATCTCGTCACGCTGAGGATACGAGATGTACAAACCGCGTGGCCGGCGAAACACATGGCTGTATTGCCGGCAGCCATCGCCGACTGTCGGCGTGTAGATGATAGGCATCATCTCGCTGATGTGTTCCTGCAACAGACGGTAAAACAGGGTCTCATTGCGATCCTGCAAGGCCGTCAGAAATACATAGCGCTCGAGATCAGTTTCTTTTCGCCTGTAGTTTTCGTAGGTGCGGGCAAGTTGCTCGGCAACCGTAGAACAATGCTGTGGAAGCAGCCCCAGCAGGCTGAACTCACGTCGCTCACCTTCGGGAAAAGCACTGCCTTTGTTGAGCAACGGGTTGTCCAGTAATAATTGCCCA
This sequence comes from Pyrinomonadaceae bacterium, assembly GCA_044867025.1. GTDB lineage: Bacteria > Acidobacteriota > Blastocatellia > Pyrinomonadales > Pyrinomonadaceae > PSRF01. Next base: position 2,938 of record JBIOUJ010000054.1, on the reverse strand, counting down.
GTGAGACTGGTTTCTACCACGGTTTCGCTTCGACCTGCGACAACAGTACTCATTGGACTCAAAGCACCTTTGGAGCTGCTTCCAACATTGCGAGTCGCCGGGGAGACGATCACTTCATTTTTCCGATGGTGACCGTCACGACAGGCACCGTCGAGGCACTCTTGTTATACGTGACCCAGAAGCCCTGCGCGTCATGAAGCACCATGCTAAACATAGACCCATCAGGTCTCTGCAGCAGGCTATCGCCGACTACGCTTTTGTAATCAGGCGCACCTGCGCCACCCGTGTAATCGGTGGAAATGGTCACAACTTTCTCGGCCTGGTAAGCGATTTGTACCGTTTCACTCGGCGAGATAACGAAGTAATCCTGTTCGGCACTCTTCATTACCGGCTCACCGAGTTTTGTTCGCACGTCTATCATGGTCATGCCCAGACGCACGCCTCGATATTCTGCATAAAGTGGTTGCTGGCCCTTGGCGACAATACCGATCAAGAGCAGTAGAAGCACTCCAATCAGCAGGTAGGTCAGCTCAACAACTCCGAATTTGCGTTTTTCTGTGCTGTATCTCATTTCAGTCACCTCCTCTGAGGTTTTGTGTGATTATTTCCGTGTTTCTCATGCTCTTGCCGACGGCCCACATCTGTCCTCCGGCCCGCATCTCAAGGACGATTTCATCCAGCGGACGTCGTGGTGGGCCAAACATTACGTTCCCGACGCGGGCATCGTATGTTCCACGATGGCAGGGACACCTTAGACATCGACTCGGGCCGTCGAAATCAACGGAACACCCGGCGTGAGAGCATCTGCGGCTGTACGCCCTGTATTCGCTCTCATTGAGGCGCACCAGCACAGCCGGATCGTTTCGTGTTGGGTAGTCGAAGTAGAGGCTGGATCCCGGTAGCAACAGATCGGCGCCTTCAATCTTCCTTGGAGGGTATGCAACCATCGAATCTTGTGCGGCTACGACTTGAGTTATGCCGGGCGCCAGCATCAGCCCCGTTGAAGTCAATAACAGATCGGTGCAGAAACCGCGTCGAGTGGTGTGATTCATGTGAACGCCTCCTCCTGGTTACACTTGGTCCAGATAGAGACCACACTGCCGAGCGCAATGAACGTGCCGGATGAAATCCAGCGAAAAAACGGGCCGGAATGGAAAAGACTGGGGAAAGTTCACCAATAAAGCGGGAAAGCCCGCAGTCGCCTCCGTCGGAGTGCGGCGCCCGTTATTGAGTTGAAGACACGGGTGACTGCGGGGCTTTCAGGAATATCTGAAGCGAAGCGGCTGCACGAAGTTTCTCTACAAACGCGCGTTCCGCGATGCGCTGCTCCGTCTGTTGCAGGTAACTCATAATCGAATCTTTTGTTTGCGCGAAGTCGCCGCTCACGCGCTCCTTGTTCTGTTCAAAAAACGCGCGCGCTTGTTCTTCGGTGACCTGCTTTGGCTTCACTTCGGCATCAAGCAGTGCGTTTGTCGTTACCTTTCGCTTTTGTGCCTCCTGGGTCAGGAGCGTGTCGTTGATCGTGAGGTCGAGCTCGTTTTTGCGCAGGTTGTAAACCTCCTGCTGAACGTCGACGATCAGCGCCTTCAGCGAATCTTCGACGTCGCCGGACGTGATATTTACGCCGTCAACAACCGCAAGCACTTGCGCACGTTCCGAGTCGCTGCGTGGTGGCGTAGTCTGTGGGACTTTAATGACCGTATTGCTCGCGGCGCGCAGTGCATCAGCAAATTTCTTCGCCTCGGCGCGCTGTCGCTCGTCAGTCAGGTATTTCAGGATATCGTCTTTGACGGAGTTGAAATCGCCCTGGATGCGCGTTTTGTTTTGATCGTAAAACGTTTGTGCCTCAGCCTGTGTTGGCGCTTTTACTTTTGCCACGACCTCCTGTTCGAGGAGTTTTTCCGTAGTGATGCCTCGCTTTTTCGCTTCGGCGGCGAGAAGTTTTGAGTTGATCTGTAGATCCAGCTCCCGCTTACGCGCTTCCACGACCTGCTTTTGCAGGCTCCGAACCCGATCGCCCGTCGACTTTTCGATGTCGCGCGCAGTAATCGTCACCCCATTTACCGTTGCGAGCACGGATGGTAAAACCTGCGCCTCACACGCGCAGTCTTCAGCGACACCTTGCGTTTGCGACAGAACGGCTGACGGCAGAGAAACCATCAGCATAATCATTGCGGCTCCAACTTTTTTCATGATCGATCTCCTTAGACTGAGGTCACATTGGGCGATGCTGTAGCAAGCGTCGTGCTACTAACCGGGCGCGGTAGCGCGAGGTCAGTGCTCCTCGGTTTGCGGAAAAGCGCGCAATGAGTGCGGAGGTTTTCCCTTTTCTCGCATGAAAATCCGGCGAACATGTTGATCCAAGTCGATGTACGGGAGTTGCAGGGAGATTTGCACCTCCCGTAGCCGCCCAGCTTTATCAACCCCGACGCGCTCGCCGCGTCTCACCCTTGGACCAGGCATTTCGATGATGATAGACCCGCAGCAGAAAACTATTCTAGTCGTTGACGACGACATTCATGTGACGGATTCGTTACGCGTGGTGCTTACTGAGGCCGGCTTTAAAGTCTTAACGGCACGGTACTTTGCCGAAGCGATCGCGCTTTTGAGCGCCACGCCAGTCGATCTGGTGATTACTGACTTGTGTCTGCCGGATGGAAGAGGAACAGACGTAATAACTCACGTGAAGACTGAAACACCGGAAACCGAAGTAATCCTGATGACCGGTCATGGCTCGTTGGACATCACCATCGAGGCGATCAAACGCGGCGCTTATTACTATCTCGAGAAACCCTATGGTCTCGATCGTCTTTATACGTTGGTAGACCGCGCCTTAGAGCTCGGGACGTTGAAACGCGAGAATGAGATTCTCAAGCGAACTCTGAGCGGCGATATTGAGACGTTCGGAATGATTGGTCGCAATCCGAAGTTGTACCAG
>JBIOUJ010000053.1:0-9095 GCA_044867025.1 Pyrinomonadaceae bacterium | reverse complement strand
GAGATCAGCGTTCATCTGCGAAAATCTGCGGCCGGTCTTCAACTGTATTTCCCGGTCTCAGTTAGATCGTCGTAGATCATGCCGCGACGATCTTTTCTTGCCTTGGTTACAGCGGCGTAAGTGCCTTCCTCGTTGCGCGTGATCTTGTTTTCAGCGTACAGACCTTCAAGCGCGAACTCGCACGCCGACACGAGCCGCTCGGTATCTGAGCGCTGGAAGTCGAATGGGATCAAAGCTGTTTCCGCCAATTCAGGAACGGCCTCGATCAAGTTAATGCACTCCGCCGCTGACACAGTGTCAGCCAGCAGCAGTTTGTTTTCTTCGTCAAACCATTGCACGGTACGCGAGAAGTCGATGCCGACGAAATAACCTTCAAAGACCTCGCCCGCCGCACGCTTGATCAGATCGCGAGCGATACGAGTCGCGCCGAGCTGCTCGCCTTCGTACTCCAGCTCCATTTTTCCCGTCATCGAAGGGATTGCCGCGTAGACGTCTGCGATACGCGGCACGATCAACTCCTCGCCTGTGAGCAGCGAACGTCGTTCGGCGTTCGAAACCACCGACTCCATCACCGTGATCGGCATTCGCTGTGAAACGCCCGAATGTTTATCGACGTGACTGTCTTCGCGTGCTTCGAAAGCGATCTGCTCGACCACTTCACGAATAAACTCCGGAACGATCAGTCGATCCCCGATGTCGAAGCGATCCGTCCAGGCCTCCTGGCGCGTAATCTCCATCGCGAGCGGCAGCTCTTTCGGATAGTGCGTCGTGATCTCGGCACCGATGCGATCCTTCAGCGGCGTGATGATCTTTCCGCGCGCCGTGTAGTCTTCAGGATTCGCCGAGAACATCAACATCACGTCGAGCGGCAGGCGCACGGGATAACCCTTAATCTGCACGTCGCCTTCCTGCATGATGTTGAAAAGACCAACCTGGATCTTTCCCGCCAGATCCGGCAACTCATTGATCGCGAAGATCCCGCGATTCGCACGCGGCAACAGACCGTAATGAATCGTCAGCTCATCGCTCAGGAGGTGACCGCCCTTCGCAGCCTTGATCGGATCGACGTCGCCGATGATGTCAGCGACAGTGACGTCCGGTGTCGCGAGTTTCTCGACAAACCGTGCATCGCGATCGATCCACGTGATTGGCGTGTTGTCTCCGTGCTGCTCCAGCATCTGTCGCCCGTAAGCCGAGATCGGTCGAAACGGATCGTCGTTGACTTCCGACCCGGCGATAATCGGGATTTCCTTGTCGAGCAGATCCGTGAGCAGGCGAATTATGCGGCTTTTTGCTTGCCCGCGCAGTCCGAGCAGGATGATGTTGTGCCGCGACAAAATGGCATTTACGAGTTGCGGAACTACGCTGTCGTCATAACCGACAATGCCGGGAAAAAGCTTCTCGCGGTTGCGCAGTTTTTGAATTAGATTCCGGCGTAGTTCGTCTTTGACCGAGAGTGTTTGATACCTGGCCGCCCTGAGTTCGCGAAGAGTTCTTGGATAATCCATATTGGGTGAAGGAGATTCTACAGGGAGCTACAAAGAGGCACAAACAGGACACAAGAAAATCTAAATCTCACCATCGTCGCGGAGCTTTTCGAGGTGCGCGATGACGGCTCTTTCCGCCATGGTGTGAGCTTTGGGCGAGACGTCGGTGTACACGCGCGCAACGATCTCTTTCGGATCAGTTAGCCCCGCGCGCACGGCTTCGAGGATCTGTTTTTCACGTTGGAGACGGTGTGAGATGTACTCATCGATCTTTTGATACGGAGTTGCGATTGCCGGGCCGTGTCCGCCGAAGAGAACGGTCAGGTTTGGCAACGAACGCATGCGCTCGAGTGAGTCGAGATAGTCGCGCATGTTGCCCTGTGGCGGATCGATGAGCACCGATCCGAGCCCCACGATGTTGTCGCCCGTCATCAGTACCCCGCGATCTTCGTCGTGAAAACAGAGATGGCCGAGTGCGTGTCCGGGTGTGTGCAACGCACGCAATTGGATTCGCGGTTCACCGTCGAGGGTGATGACATCGTTGTCATTTATAAAACGGTCGACGTGAACGTCGGCCAACCCTTCGGCAGTCTGCGCGTGTGCTGCAACCGGAACATCGCCTCCGAGGTGCGTCTTCAAAGCATTGACACCGCCGACGTGGTCGGGATGTAAATGCGTCAGGATTATTTCGCGGACCGTGCGGCCTTCCGCGATCATCTCGTCAACGCAAGCTGCGAGCGCTTGCTGTTCGTCTTCGTAAGGCGATCCCGGATCAAAGATCAGGATCTCTCTCGAGTTGTAAACAAGGTAGCAGCACGTGTGTGTTGCCGGCGGGCGCGTGGGAGTGCGCACGGGAAAACAGATGTAATTCGGGCGGAACGTAATGCGCCGCTCGGGACGGCCATGAGCCTCAGCAATGGATAAAAAACGATCGACGAGATCAGGGGCGATTCCACCCGCTAAGCTTCGCAAGGCGTGAAGTGTTGGCGGCACTGCGACGACTTGATCCTGAAGCCAGCGATCGTATGCGTCGCGAGCTGTTAACCACTCGCCGCTCGCCAGCTCGCCGGCAATGACGTTTGGTTCCTGCTTCGGTGGACACTCGACGAGAAAGAACCACGTGTCAAAACGACGGACGTTGAATGGGGGCGTCACCCAGCGGCCGACATAAGTGAAGTCGTTTGCGTCGAGATGAAGTTCGTAATGTTTCAGCATCGCGGACCATGTCATACGTCCGGCTTCGAGATCGTCGAGCAGTGAAACTCTTTGACCTTTGGTTAACGTCTCGCCACCGCGAACTACCAACACGCCCAACTCTTCGAACAACTCACGCGCGGCGCCGCTGATCATTGCTGCGGTTTCGGGATTTGGCGCGTTGCGGACGTCGACTTCAGCGTCGTCCGCGTCGATCTGTCCGCCCGGAAAAGCGTGAAAACCGCCGAGAAACGCGAGCTTATCGCTGCGCTTAACCCAGAAAACCTCGGGGTTCGCGGGATCGGTGTTCTGCCGTAGAAGGATTATTGCCGCGGCGTCTTTGGGAGTTGCTGGTGCCGGTCGATCGGACATTGCTTAAGACCAGCGGAATCTTTCACCGTCGCCAGGACCCCATGGAACACCGCGCATGTGGTAGCCACCCTCTTCCCAGTAGCCGGCTTGATCGTGTTCGAGAAAGCGCACGCCTTTCACCCACTTCGCAGACTTCCACGCATAGAGTTGCGGAATGATCAGACGCACCGGACCGCCGTGTTCGGGTGGGATCGGCTGTCCATCGTGCGACCAGGCAAAGAGTGAATCGTCCTTAAGGAAATATTCAATCGGGACGTTTGTGGTCCAACCGTAGTCGTAGGCGAGTGCCAGAACAAATTTTGCTTCGGGTTTGACGCCCGCGAGTCGCGCGATCTCTTTTGTTGGAACACCACTCCAGACGTTGTCGAGCCGCGACCAGCGCGTGACGCAGTGGAAATCAGCATAGACTCGCACAGCGCCGAGTTGCATGAACTCGTCGAGCGACCACTTCTGCGGATGTTCGACTAAACCATCGACTTCGAACGACCATGTTGCGAGATCGATCTCCGGTGTGCCGTGTGCGTCGAGCACGGGCCATTTCTTCGTCCGCGACTGGCCCGGCGGCATACGATTCTCTCGCCGCGTGTCGGGGCTGATGATGATGTCGGAATCGTCGACATCTTCCGGTTTGCGCGGGTTGTCGGTTTGGTATTTTGGATCGTGGAACAGGTTATCTAAAAAGCTCATAAGCAAATAATTATCCACCGATTACACAGATGATCTATTTAATCTGTGTAATCGGTGTAATCTGTGGATGTTTCTATTTCAACTCCTCGGGCATCCATTTGCCGACGCCCTTTGCCACCGCCTCATTGATGCCGACGCTTCGATCGTGCCATTCGTCACGATCGCCTTCCGGGCCGCGCGCGCGTTCGTAGTTCTCGGTTTGTTCGAGGCTCAGAAGAATTCCGTCGATCACTTCCTTCCAATCCTGAAACTGAATGCCACGCCGAACGATCGGCAGTCCCGCTGTCCAATCTTCTTCCGGCGCGCGGTCGTCCTGCTCCGGAATCGTCAGGTTGTGCAGCGGCGGAAACGGCGCCCCTGAAAACTCTTTTACCAGCGCATCCTTGAGCTGTTTCAACGACCAATCAGAATGCTCGTGACGCATGGCCTGGGCGCGCCGAAAAATGTCCGAGACGGTAGGTTGTTGTTGACTCATGGAAGCGAATACCTTACACGCCTGCGAGCAATAAGCACAACCACGAGCAGTCCGGTTGTCACTGCGGCTGAGAACAAACAGTACTGGCAGAATTGACCAATCACGAACGCCTGCAAGTAAATCAGCCACAGTGTCACGAGAAACATCGCAATCACGAGCGGCGTCAACAACGTGGCCGCGATTCGATATCCAAACGCCGCGAGTGTTGCGAGACTGAAGACACCGAAATACGCCGCCGCGCCAATCATCGCCAGCGGAACGCCGGCCACGACAGCATAAGGACTGCTCAACACTTCCGAGCAGCCCGAAATTATCGTGCACTTTACAGATTGACCGGTGACGTGTTCGACGGTGAGGTAAATCGCGTCAGCCAAGCCCAACAATGAGAGGAGTGCCGCAATCGCGTAGAACTTTTTCATTGGCGATTACTTACGTCGGGCACTCTCGATCTCCTTCTGAATCACAACGCGCAGCTTGTCGGCCTGGATGAGAGTTTCGAATGGCACCTCGCGGTCGTTCAGAAAAACCGTCGGCGTGCCCTTTACACCAAGTGAGTATCCACGCTTGCCGTCGAGGAATATTCGCTGGGCGACGGCGTCGCTTTCGAGGTCGCGTTTGTACTTCTCAATATCGATACCGATCTGTTTTGCGTAACCTTCAAAAATCGGTCGTGAATCAAACGCGTCTTTCCAATCCTTCTGATTGTCGAAAAGCAGTTTGTGCATCTGCCAGAACTTGCCTTGCAGTCCAGCCGCTTCAGCCGCAGACGCAGCAATTAGCGCGTGCCGATGTGCCGGCACCAATGGAAACTGGCGAAACGTCACGCGCAACTTGTCGCCAAACTCCTCTTCCATCTTTTCGAGTATGGGATGGAAAATCCCGCAGGGCGGACATTGAAAATCGCCAAACTCTTCAAGCTGTGCCGGAGCATTTGCCGGTCCAAGTGTATGAGCGGGTTCTGCTCCCGGCACGCCTTTGTTGGTAACAGGCTGAGTGGTTGCTCCCTGCAAACCCGATGACGCCTGCCCCGCCGGATTAGGCGCAGGCGTCGAAGCCGGAATTGGACGCGTCAAGTACCACGCGCTGCCCAGTGCGACGCCGAGCACCGCGAGAATCAGTAAGAATGGCAGTATTCGTTTCATAACATTTCGAAAATCGTCAAACTGCGGCGGCAAGAGTGGCCGCTAATGACCGGAAAATATCACGACCATCGCTCGATCCGAGCAGGTCTTCGCAAGCACGTTCCGGATGCGGCATTAAACCGAGCACGTTGCGCTCGCGGTTACAAATGCCGGCGATGTTATCACGCGACCCGTTTGGGTTCGCTGCGTCCGTGACCGTTCCGTCCTTCTCGCAATAACGAAACACGATTCGTTTTTCTCGTTGGAGTTCGGCGAGAGTGTTGTCGTCGCAGATGTAGTTGCCTTCGGCGTGCGCGATCGGGATACGCAGCACAGTCCCCACTTTTAGCTCATTAGTAAAAGGACTGTCAGACGTTTCGACACGCACGTGGATGTGTTCGCAAATGAAGTGGAGATCGCGATTCCGAATCAACGCGCCCGGCAGCAGACCAGCTTCGCAGAGGATCTGGAAGCCGTTGCAGATCCCGAGCACAAATCGCCCGCTCTCCGCGAACTTCTTGACGGAGTTCATCACCGGCGAAAAGCGCGCGAGCGCGCCGGCTCGCAGGTAGTCGCCGTACGAAAAACCTCCGGGAAGTATGACGGCGTCGTACGTCGACAAATCGGTATCGCGGTGCCAGATGAAGTCGACAGGCTGGCCCACGTGTTTTGAGATCACGTGGTAGGCGTCGTGATCGCAATTTGAACCTGGAAAGACGATAACTCCGAATTTCACGCTTCTATCTCCACGCGGTAATCTTCGATTATGGGGTTCGAGAGCACTTCGCGCGCCATCTTCTCGACGGATTCGCGCGCTTGTTGATTGTCGAGCGAGCCGTCCAGCGAGATCTCGAAGTATTTACCCTGCCGCACGTCCGAAATACCCGAAAAACCGAGCAGTTCGACGGAATGTTGGATGGCTTTTCCCTGCGGATCGAGCACTCCCGATTTCAGGTTTACGTAAACTTTGGCTTTCATCTCGTACCTTTGGCGCTAAGTTTTAGTTCAGAGTTCAAGCTTTAGCTTGCTTGCGGGAACAGCAGTCTAAAGGCTGAACTCTGAACTGTAACAAACCATTGCTTAAAAAGCAGTTGTTAGAATAATATCTCGGCCTCGTAGCGCCGTAGCTTCCCGGCTAAACGCAGTTCCCAACAGGAGAAACTTATAATGCAAAACCCTCCGCCCGTTCAAACCGCCGCTAAATCCAGTACAGGGCTCGATGAAAACATTGCAGCATTGCTGTCGTACGTTTTTGGCTGGGTTTCAGGGTTGATTTTCTTCCTGATCGAAAAGGACAGCCGCCTGGTCCGATTCCACGCGATGCAGTCGATTTTGTTGAATGCGGCTGCTCTGGTTGTTGGCATCGTCCTATGGATTGCCATGATGATAATCGCGCTGGTTGTCAGTCAGGTATCTGAAGGTCTCGCGGCGTTAGTCAGCTTTGTGCTTGGCTTGCTGATCTTTGTTTTTTATATCGGTCTCCTGATCGCCGTCGTTTTCTGCTTGATTAAGGCTTACCAGAAGCAGTATTTCAAGCTGCCGGTGATCGGGAACTTTGCCGAGAAGTTCTCTACTAAGTAGAACCGAATCATTGGTCATATATCATTTGACATTTATCATTTGTCATTGCCGGAACCGGACGTCTTAAATGGAAAATGACAAATGTCAAATGACATATGACCAATGATTATCTCTTTTCAAAAGACCCGCCGGTAGATCGCGTCGATGTTGCGCAGGTAATGATCCAACGAGAAGACGCGGTCTATCTCTGTTTCCGATAGCTGCGATCGTATGTCGCCGTCAGCCTTGACCAGCTCCTGAAAGTCACGGTTTTCGTCCCAAACTCTCATCGCATTGCGCTGCACGTAATCGTAAGCCGTCTCGCGCGAAAGGCCTTTGTTCGTTAACGCCAACAGCAGTTGACCGCTGAAGATCAAACCCTTCGTCGCGTTGAGGTTCTCGAGCATTCGTTCGGGATAGACCACGAGCCCATCGATCAACCCGATCGCTTTTTGGAGAATGTAATCGAGCGCGGTGCTCGAGTCGGGCAGGACCACGCGTTCCGCCGACGAATGTGAGATGTCGCGTTCGTGCCACAGCGCCACGTTCTCCAGCCCGACGATGCTGTTGGCCCGGATCACTCTCGCGATGCCGCAGATGCGTTCGGAAATGATCGGATTGCGCTTGTGCGGCATCGCGCTCGAGCCTTTCTGACCTTTCGTGAACCGCTCCTGCGCTTCACGAACTTCCGTGCGCTGCCAGTGACGAACGTTCAGGGCAAACTTCTCGAGCGAAGAGGCGATGATCGCGAGTGTCGTTAAGTATTCGGCGTAAATATCACGCTGGATCACCTGCGTCGAAACCGGCGCGGCCTTCAACCCGAGTCTCGCGCAAACACTTTCCTCAACCGAAGGATCGAGGTGCGCAAACGCCCCAACAGCGCCGCTGATCTTTCCCACCGCGACCGCATCTCGCGCGCGCAGCAAGCGCTCGCGATTGCGGCGCATCTCGTCGTACCAGAGCGCGAAAGTTATCCCGAACGAAGTCGGTTCAGCGTGAATGCCGTGCGTGCGTCCAACCTGCGGCGTGTCTTTGAACTCGAACGCACGTCGCTTCAACACGTCCAGCAACGCATCGACCTTTTTCAGCAGGATCTCTGTCGAGTCACGCAGCAAAAGCGCATTCGCGGTGTCGACGACGTCAGACGACGTCAGACCGTAGTGAACAAACCGGCTCGCTTCACCAATCGACTCCGCGAGGTTTGTCGTAAACGCAATGACATCGTGATTGGTAGTCTTCTCGATCTCATTGACCCGCTGCACTGTAAACTTAGCGCGCGCTTTGATCTGTTCGAGAGCATCGTGCGGAATCGTGCCCATCTCTGCATGGACCTCACAGACCGCGATCTCCACGTCGAGCCACTTCTGAAACTTATTTTGCTCCGACCAGAGCGCGCCCATCTCGGGCAATGTGTAACGTTCGATCATCCTAGTTTTTCAACAAAGTCGAGTTCACAAAATAACGCGCCAACCGCCACTGTCCATTCTCCTCGATCAGCGTGAAGTTCTCCATCCCGTCGCCACGTTCAAAGTGCGTCTCATACGACAGGATGAAAACATGACCTTTCAACACGCCGCCGGAATTCTCTTGCTCGGTCGCTCCGTTGAGGGTCCGCGATTCCACCCGCCCAAGCTTTGTCCGCAGGGTTTTGAATGTCTCGTTCGACTTCTCGAGCGTGGTGTCCTGCTTCCAACGTTCCGACGACTCGAGGTAGATCTGATCGTAGCGTTCCTGGGCTATCAGTTCAGTGACGTTGTTTATTACTTCCTGCACCTCACCAGGCACACGGCCTCGGTACACACCCTCGCCACACGCGGACAGCGTCAACAACAGGAAACACGCGACTAAGCTACAAAATTTTTGCGCCTGAAGAGATTCATGGGAACTGCTCATACCTGGCTTTGCCCCAAAAATGCAGCGCCAAAGGCGCGAAATATGAAAGCCAGGGGCAAGCGCGAAGCGCGTCCCTGGTTTATCAATATGCGTCGTTCAGCCTGAAGAGTCTGTCGGAACAACGCCGAAGGCGTTCGCCAATTTCAGCCCAGGGTTCAAGCATAGCTGTTGATTGTCAAGACATCCTTTACAGTTTGTTTTTTCCCGAGCCGGTTGTAAGCGGCCTTTCTCATTCTCCCCAAGCTTTAGCTTGGGGTCCTCGCTGTCTCCTACTCTTGAAAACCATTTAAATGGTTTTCCCGATTC
>JBIOUJ010000052.1:0-33919 GCA_044867025.1 Pyrinomonadaceae bacterium | reverse complement strand
CGGGTGGGTCAACTCTTATCTCAGAGTCGCAATTGGGACGGTTGACCCACCCGCTACCGCAGGTGGTACTGACCCGGCCCAACAACGATGCTATGTTCTCAAAGTTTCCATTCAACGCGCGACATGTCACTGTTAGTTCGATCGGGCATCTCTACCGAGAATTAAGCGTTACACTTGGACTCGCTCCCAGGAAAAAATCTCCTTTTGCGCAGAGCATAGGAACCAATGTCGGACGACATTGACTTCCACCTCGGTGGTGAAATATTGTTCGCGCGCATTCTCGTCAGCTTCAATAAGGAGAAACGAAATGTCCCGACACAGAAAAATCCTGACTTGCATAATTGTACTGGGCTTACTGTTATTCGCGCAGCAGTCCACTTACGGCTGGAATGACACCGGACATATGCTGGTCGCGCGCGTAGCCTGGGATAATTTAAGCGCCGCCGAACAGCAACGCGTGGTTGCACTGTTACTGCAAGCTCCGAAGGATAGCTGTCTTCGCGAACTCTTTCCCAACGATTCTCGTCCCCTCATCGTGCGGCAACGGGAGTTCTTTATGCTGGCGGCCACGTGGCCGGACATCATTCGCCCCAGAGGCGAAGACGACCACAGGAAGTGCATTAAGTATCACCAAAGGGACTGGCACTTTGTGGATCATTTCTGGTCGGGAACATCGGGCTCCATGACCGATAAACCACATGATGTTCCGATCCCGGTCGACGAAATCAACGCGGGTGAAAGACTTCACTTTCTTCGTGCCCTTTTAGGATGCAACTGTAACCTACCTGCAAATGAGCGGGCCATGGCCTTGGCCTGGATGCTTCACTTGGTAGGCGATATCCATCAGCCGTTACATACCAGTGGAAGAGTGACAACGTTCTCGGGCGAGAGTCACGGTGATGCTGGTGGAAACTCGTTCAAACTTGAGTCCGGGTCAAACCCTACATCACTTCACTGGTACTGGGACAACATCATCGACACCGGTGCTCCCAAAAACCCAAATGAAAATAAGAGACAATATATTGAGCGACTTAGCGTGAAGTTGGAGCAAAAGTATCCTCTGTCGACGTTTGACGGAACGCTGAATCCCGGAAATATTGACGCGTGGATACTCGACAGCCTCCAGAACGCAAAAGACAATGCGTATCCAAAAACATTAGTTCGTAATCACTGGCCGGATACGCAATATGCAGATACTGCTTTTCGAGTCTCCCACAAGTCCATCGCTCAAGCGGGCTATCGCTTAGCCAACATGCTATCTCAACTGTTTGGCTCGTAACCCGAAGAGCTGTTCAATTTCAGGCGGAAACTTGCGGCGTGGCGAATTGTCCTTGAGCCGGAACGGCGGTAAGCTCGGATCCTCTTTCGCCGCTCGAAGATACTTTCTTTTATCTACACGCTCACCTTTTATCCAGTACCGCGGGAATCCACGACGCAACTTATTCGCGTTGTTCCATTCTCTCTCGATGCCATGGTACTCGCCCTCGTGCCAGTGTCGTTCCTCGTACACGATATGAGGCTTCCTCTCCAACCACCATTCGTAGCCATGCGGCAAGCCGTCTTTCAACGGGTGAATTTCGTGAATGTAAATAGCGCCGTCTTCATCTTCCACGCGCCAAATGTCGTACCCAGTTCCATAACGAAGGCTGTAGGTGCCGATCACTGAACCGTCACGTCCATACTGTTTCGCAGTGCCGTGAATTTTGCCGTTCACGTACGGCTCGATCAGGCTTAGCGTTCCTTCATCCTCCCATTCATATGCACGTCCATGTTTAAGTCCATTTCTCAGCGGGATCTCTCTGACAAGTTGACCTTCTTCGCCATACATGCGCTGTCCTACTACTTCACCATTCAAAACGCAGTCTGCGAGCCGGTAATAGATGGCCCCACCGTCACGCCGAAATTCGCGGATGGTCTGCTCAACTACGTTTGGAGGAATGTCTGATTTGAAGCGCTTCATTCAGTGGGCTGGAATATAGCAGGGAAGCGTCGCCGTTCGGAATATTAACGGAAGTACTGTTTCTCAAACTCGATCACATGCAGGTATGAAGTGGAGTGGATAGAACCAATAAACTGACAATCTGTCCAGAAGACACTGGCGTAGTACTGATTCGCGTCTGCGTCGAAGAAGACTGCTACCGCTCTTTGGCCTATGTTGTCTTTATTCATCTTTGGCGCGTGATCTATCACTCGAACAGCCTGGGCAAGTCGATCATCAAATGCCTGGTTCGCTTTCTTTGTTGAATCATACGCTGACACTGCTAGAGACACTTGGATAAGGTAAGTGGATCTGTAATTCTTGATCGAAAACCCACCGCCGCCATCAATCACACGTCCGCACGCACTTGATTCCATGTAGAAACGAGGCGGAGAGATCGCTACACCGATGACGAAGGCGAGCAGGGCCACGATTGGACCACGAAGATAGGTCATGCGGATTACACTCTCTTGATGAAATAAGGTTCCATAAGGAGTGTAAAAATGGCATTGCCTCACGCTCGCTAAACGGCTAAGATTGCGGCCCCCTGCTTCTCCCCAACCACATTCAGGGTCGAATCTTGTTACAAATCGAATCTGATAAATAAGTAAGGAGAACTCTCTGTGAAGACAACCTATACCATTGCACGCCTACTGGCTCTATTAGTCGCCCTGACAGGTCTATTAAACATAGGCTCTGTTCATGTTTATTCTTTGTCAGGCTCCGGCTCTCAACCTCCCACCTCCCGTTATGACTTAGCAAAGGTGAAGGAGTCCTACGCGAAAATCCCATTGAGCTTCGTGGCCAATTACGGCCAGGCTGACAAAGACGTAAAGTTCATATCTCGCGGAAGCGGCTATGGCCTCGCGCTTGCCCCGACTAAATTCACGCTGGCCGTTACAAACTCGAACGATGCCGCGTCTGTAATCCAGGCAACTCTGCTGGGCGGCAACGCCGCAGCAAAACTAACCGGGCTTGAACGCCTGATCACCAAAACGAACTATTTCAGCGGCAGCGATCCGCGAAAGTGGAAGACAAACCTCCCGAATTACGCGAAGGTAAAATATTCTCGCGTATACCCTGGCGTTGACCTTGTTTTTTATGGAAACCAGAATCTCCTCGAATACGATTTCATCGTTTCTCCCGGCGCTGATCCCAACGTCATAGCACTCGGATTTGACGGTATAACCGAAATGCGCGTTGACGATGCCGGTGATCTCATGCTGCGCACGGATGCGGGAGAGATCCGACAGAGTAAGCCCGTTGTGTATCAGCAGATTGGCGGCGTCAGGCAAATGATACCGGCCAGTTACCTCATCAAGGGCAAGAATCAAATCGCGTTTCAAATCGCAAATTATGATCGAAGCAAGCCACTGGTAATCGACCCTACCCTCGCCTTTTCGACTTTTCTCGGCGGCAGCGGTGCTGATCGAGGCGATGGCATCGCAGTCGACTCTGCGGGTAACGCCTACATTACCGGTAGCACATCCTCGACAAACTTCCCCGTGACGACGGGCGCCTTCCAAACTATGAGAGCAGGCTTCGACCAGGATGCCTTCGTGTCGAAAATGAATGCTACGGGCACCGCCCTCATCTACTCGACATACTTTGGTGGCGCTAACAGGGATGCCGGCAACGACATCGCTGTGGACGGAGCAGGCAATGCATACGTTACAGGATCTTCGGAGTCGAGCGACCTCCCGACTACGCCGGGCGCATTCAGGACCACGCCGGTGTTCACCGACGAGACTATTGCATTTGCGATGAAGCTCAACCCTACAGGCACGGCGCTCGTCTATTCAACCTACCTCGGCTCGGCCGGCGGTGGCGGTATTACTATTGACACGGCAGGCAACGCCTACATTGCGGGGCAAGCTGCCACCGGCTATCCGACTACTCCGGGCGCGTTCCAGACTGTCTACGGAGGCAATAGCGATGCATTCGTGACGAAGTTGAACTCTACGGGATCCGCGCTCGTCTACTCGACCTTTTTAGGTGGAACCGGGTTTGACTCCGCTTCGGAAATCGCGATCGATGCTTTGGGCAATGCCTACGTCACAGGTCAAGTGGGACCGGGCTTCCCCGTCACGCCAGGAGCTTTTCAAACAACTTTCAACGGCGGCGGCGGCGATGCGTTTGTGACAAAGCTGAACTCGACGGGTACCGCGCTCGTCTACTCGACCTTCCTAGGCGGAAGTGGAAGTGACGGAGCTAATGGCATCGCGGTTAACTCGGCGGGCAACGCATACGTGACAGGTTCTACCGACTCAACTTTCCCTGTTACGGCAGGCGCATTTCAGAGTGTCAAAGGTGCGGGCCTGGATGCGTTCGTTACGCAATTGAACGCAGCAGGCAGCGGCCTCGCTTATTCAACCTATCTTGGCGGTGACGGAATTGATTTCGGAACCAATATCGCAGTAGACGCGACAGGAAATGCATCTGTTACTGGGCTAACCGGTTCAACGAACTTCCCGACCGTGGATGCAATTCAGAGCGCGTACGGAGGCAACAACGACGCTTTCGTCACGAGATTAAACGCGACCGGCACGGGGCTCGTGTTCTCGAGCTATCTCGGCGGTAGCAATGGTGACGCAGGATTTTCGATAGCGGTTGACACTGCTGGAAGTATTTACCTTACGGGCTCGACCTCTTCGACTGATTTTCCGACTACTCCCGGCGCGTTCCAGACTGTATTCGGGGGCGGATCCTCTGACGCTTTTGTCACCAAACTCGTGTTTTCCAACTTCGACGTTTGCTTAGTGGATGACGGCAACGGCGATTCATTCCAGTTCAACTCGACGACCGGCGAGTACAAGTTTACGCAAGCCGGTGCGGGCGGAGTGACGTTGACGGGCACAGGCACCCTTAGCACACAAGGATGTTTGCTCTCGCTCGAAGACAATCAATCCGGGCGGCAAGTCAAAGCCCATTTCAACCACTGCAACAACATGGGCCAGGCGGTAATTCAGTTGGATTCTCAACCGAAGCCTTTCGTAATTACCGACAAAGACACGTCCAATAGTGACTGTCCGTAGTTAATGCGGAACAAGTTGAGGTCTAAGGTAGCGAGGGCCGGGATTGATTCAATCAATCCCGGCCCCGTACATTTCTTCGAGGAATTATGCGTACAGCGAATATCGACCGAGGAGCTGGAATGTCGGATAAACGACTTGGCAGAAATGAATCAATAGCTCATTCTGTGCAACTCTGTGTCCTTTGTGTCTCTGTGTTAAATGAAAAACTGATCACAACAGACACAGAGATTACACATCCTTGTCGCGATTAGGTGGACCGATCCCTGGAAACTCTTGCAGGCGATCAGTCTGGGAAATAAGTTCATATCCGAAAGACATCGCTCGGTTCGGATTGTCGCGCGATAAATACGATTATGTTGTGCAGGTCGTCGCGAGCAGCGGAAGACCAGATTAGCTTGTAAGCCATGAGGCCAACTGTTTTTTGACTTCTTCGTGAGGAATGCTTTCGCCTCTATCGAGCTGATCGAGACCCTTCTGCACCGCCGCCATAAACTCAATGCGCTCGGCAATTTCCTCCAGCGAGCAGTCGTCAGGTAAGGCGCGGATAGTTTCAAGCACGATCTCTTTTTCGGTCATGAGTGCATTCTGAGATTCGGCACCGGATTGTGCAAGACTGACGTGAGCACTCTGTACAGCCCTATCTTGGTTTCGCCGACATTACTCGCCAATAATTTTCACCAGCACACGCTTCTTACGACCACCATCGAATTCGCCATAAAAAATCTGCTCCCACGGTCCGAAGTCCAACTGACCGCGTGTAATCGCAACGACAACCTCGCGGCCCATCACCTGTCTTTTGATGTGAGCGTCAGCGTTATCTTCTCCAGTCTTGTTGTGGTGATACTGGCTAACGGGTTCATGCGGCGCGAGTTGTTCCAGCCACGTTTCGTAATCCTGGTGCAGCCCGCTTTCATCGTCGTTTATGAAAACAGACGCGGTTATGTGCATGGCATTCACCAACACCAAACCCTCTACGACGCCACTCTCTCGCAAGCACTCCTCAACTTGTGGCGTGATGTTAATAAACGCCCTACGACCGGACACGTTGAACCATAGTTCCTTACGATAGCTCTTCATCACTAGTTGCTCGCGTTCTATGACTGACTAATACTACATGTCTGTTGCGCTTCCGGCGAGAACGGCAAACCAAGGAAGCGCGGGCGCTACAAAATCATAATTTCGTGGGAGGTGAGAACCGAGTAACTAGATATATGTATTCAGCGATAGGAATCTCGGAGTAATCACCGTTTGAGTAACCTCGTACTTTCGCCTCTTTTGCCAATCGGAGCAAGAACTCGTTATATGCATCCCATATCTTATTTGGCGATGCGAGCCCGTATACGCCATTCTCAGCAAACCAGTTCCTGACGGCTGCAACCAGACGAATAGGATCGGAATCGTGAGCCTTAATGTCACTTCCAGAAATGTCTGACAGTACTTTCTGGTAACGAAACCTTTCCTTTTCTAAGATCAAACATCTTTTAGTTTTAAATTCGTCACCCCCTAATTCTCGACATCCGATTTCGATTCCAAGTTCGAACGGCATGTTGAATCTCGGGAGATCACCGGGTTTTAGAGCTTCGATGCGAGAAATGTCATGAATGCTGAACTTCGACTCACAAATGAGCCTTGGAATTTTTTTGATACGAACTTCGCCACTGTCGGCCGTTTCTGTCGCAATCCTGGGACGAAAGCCGCACTGAATAACAGTAAAAATAAGAGCTCGTAGCAATGGTAGGTAGTCATCATCGAACGGACAGTTGATGAATACACACTCGTCGAAGTCTGTAGTAGAGGAAGGCAAGAATTATATATCTTTACAATCGTTCGTGAGACTTAATCGAGCCATCTTTAGTGTGAACTATTACGGACGAGTCGCTCGTACGGCGTGCTAACTTGCGAGCGCTCTCAATTGCTTGCTTTTGTGTTTTGTGAACGCTGGTTGCACGGGAGGCCCCTTCTCGTTTAACTGACCAACCACTCACTCGTTTAATAACGTGAATGATTTCGTGTTCACTTGTCGACTTGGGTGGCTCATATTTCGCGAGGAGATTCTTAACGGTATTCGTCAATTTTGGCAAAGACTCTGGCTTCCAGGGGATATAACCAACATTAGCGACATCCTGGGGCACTTCCGAACGATCAAGGCGTATTGGCAGGATTGTGAATGAGGGATGTTTTACCGAGTGTGCCAATAAATTTCTCCATTCCAAAGTAGTCCATTGCTCTTCGTTGTAGTTCTTGGAGATTAGAACGATACAAAGCTTCGTTTGTGTATAGATGTTCCTTAGATACTCATACAGGTTGCGTCCCCATAGCTCAGCGCTGCTGTGTGAATCAAAAAAAACATTAATGTTCTGCTTCTTAAGCGCATCAGCGATTTGGCGAGCCACAGATCGATCTTCCGCTGCAAACGATAGAGCAACATCATATTTCGTCGACATTCGTGTCCTCAAAAAGTTTTCTGACTGGCTGCTTTAGTATGTCAGATTCGCCATTGAATATAAATACTCAATTCTAGAACCGACAGGGACCGCGGTTGTTTTATACGACGAAAGTTGATCGAACTTAAAGCCGAAAACTACTAAAGAGAAACGATGGCTTCGAATTGTGTTATAGTGCGCTCACACCCACCAAACGCGAAGCGGGCCGACTTGTGCGGACACACAGAGGTCGACCCTAGATCCTCAACCTTCTACAGAAAGGACCGAAGACCATGGCTAGTCATAGTAGCGCAACAGAGCGCGAAGAAAAACCTCACGTAATCCAGTCAAATGAAACCACTGTTAGTGATGCACTTAGACGACGTGCGTTGCATGTAATCAATGACAATTCGATCGACGCACAGAGCCGCGCGATGATTCGGTACGGGTTGGAGATAAATGATCCGTGGCTCGCTGAACTCGTGCGACGCGCCGAGGCGGGGGAGAGCATTGTCGATAGTCTCGATATCGACGGCGAGGATCCGCGCGAAGAGAAGATCGAAGCGTTGGCGGAGATGATCTGCCACGCTGGTGATGAGCCGGCGGTTGCGCTACTGGTTCTGATGGCAATGCTGGAAAATGCGGCATATCCGAAAGCACTTGCAAACACGGCGAAGCATCTTGCTTTTACTCGCTGCGCTGAGTTGAACCTTCATGGCATCGTCGATGAACAGATTGCAGTGCTTGAAGGCGAGTTGTTGTCCTGATCTGTCGAGATACTAGTTAGGATTTCCGCCAGGATTATCAGGATCAATCACGTCCTTTCTGACTCAGCCGACGTCCTGTACAGGATCGGACGGGTCCTAGACAGGACCGTACAGGTCCTGCACAACCCGTGGCGGATCCTAATTAGTGCGTGGCGAATCGTGGACAGGGCCGATCGGATCCCACATAGGTCCAACCCGGTCCCACATAGGTCCAACTCGGTCCCACATGGGTCCAACCCGGTCCCACATAGGGTCAGGCCGATCCTGGATGGGATCCGGTCGATCCTGAATAGGACGTGGTGCGTGTCAGGAAGGTGCGGTCGGATCCTGAATAGGATCTGCAGGACGCAATACATTGCGCGTGCCGTTCAAGATGATACTTCGGAAACTGAAAATGGAGGAGAGCCCGCATTATGATCTTGAACCAATTTGACGTCCGTGGCGAAGAAATTAGCGATGATGAGACCGAAGAGATCATCCGCAAGGGCGACCCGCATCGCGGCCTGGTTCGCTATCGACGCGACGGGAGCGAATTGTTTGTCTACGTCAGACTCAATGTCGCGCTGCTGCAGGCTGCGGTTTCGCTTCCCATCCTGCTTATTAAGCCTCATTCTCGTGAAGACGAGGTGTTCAGCGATTTACTCACAGTGCCGGGCTCAATACGGAACTACGAGCTTCTTGAGCGAATCTGCGAAGATGTGACCAATGCGTCCTTTCCAGCGTGCTACATAGCGGAGCAGCATGGCACAGGTCGCCGCGATTTCTATTTCGTGACAGAGGATGTTGCCGGCTTCGAACGGATCGCCCGCACTGCCGCAGAGGCGTGGTCCTTTCCGCTCACGATTGAGCAGTATCGCCTCGCCGAACTGGCGCCGCTCATCCTTCCGGCGGAAGCAATAGGTGATCTCGGTTTGGAGATCCCGGCTGACGCTCGGATGCGTCTGACGCGATTTGAATTCTGGGGTGCCGAGCCGTCGCTTGCGAAGCTTCGGGCAAGCATGGAGCGGCGTGGATATCGATTCAGCAGCTTCGAAATCGCAACGAGAGAGTTGCGGATGATCAAGGAGGTGCCCATTGATGGGCCGGGCTTCCAGGCGGTGCTGAAGGAAATTGTCCCGCTGGCTCGCTCGCTCCGATGCAGCTACCTCGGCACGGAAACCATCGGCGGCTTTCACCAGTTCGCTCTCACGCGACCCTTGCCGGAGCGCTACGCTGCGGATTCATCCACCGGCGCCAGCATCTTTCAACGCATCTTCGGCCGCAAGGGCGTGTAGGGCGCTACTTATTCAGCGCGCCATTGAAAGCACAACTGATAACCATCGGGATCGCGCACGTACAACTGCTTTGCGCCCCACGGGGCGATCTCCGGTTCCTCGACGTCGATCCCTTGCGCTTGAAGATGGCGATAGGCGCCGTCGACGTCAGGGCAGCCGAAGTACAAGCATGTGTCGCGGTGTGCTGCTACCCGTGCTGAGTCGGGTTGCGCTGGACGCTCGTCGCGTTCGTATGGGGTGTTCAGCATTACCTCGACGTTGTCGAGCCGCAGCAATCCCCAGTCGAACTGATCGCCTTCGCGCGGTGTTGTTGTCTGAACGATCTCGAAACCAAGCACGTCGCGGTAGAAACGCACTGACGTAGGCATGTCAAAGACTTGCAGCAACGTAATAACTCCGCGTAATTCAATGCTCATGGACCCTTCTCCTCACTAACTTCATACCACCGCCGCGCGTCAGCTAACGCGGCCTTCACAAAACCATCTTTAGCACGCATGTACCCGATGTTGTCATATTTAATCTTGCCACAATACAGGCGCAGATGGTGTTTACCTTTTTGGAGGAACACTATGCGTACCGTTGTTGTAATTACGTTGCTTGTCGCTTGTGCTGTTAGCGCTTTTTCACAACAGGTTTCGAGAGCGCAGACGCTCGCCGCCGCCTTCAATAAGCATAAAGAGGCCGTCAAAGAGAAGCACGGTGTGAGGATGGAGAAGTACAAGGACGTTCGGAGCGAACCGCTCGTCAGGCAGAACATCGCGGACTACTCGGGCGCGTATGAGGTGTCAGAGCTGGGTTACGTGATTAATCTTCGAGTGGGAAGTGACGGCAGGGTTCAGGCAAATGGGTTCGATAAGACCCGGGCGTTCACACTCGAGAATGCGCGAATCGAGGGAGCTGTGTTGACGGCGTCGAAGGTTTATCAGGACGGAGCGACGGAAAAGTTTGAGGGTGTGTTTCTTAGTCGCACCGATCGAAACAGTCCGACGGATCCGGGCGTCACGATGTCGGGGTTAGGAGTTATACCGACGACGTCGATCGAGGCGCATGGACTGACGTACGAGAAGCTGTTCTACACCCTCAAGCAGTAGCCACAAAGAGGCACAAAAATCAGTCGAGTTTCTTTGTGAAGCCGGAAACGTCCCAGCGGCTTTCGATGTTCTTGAAGAGCCGTAAGCTGTTGAAGAAGGCGTTCGAGCCACCGCCCGCGAGCTTCGAACCTTCCTGACCGGCGATCTTCGAGCCTTCTTGTCCGGCGATCTTCGAGCCTTCCTGGCCGGCGATCTTTGATCCTTCCTGGCCGGCGATCTTCGAGCCTTCCTGACCGGCGATCTTCGAACCTTCCTGGCCGGCGATCTTCGATCCTTCCTGACCCGCGATCTTGACTGCCCCGCCCGCCGCGGCGCCGGCCGCCGCCGCAGCACCAAGGTACAAACCATTGTCATACCGCTCGTCGAATCTCACGCCCGAGCGATACTTGTATCTCGCACCCATCGGCACAGCGACATCCTCAACAGGCGCCTCCGACTTCCTGAACGTAACCTCATACAAATACTTCTGAAGGAAGTCTGTCCACGACAGTCTCTGGCGCTTCACGTCTCTCGCAAACCACAGACTCTCGTAATTCTCCCGCGACACTTCATACGCCTCACAACTCCACGGGAAAAAGACCGAGACGCCGTTCGAGTACTGGTAACCACCACCGCTAAACCCACTGAGGATCACTGCTCGATTCAGCTCTTCCAAAACCTTTTGACAGCTTGGTTGGACCACGCCGCGCAAGAACTCTACATCCTCGCCTTCTCCAAGCTCGTACGCGACCCGGCCACATTCCAAATCAAGCAGCTCGCAGAAGTCGCCAAGATCCACATTCTGATCGTACATGTAAGACTGGCACTTCCAGTGTACCTGAAGGATCACGCGCTCCATCTGTCGATAAAGCCGCGACTTCGGATCGGCAAAACATTTGAGAAGATTCTCAGAGAGCGCATCGAACGCATCCGCGAGATATGGCAACTGGCCCAGATCCCACGCTGCCATGTCGACCGACACGCCACCGACCGTGTAGGAGTCCTGGCTGCGAATGAATTCCTTCACGAATTGTTCCGTCAGGATCCGAGTGTCGATGTTGCGGTTATTCTCTCGAGTCAAACAACCGAGGATCTTTGCGTAGGTCCAACCCGCGCTCGGAACACTGCCTTCGGAAGCGATCATCGTTTTCGCCACCTTGGCAAATTGATAACCCACCTCGAGCATTCCCATAACGCAGCTATCGAAACCCAGAATCTCGAGCGGTTGGCCCAGCAGTGGTGTTACTTCTTCCTCTCGGAATTCGCCATTCGCGTCTGCTATTAACTGTTCCTCCGAACTAGTTAACCTTGTAAGCATCCGGTGGAAGTCGGACATCTTCATCGCTTTGCCCGACGACTCGTCTTTGAACAAACCGATATCCTGAAAGCCCAGCGAGTGGCCGGAGAATATCAGCGCGTACTTTTGCGCGCGCCGGCCATACGAGATCTCACCTTTATCGTTTTCAACTTCGACTTTGTTTACACACCAGTCGACGAAATTGATGATCGAAGATGAGTCAGCGGCATTCTCGTTCTGTTTCTCATTCACCGGATACAGTTTGTTGGGAACTCTATAGGAGCGGACATATCGTGGTTTCCCGGCTTCGGAGAAGTCACAATAGAGAGTTGGAATCGCGGGGGAGTTGCCGTCGTAGTAGACGAAAAGATTTGGGCTGTCGACACCGGCAGCCGCGACACTCTTGATTTGCTCCATCGCATAAGCCATGTCGACGGCAAGATTGTTGTCGCCGGCCATGTAAATCATGATGGTCCATTCTTTGTCAGTCATTGGGAGGTCCTCCTTGTTAGAAATGAGAAAAAGGCTCAAAAAATTAGCGGAAGTCCTTGATCAGGACGATGTCTCTGGTCGCGGACCAGCGGTATACAGCGATTTTGCCCTCGCGCGAGAAGGCGAAACTGGTTAGAAATTCGGACTTGAAGTTAGTTAACTGCTTTGACGCGCCGCCGTCAAGTGGTTTGGCCCACACATTTAGTATCCCTGAGCTGGAATCGAGATAAGCTATGGACCGTCCATCGGGCGTCCACGCAAACGCGATCGGCTGAATGCTGCGAGGCAGCTCGAGCGTCTTCACCGGCTCGCCACCTTCGAACGGGATGATGCCCAGCTTGGGTTGTGTATTTGCCTGATCGTCCGTGTAGAAGTAACTGATCAGCTTGCCGTCCGGCGAAATGGCTGGGAATTGAGAAGGACGATTGCTCAATTGCACCGGCTCGCCACCATCGATCCCCACCTTCCAAATGGCCGACTTTCCAGAACGACCAGACATAAAAACCACAGAGCGACCATCAGCAGAACAAGCCGGATACGCATCAACATAATTGCCGGCGGTGAGTTGCTTCTGATTACTGCCGTCCGCATTCATTCGCCAGAGGTTCTTAGTGCCTGAGCGATTGGATTGAAAAACGATATACCGGCCCTCGGCACAAGCTGAAGGTTGCTGGTCGAGAAAAGCGTCGGATGTCAGTGGCTTAGTTTCGGAGCCGTCGGGATTGGCGCTCCAAATGTCCCAATTCTCGCCGGTGCGACTGGCGTAAACAATTTTTCCATCCGCTGTCCACGACACAATGTCTGAAAGATTAGTTTTAAGGATTTGTCGTGCCTGACTTTCATCTTCACCAGGCACAGTAATCCAGATGCTGCTGTTGTTCACCTGCTGGATTGTCGCGATGGTGCGTTCATCTGCCGTCAATCCCAGGCTAACGCCTCCGTAACCGTTCAAGTCGTTCGTTATTCGTCGCGTTTCACCGCTCGGATAAGAAAGAAACCAGATCTGTGTTCCGGCCGATGAGAACTCAGGCTGAGCAGCCATGATCAAGCCATTGCCGTCCGAGAGCCAGAGTAATCGACCAACGATGGCCCATCTTTGCGAACCAACCGGGCGAAGTCCTCCTCCGTCGACCGGCACCTCGGCAACGGTCGCGTATCCGGCGGCCGCTCCGTCAAACAGACCGATAACGATCCGTTTTTCGTCAGGAGACCATGACGGCCCTGAATCAAAGAATGAGTTGGGTTCCTTGACTGTGGCTAATGTTCGCGGTTCTCCGGTACCGTCGGTATTTGCCACCATCAGTGCCTCTTCATCGTGACTCCTGCGCACGAAAGCGAATTGTGCGCCGTCGCGAGAGAACCCAATGGCACTATAGACGCGATCCAGCACCTTCACAGGAGTGCCACCAAGAACAGGAACACGATAGAGATTCGGTACAAAGTTATTTCGCTCGAGTGAGGCGACGTAGTAGATCAGTTCGCCATCAGGAGAGAAGGTGGTGGCGATGTACGCGCCGTTCTCAGCGGGGAGGATTCGCACGAGACTGTTCGTCGATATCTGTCTGATCCACAAGCTGGTTTGCTGTTTAGCGTCATTCGCTGCGCACACGACGTACTTGCCGTCAGGTGAAATGGAGAGCTGACCGTTGATGTCTTCTACGCCGTCGATCTTCCCGCCGGTCGTTAACGCCGACATTTTTAGTGGACCAATCTCTCTGGGTCGATTCAACAGCATATAGAATCCGTAGCCCACTGCGCCGGCTACGATCAACACGATCAGGACGGCCGCTGCGAGGGCCTTCTTATGTTCGCGTATCCGAAATGGCGAAGGTCCTCCGGTGGTCGAGAATTCGCCGGTGGTTACAACGCCCGGTCCCGCTGTCGATGCAAGAGTTGGTTGTTGTGTCGGCAATGCGGGTGCCTGTGATAACGGTGGAACGGAACGACCGAGATCAGAAGCTGTCGAGAACATCCCACCAGAGTCGATCCGCTGCTTGAATCGCTTCAACTTGCCGAGCATTTCTTTCGCCGTCTGACAACGCTCTTCAAGATCTTTCGTCAGTGCTTCGGCGACGATCAATTCGAGTGCTTCGGGAACGTCGTGCGTGAAATTCGCTATCGGCGGCGGCTCGTGATCCAGAATTGCGACGATGATGTGGTTCTTTGAAGGGCCCTCGAATGGCGCGCGCGCGGTGAGCATTTCGTAGAGCACGACGCCGAGGCTCCAAATGTCCGAGCGAGCATCGACGTCGCGTCCCGCGGCTTGTTCCGGCGACATGTAAGCTGCGGTACCGAGCACTGCGCCGGGTTCGGTGTTGACGATGGCCATCGTCGTTGCTTCCGAGCCCGTCGATGAGTCGTATCTTTCCGTGAGCTTCGCGAGGCCGAAGTCCAGCACCTTCACGATACCGTCCTTGCGGATCATGATGTTCTCCGGCTTAATGTCGCGATGAACAATTCCCGCCGCATGTGCGGCGACCAGCGCAGCGGCGATCTGTGTTGCGATGTCGAGAACTTCTGACAGCTTCAGACGCTGTATGCGCAGGTGGTCGCGCAGCGTGATGCCGTCTACGAACTCGGTCGCGAGAAAAGTCGTGTCGTCCGTGCGGCCGATTTGGTAGACGGTGAGAATGTTTGGATGGTTGAGCGCGGATGCGGCCTTCGCTTCCTGAATGAAGCGTCTCAGCCGATCTTGATGAGCCGCGACTTCGCCGGGCAGGAATTTCAAAGCCACGGGCCGGCCGAGCTCTGTGTCTTGAGCGCGGTAGACCTCACCCATACCGCCCGCACCGATTTTGGCACTGATGCGATAGTGCGCAACCGTAGCACCGGGGGAAAGTTCTGCCACTCGTGAGGTTTTACCACGGATGCCACAAAAAAAGCGCATGACAAGTTGCGACATTCGTTCTTTTTGTGCATTTTTGTGGCTAAAGGAGTTTTAGAAATGCAGAAGCGCAAGCTAGGAAAGCTGGAAGTGTCGGCGATCGGGCTCGGGTGCATGGGAATGACTTATGGATACGGCCCGGCGCCTGACAAGCAGGAGATGATTTCGCTGATTCGATCGGCGGTCGAACGCGGCATTACGTTGTTTGACACAGCCGAAGTTTATGGGCCGTTCACAAATGAAGAGCTCGTCGGTGAAGCGCTCGCTCCGGTGCGTGAACGAGTCGTAATCGCAACCAAGTTCGGGTTCAAACCTGGTCCGGGCGAGCAGTCGCGGTGGAATGGGTTGGACAGTCGGCCGGAACATATCAGAGATGTTGCTGAGGCGTCGCTTAAGCGACTCGGAATCGAGACGATCGATCTGTTGTATCAACATCGTGTAGATCCTGAGGTTCCGATCGAAGATGTCGCTGGAACTGTGAAGGAGTTGATTCAGGAGAGAAAGGTCAGGCACTGGGGACTTTCGGAACCAGGAGTGGAAACGATCCGTCGCGCACACGCGGTTCAGCCAGTCGCGGCGGTGCAGAGTGAGTATTCGTTGTGGTGGCGAGAGCCTGAAGCGCAAGTGCTACCGGCGCTGGAGGAACTCGGGATCGGGTTCGTCCCGTTCAGTCCGCTGGGCCGAGGTTTTCTCACCGGAAAGATCAACGAAAAGACTACGTTCGATAGCTCCGACTTTCGCAACTCGCTGCCGCGCTTTACGCCTGAGGCTCGGAAAGCAAATCAGACCTTGGTTGATCTCGTTGCGAAGATCGCGGAACGGAAGCAGGCGACATCTGCTCAGATCGCTCTCGCCTGGTTGCTCGCACAGAAGCCGTGGATAGTTCCGATTCCAGGCACGACGAAACTGAGCCGGCTCGAGGAAAACATCGGAGCGGTGTCAGTTGAACTCACGTCCGTTGATCTCCGCGAGATCGAGAGCGCCGCGTCGCAGATCAGAATTGAAGGCGCGCGCTACCCGGAACAGCTACAGCGAATGACCGGTCGCTAATGTAACTTTCATCGAAAAAAACGGATAATCTCGACAATCATTTCACGTATTTGATAAGCGTGGTGACTGCGCTCAACAGTCCAGAGTAAAATCTGGCTCTCCTCGTCTGTCGCGCAGCCTTCGGTCTCGTGTCCTTCCCCGAAGAAAGTGGTGCCTCATGGATCCGCGCGTGCGAACCGCGCTTGCCCTCATGCAAGAGAATCTCCAGGGTGCATGGTCGCCTGATACACTTGCCCGCGCAGTAAGCTTGTCTCCCTCACGATTCCAACATCTATTCAAGGCCGAGGTTGGCATGGCACCCGCACACTACCTTCGGGCGCTCAGGATGGAGCAGGCCAGAAAGCTTTTGCAGACTTCTCTATTGACGGTCAAGCAGATTATGAATGGCGTCGGATTCGAAGATAAGAGTCACTTCGCGCGGGAATTCAAGAAGGCTTACGGACTGACACCTACCGCTTACCGTGCAGCTCACTTACTCGCTGGGGAAGTAAAGAGGCTTGCACACGCCAGGTAGCAGAAACGGCCAACAGATAGCAGAACTGGTTTCCATTTTTGTGTTGTCTTGCGAGACGTATAGAAGTATTTTCTGTCACCCAAAGAGGATTCAGCGAGCCGGTATCACTCCGACGAGCAGATCCCCGACTTCGGAGTACCGACCATTGAGCCTCATATCCCCTATAGAGTCCCCCTATAAATTGTAGTTCTGAGTGGTTTTATCTTTGAGGATGATCCACTCGTGAAGCTTCGCCTTTGGCGTGAGCGTTCGACCAACCAACTGCAAAGGGAAAGGAGCAGCCATGAAAACGAAGCGAATTATACGAGCAACAGTTGTAGCCATTTTGGTGTCTCTGTCTTTGCTCAGTAGCACCACGATTTGGTCAAACTCATTAGCCTTTGAAGAGTGCGTACTTAAGGATGGAAAATGTCTCAGTACCGGATGCACGACTAGGGGTGGTGTTTGCGCAATGCCGGAGATCACCAGGAACGGGACAGCAGCGGCCTTTGATCCGTGTTGGTGTGTATTCTAAGTTAGACACCAAGGCTGCCCAACGTGCGCGGTTCATGAGAATTGCGTTTGCTTGGTAGAGCAAGTAAGGCAAATTCTTTAGAATCGCAAGCAAGCACCAGATGGAGTCCGTATTCTCGGCGCGGCTTAATCAGGTATTACTCCGACGAGCAGATCCCGATCTCGGAGTGCACGACGTTGATCCTTATATCCCGGATAGATTGTAAATTGCGGCGTATTGTTCCCGCAGAGCAACATCGATTGAGTGGTTTATCTTAGAGGAGTGATCCACTCGTCAAGCTTCGCCTTTGGCGTGAGCGTTCGACCAACCAAACTGCAAACGGAAAGGAGCAGCCATGAAAACCAAGCGAATTCTACGAGCAACACTTCTAGCCATTTTGGCGTCTCTGTCTTTGCTCAGTGGCACCACGATTTGGGCAAACTCATTAGCCTTTGAAGAAACGTGCGTACTCAGGGATGGAAAATGTGTCAGTAACGGATGCACTGGTGCGGGTGGTGTTTGCGCAATGCCGGAGATCACCCGGAAAGGGAGAGCGGCGGCATTTGATAAGTGTTGGTGTGTTTTCTAAGTTAGACACCAAGGCTGCCCAACGTCCGTGCCTGGTTCATGAGAATTGCGTTTGCTTTGGTAAAGCAAAGTAAGGCGAATTCTCTACAACCACAAGCAATCACCAAGTTGGGGCTACGTATTCCCGGCGCGGCTTAAACGGTCACTAGCGTCAGCGAGCGTGGCGCCGCGCCGGCTTCCCTGTCTCAATCATCTCCAAATAAGACTGGAGGGTTACAGCGAAATCATGAATGCCCTCAAAATACCCTGGTTCAAGTTGATTGTCACGCTATTGGTTCTGGGAGTCCTCGGCCAGAATATCGCACTAATCTGGCAGACACGAGAATTAAAAAAACGTCTTGAGTTGGCAGTGAATAAAGAGTTCAACCCAGGCGAGGTTCTTCCTGATTTTGCAGGAATCGACTTCAATAACCAGTACGTCAAAATAGGATTCAACGGATCGAATAAAAAGTTCTTATTGATAACTTTTTCCACTGGATGCCCAGCCTGCCGTGCCAATCTACCAAACTGGCTGGCTCTTTCCAGGAAGCTGGACCGCAACCAATGGCAAGTCGTGTGGCTCAGCCGTGACCCTCTTGATATGACGAGAGAATACTGCTCCGAAGAGAACATCTCTGATCGGGTACTGAGCGAGTTTCCATTGAGGACTTATAATCTTCTCGGGCTTCGCGGGGTCCCTCAGACTGTCGTTACCGATTCTCAGGGCAAGATAGAGAAGGTGTGGGTGGGGCAGCTCGACGATAAAGGTTGGGCTGATGTAGCCAGCTATTTCTCCTCCCAACAGCAGATAGCGAGTCAAGGTAGCCCATAGAGAGCATACTCCTCACGGGGAAGGGTGTAATATGAGCTACCTCGCTGTTAGCCCATCATCAGTTAAGCATCTCTTCATAGTCCTCGTTCGCCTCACCATCGGCGGCACCTTTTTCATATCAGGAGTTTTAAAAGTCATTTATCCTGATGCGTTTAGAAAAACGCTCTCCACGCATGATTTGTTTTCTACAGGAACCATTCATCTCATTAGCTTAGTGCTTCCATATGTAGAAATAGCTGTTGGGTTACTTTTTGCCCTCGGCTTGAGAACAAAAGTTACCGGTAGAATAATCATTTGCCTGCTAATACTTTTCACAGTTGAGGGTTGGTTTGCGTATACCCTTGGCGGTGCCGTGGATTGTGGATGTTTCCCCACCGACGCCGGCGGCGAGCGTATAGGTGTCAGGTTTTTCTTGAGAAATGGATTACTTATTCTGTCTTCACTGTGGGTCACGGAAGGACAAAGTAAACCATCTATTGACTCGGCTTTGCCTCAACAGTCCGAAACGCGTACTTACTCATAACGCAAAGCTACTATGGGATCGATTTTGGTCGCTTTTCTTGCCGGGAGAAAGTTAGCCAATAGCACCACTAGAGTTACTAGAGCTGAGACACCTACAAAAGTGGCAGGATCGCTCGCGCTAATTCCGTAGAGCAAGCTAGAGAGCACACGAGCCAGGCCGAAGGCCATTCCTACCCCAATCACTAAGCCGATAAAGAACAGTTTCATACCTTCACTCACTACCAGCTTGAAAATGTCACGCCGCTGAGCGCCAAGTGCTACACGGATACCGATTTCCTGTGTGCGCTGAGTTACGAGATATGCCACGAGCCCGTAGATTCCCAATACCGTTAGAGCGAGAGCGATACCAGCAAAAGCACCGAGCAAAAGTGAGATTGAACGTGGATGTGCAATTGAATCAGAGATGATTTGCTCCATCGATTGGATTTTGAAAATGGGCTGGTCCTTATCTACCGACTGCACGGCCCTTCGTATAGCAGCGACCATTGACTGTTGGTCAGAGGTAGTACGCACCACAAAGGTCATAGAAGGGAAAGGCTCTTGAAGGTACGGTACATAGATAGACGCCTCCGGCCCGACTGCTAATCCGCTATGCTTTACCTGTCCGACCACCCCCACGATTTCAAGCGGAGCTTTATCTATAATAAGATGTTTGCCTAAAGGATTCTCGCCGAGCCAAAAGCTGCGTGCGGTAAGCTCATCGACGATCACAACTTTCGGTGCCCTCGCATCGTCTTGCTCCGTGAAAAATCGTCCTTTCAGCAGAGGAATACTCATTACGCGAAAGTAATCAGGATTTATTGCTTGAAAATTTGCGTTGGTACCCTCTTCAGAAGGCGTGTGCTCTGCGCCTCCGACGAAAAAAGTAGCCGAACCCCCAGTACCTTGTATCGGCAGTCCCGTAGTCGCACCTACAGATTGCACTCCTGGGAGTGGCTTGATCTTTTCAAGAACCTGCTGATAAAACGGGGCGATTTTGTCTGACTTAGGGTACTTAGCACGAGGTAGCGAAACTACCATAGTAAGGAGTTGATTTGGGTTAAAGCCAGGATTTACTGCCTGCAAACGCAGGAAGCTCTTAACCATCAATCCAGCACCGATCAGTAACGCAAGCGCAAGAGCGACCTCGCTTACGACGAGGACTTTTCGTAAACGACGGAAGCCATAACCACGTGTAGAGCTGAGAGCACTTTGTTTAAGCGTCTCGTTCAAATCCGGGCGTGAGTAGTGCAGTGCCGGCGCGAGGCCGAAGGCTAAACTCACCAGAACAGAGACTAACAGCGTGAAGCCGAGCACATTATGATCAACGCTTACATTCTTTATGTGAGCTAATTCATTGGCGCCAAACTTTAGAAAAAGGTTGACCACCCAGGTAAATAACAAAAGGCCTAAAATACCGCCCAACACGGCCAGCAGCAGACTCTCGACAAGTACCTGCTGGATGATCCGATAGCGGGTAGCTCCAAGCGCTAGACGAACTGCGAACTCCCTCGGCCGCGTGGTCGAACGCGCCAGTAGCAAGTTAGTGGCGTTGAAGCAGGCAATTAGTAAGACGAACCCAACAGTCCCGAACAGAATAAGGAGAGGCTTCTTTATCCCTTTAATTACTTCCTCGTGCAGGGATATGAGCCTAACTCCGAACTCGGCATTGGTTTCTGGATACTCTTGTGCGAGCTGGCCCGCGATGTTGTCCATTTCCGCCTGGGCTTGCTGCAATGTGACGCCCGGTTTGAGACGCGCCACTACAGACATGTTGTGGTTCCCACGGTCCGCAAGGAGATTAGGGCTGAGAATTAACGGCACCCATATTTCAACTGTCTGAGAGGCCATGGGAAACTCAAAGTCGGGTGGCATAATACCGACCACTGTGTAGGCATTATTGTTGAGCTTAACTACTTTTCCGACGAGTCCCGGATCGGAGCCAAAGCGACGCTGCCAAAGCCCGTGGCTCACGATGGCGACAGGGTTGGCGCCTGGTTTTTCCTCTTCAGCAGAAAAAGCACGGCCAACAGCGGGTTTAGTATTTAACAGAGGAAAAAGACTTGTTGAAACCCCCAAGCCGTAAATCCGTTCAGGTTCATCCACCTCTGTGACGTTGTAGTATTGATTTCTAAAAGCGGCGAGTTGCACAAAGACACTATTTCGTCTCTGCCAGTCAATGAAATCAGCGGGGGAGGCGACAGTCACGCCTAATTTCTGATGTGTCGCATTAACCATGACAAGACTGTCAGGGTCTTGAAAAGGCAAGGCTCTCAACAGTGCGGCGTTAACCACACTGAAAATCGCACTGTTAGCACCTATCCCCAAGGCGAGTATGCTCACAACCGCGAACGAGAACCCCGGGCTTTTACGTATCATTCGGATAGCGTAGCGGAAATCTTGGAGTAAGGTTTTCATATGCCACCTCCGGATAGGCTAACACTCTTCAAATGGTCTGCTGGTGAGAGAATCGCCGACGCCTATGCGTGCGGATCAGATTGGAGGCTGTCACCATTTTTCATTGGAGGCTGTTATCTTATAAGAAATAGTTCGATTTGACGAACGATTTTGCGTTTCTATAATCGTCACCCGATGGCTGATGATGACGTATTCGAAGTGCAGCGACTGTACCCGCAGATCTACCTCGCTTGCCATACAGACCACGTCCGCGCCGCTTCGACGAAGTGGCGCATATCTTCTCAGGATGCGTCGATCCTGGTCCATCTCGATCGCGATGCGGGGTTGAGTCCACGTACGCTCGCGTCGCACCTCGGTGTGGCGCCGTCGACACTCTCCGCCGCGATTGCGCGTCTTTCCGAACTCGGCTATCTCACGAGCGAACCTAACGCGACCGATCGACGTCAGCGGGAACTTCGTCTTACAGCTCGCGGAGCTGAAGCGATTTCGTCGACGTCAGTCCTGGATGCCGAACGTGTCAAGGCGGTACTTAGCAAACTCAAACCTGACGAAAGAAAGGCAGCGGTGCGCGGGCTCGCGTTACTTGCGAAGGCGGCCCGCAAACTGAAGGAGAAACCATGAAAGTCGTGATCTTTATTGTCGTCGGTGTTATTGCCGCTTTGATTCTGCTGGTCGGAGTCGTCGCGCTGATTGGTTCGAGACTGCCGAAGGCGCACGTTGCGTCTCGCTTGATTCATTTGCGTCAGTCGCCGCAGAATGTCTATGCCGTTGTTCGCGACTTCGGTTCGGCGCCGAGTTGGCGGTCAGATGTCAAACAGATGGATGTCGAAGGGAAGCCGGGTGGACCTGTGTACTTTCGCGAAGTCGGGAAGAATGGGACCATCAACTACGAGTTGGTCGAAGATGTTCCGGCTGAGCGGATGGTGACGAGAATTCGCGACACCGATCTCGGCTACTCGGGCCAGTGGACTTACATGTTCACGCCGGAGAATGGCGGCACACGCGTGACGATTAGAGAAGACGGGGAAGTCTCGAATGTGATCTTTCGTTTCATGTCGCGCTATGTCTTTGGACAGACGGCGACGATGGATGGCTACCTCAACTCACTGGCGAAGCGCTTTGGAGAAGAAGCCACGCCGCAGTAGTATCGTGTGCGAATGAAGTTTCGCAACCGAACAGCTCTTCTGATCGTGGCTCTGATCGCGCTTTGTCCTGCGTCCACAAAATCACAAACAAAACCTCAGAAAGTGTATTTCGTTTACGTGCTGTCGGAAGCTGCGGACAAGATCGCGCTTGTGCGGTTTGGTCCAGAGGGCGCGCGCATTGATCACGAGATCGACACTGGCGACATGCCGATCGACATCGATGGTCCGCACGGCATCGCGATCTCTCCCGATCGACAATTCTATTACGTGTCAATTGCTCACGGGCGTCCGTTCGGCACTGTCTGGAAATATTCGACCAAAGACGACAGCGTCCTGGGGAAAGCGACGCTCGGGTATTTTCCCGCAACGATGGACATCACTCCGGATGGCAACTTCCTCTTTGTGGTGAATTTCAATCTACATGGCGACATGGTGCCGTCGTCAGTTTCCGTGGTTTCGACTCAGACGATGACGGAAGTCGCGCGCATACCGACATGCACGATGCCGCACGGGTCGCGTTTGAATCCGCAGGGAACGAAGCAATATTCGGCGTGCATGATGGACGACGTGCTCGTGGAGATTGACACGCGCGCGCTGAAGGTCAGCCGCAAATTCAGCTTGACGCAGAGCCACACTCACATGCCGGGCATGAAGGACACTGGCGGGCATGGCATGGAGCCACCGAAACCCGGCGACAACTCGTGTTCACCCACTTGGGCCGAGCCGTCGTCCGATGGAGCTTCAATCTTTGTCGCGTGCAACAAATCGAGTGAGATCGTGGAGATCAGTGCCGGCAGTTGGAAGATCGTGCGCCGCATTCCGGCGCGACCCGGTGTCTATAACCTCGACATCACGCACGATGGTCGACGTCTCATCGCGACCAACAAACGCGATCAATCGGTTTCGATCTACGACTTAAAGAGCGGCCGCGAACTCGCACGCATTCCAACGAAGCGCAAGGTGCTACACGGCGTCGTCATCTCCCCCGACGATCTCTACGCATTCGTAACCGTCGAAGGTGTGGGATCCGAACCCGGCACCGTTGAAGTGATCGATCTAGCGACCTTAAAGACCGTCGCAACTCTCGACGTCGGCGCCGCCGCCGCGGGTATTGATTTCTTCAAAGCCACGGATGTACACAGATGACACAAACCGATCCGTCATCATCTGCGTTAATCAGCGGGTTAATGTCCGGGGGCGGTTGTTGAGCCTTTGTCGATCTTGTCGCCCAGTTTCACGATCCAGATGCCGCTGTTGATGTCGTTGAAGTAGATCAACCCGTTGTGCGGTTGTGCGCCCCACGTGAAGGGCATGTTCGGACGAAACGCGTTCGGATCGCCGGTCCAGATGCGCCCGATCTCACGACCCTGGTTGTAAAGCTCGCCGCGCAGCTCGCCAGATACGTCAAGCACGCGCCCGCCGCCGCTGTAGTAACCCACGTACATCATGTCGTTCTCAACCCACATGTTGTGCGCACCACCTTCCGGCACGGTGTACTCCGCAACTTTGCGCGGGTTGTTGATGTCTGAGACATCGATCACATGAAAGATGCCGCGCACCGGGATCCGCCGGGGATTTCGAATGTCGAAGAAGGCAGGGAAGACCTCGTCGCCAATGAACACGTAGTTCTTATAACGAAACACCGAGTGCGTGCCCGCGAGCCAGCCGTTGCCGTACAGTTCGTTATGATTGAAACGAAACTGACTAACGAGTTGCGGATGCTCGGGACTGCCGCCTTTCAAACCCGCGCCTACGTCGAGTATCACCAAACCGTCGTGCCAGTAAGCGAGATAAGCGAGACCATCTTTAACCTGAAGATCGTGAATGTAGCGCCCTGCGATTTGATCGCCTTCTTTGGTTTTGATCGTGGCCGCCATCTGAGGCTCGGTTTGCCAGCGTGCGACCTCTTTCGGGTTCTTCACGTCCTTGAAATCGATCACGCGCATCGAGCCTGTCGCATCGTCTGTCAGGTAAACATAATGACCGTCGACAAAGGCACTGTGAACACCGCCGCTGACAGTTGCGGTGTATTCCGAGATGAGCTTCGGGTGAGCCGGATCGGATGTGTCGTAAAACGCGATCCCGTTCTTTCGATTCGACGCTTGCTCGCGTGAGATCACGAGAAACTTGCCGTCAGCCGTCGTCGAGATGTCGTTGATGAGACGAGCATCAACCTTGATTGTATCGGTCAGCTTCGGATTTGCGGGATCGGAAATGTCATACACGAGGAATCGATCGTGAATGGTCGAGTAGTACGCATAGTTGCCGATGATCCACTGTTCAGCGCCCTGGAATTCCCTCATCGGGATGCGCCCGATGAGTTTCATTTCGCGCTCGAGATCGCGCGTTGTAACGACGATCGATGAGCTTGCGGAAACAGTGCCACTCGTTCCGGTGACGATATAGCTGCCTGGGCGTTCAGCGACAAAACTCCCATCGGCATCGATGGTCGCTCCTGGTCCACTCACAGACCAACGCGTCGTGACATCGCCAGACGGATCTCCTTTTGCTTTGAACTGGACCACATCACCGGTGCGTGCGGTGCTCGCGCTCGCGCTCACTGCCAGGCTGCGCAGAGTATTGTTCACGACATTGATCGTCGTGGTTGCGCTTGCCGCGCCTGACGTGGCGGTGATCGTCGCTTTACCTGGTCCAACACCCATCACGACGCCGCCCGCATCAACTGTCGCCACTTGTGCGTTGTCGGAAGTCCATATAATCGGGACACCAGTGCGCGGATCGCCGTTGAAAATGCGTGTCGTGGCATTGAGTTGAGTGGTGCCACCGACGACGAGCGGAGCTTTCAACGCGCCGATGTCAATAGTCTTGATGCTGGGCGGCTTGACCATCAATCTCGTGAAGCCTGGTGTGCCACCAACGATCGCGCCCACCGTCACTTCGCCAGTGCCGAAAAGCGACACGTTGCCATCGTCGTCGGCAGCCGCGATGTCAAACGGTCCCGCGAAGTACACGGAAGGCTGTTCTTTCACGACCTGGCCTGACGCATCCGTCGCCGACACTGAAAGTTTTATTTTTTGTCCGACTTCCGCTTCCTGCGTGGAGGGCGTTATTTGGACGGTCTTTACGTTTGACGCGGGGGCATGTGTGCTTTGTGCGAAGACGTTGATCGACAGAAGTAATGTCGCAATCGTCGCGTTTCTAAGTGAAAACATTTTGGGGCCTCCAAGGTGCCAGCATTTTAGCCACAAAAAGGCGCAAAAGTCTTGTGCCTTTTTGTGGCTAAAAAGTTTCTGTGCCGGTGGGTTCGACGTGGGGTTCGGCGTTCATCGATTGGCGCAGTCGCGAGAGTTCAGAGTAGATCAGCAGGCGGGCGCGATTTTGATTACCGAGCGGGCGGTGTTCGGCGATCGAGTGCCAAGGGTTGTAGGAGAGTTTTCGTGCGAAGACCGCCTGTTCAGGTGACCGGAACTCTTGTTTTGGGATTTTGATTTTTGCAACTGGAACGAACGGCGACAAGCGCTCGGGCCATTCGATCGACGCATCTTCAATCGGCATACGCTTCGGATCGGTCTGAAGTTGAATCATGAAATCAAACTCAGCATCAGTGTTCGACAGCGTCATCGCCAGCGACTGACGCAGCCAGTCGTCGGGAGGGTTCCACGGAATCTTCGTCTTTCGATTCGAACAGGGACGCACCGAGTATTTCATGGCCTGTCCTTCACCGAGCAGATACGGCACACAGCTCCAGTAGCGCACTTCAAGCGGGCTCGTATTCATCCGCGCATAAATCCCCTGCATTGTCATATCCAGATAGTGCGAGTCGAGCGGATTGAGAAAATAGAAGACGGGCGTGCGCGCGTAGATCTGTTTCTGCAGTTTCAGGTTCTCGACGATGTTCGGCGTCGTGAACGTTGGACAACTGATGCCTGTAAAATCCTGCGTCGTCTTTTCGTCGTCGAGCAGTTTCTCGCCCGGAACGCCGATGACCTTGATGCCGATGCTGAGAATCCCGCTGTCTTCGATATCTGGCGGTGATGCTGGTCCAGGCCCGCCAAACCGAATCCAGCAGGGAAAGCTCTTTGGTTGCGCGAAGACGCCGTGCTTGTAAGCCGCGGGTATGTCTGCCAGCACTTGAAACTCACCACGAACAACGCCGTACGTTTTCGTGTTACCCGCACGCTCCGCGATTCGTCCCTGATACTCGCGCTCCGTGTATCGCGACATCGCGTCTTTAATCCCCGCTCCGATCGCTGCCTCCTCGGGCAGAGTTATTTCCTGACACAGGCGCGTTTCGGGGTTTCGGTGAAGAAGGCGCAGCAGCAGTTGAGCGACTTCGACGATCGGCCGTTGAAACAGCCAATTGAACGCATCGCGGTAGTATGGGTCGAAGCGATGTTCGAGCGTTACCAAACTGATAACGAAGTCGTTAATGCGTGGTCCAATTTTGGAGGACATCTTTAGCCACAAAAAGGCACAAAAAATAAAATGAGGAAAAGGCGGCGGACAGTCTAACATCATCCACGCACCAGCGGTATAATGAGCCGCTCCACACTTTGTCCCTGGAGGTTCTCCTCTTGACCTCAGCTATCGAAAATCTTCACGTGCAGGCCAACGGCCTTAACTTTCGCGTCGCCGTCTCCGGGCCGAAGGATGGTGCGGTGATTCTTTGTATACACGGGTTTCCGGAAGGCTCGATGGGCTGGCGTCCGCTGATGAAGGCACTGCCGCAGGCGCGCATCTACGCGCCCGATCTTCGCGGCTATCCCGGAACAGACCAACCTCGCCGCGGTTACGACGTCTTCACGTTAACCGACGACATCAAGGCGCTGATGGAAGCGCTCCAGTTGAACAAACCGATGCTCGTGACGCATGACTGGGGCGGCGCGTTGGGTTGGATTTTCGCGCACCGCTATTCGTCGCTCATCAGTCGGCTCGTAGTCGTTAACTGCACGCACCCGCGAACACTCGTGCGTGCTGTGTTCCACCTGGAAGACTGGCAAACGTTTCGCATTCCATGGGTGCCGTTTTTTGAGTTGCCATGGCTTCCCGAAGCCTTTATCACAAGCGGGCTTGGTCGAAAACTGCTGCGTTGGTCATTCACGTCGAGAGAAGGCCAGAAGGGAACGATGGACGTCCCTCTCGTCAACGAACTCGTCGCGCGATTTCAAAAACCCGCCGACATGAAGCCGTCGATCGATTACTATCGCGAGATGGTGAGCACGCAGTTCACGCCAAGGAAACGCGCGAAGCTGGAAGCAGTCTACAAGACGCCCATCACGGCTCCGGTCACGCTCGTGTGGGGCATGAAAGACGGAGCACTGTCTTCAAAAGTCGCATTCAAGAGCGGTAAAGACGCGGGTTGCGAAGTTGAAATACGACCGCTGCCCGGCGTCGGTCACTTTGTCGATCTCGAAGCTGCGGACAAGCTGGCACAAGAAGTCACTCGCCTACTGTAAAAACCAATGGCCGATCCAGTTCAACAGCAACCTGACTGCGAATATATCGTGGTCGGCTCGGGTGCCGGGGGCGGAACGGTTGCGGCGCGTCTCGCTGAAGCGGGTCGCAAAGTCTTGTTACTGGAAGCAGGCGGTGATCCGAAAGAACTTGCGGGCGGCGACACTATCTCACCCAACGACCGCATACCATGCGACTACGACGTGCCGGCGTTCCATGCATTCGCTTCGGAAAACGAATCGATGAAGTGGGACTTCTTCGTGCGCCACTACACTGACAATCAGTTACAGGAACAGGATAAAAAGTATTACCTGGAATACGGTGGGCGACGCGTCGATGGAGTTTTGTATCCACGCGCCGGAACACTCGGCGGTTGCACGGCGCACAATGCGATGATCCTGATCTACCCGCATAACGCTGACTGGGACTACATTGCAGATCTCACTGGCGATGCGAGTTGGAAGTCGGAAAACATGCGCACTTACTTCGAGCGCATCGAGAACTGTCATCACCGGCCGTTCCAACGTTTGCTTGCGAAGATCGGAATCAATCCAACGCGTCACGGTTGGAAAGGATGGCTGCGCACCGAAAAGGCGATACCGCTCTCAGAGCTGCGCAATCGCACGCTGAAGCGCGTAATGCTCGACTCAGGGCACGAAGCGTTTAAAGACATCGGCGAAAAGTTGAAGCGCATACGCTGGTTTCTTGAAGGGAAGTTGGATCCGAATGACTGGCGACTGGTGAAGAACAACTCGATCGGCTTGCGTTACGCGCCGCTCACGACCAGCAACCACTCACGCACGGGAACACGCGAACGTGTGTTGGAGATTGCGTGCAAATACCCCGATCACCTGCGCGTCGAGCTCAACGCATTAGCCACGAGAGTGCTCTTTGACGATCAGAATCGCGCGATCGGAGTTGAATACCTCAAAGGCGAGCGACTCTATCGCGCACACGCGCGACCGAGCGATAAACCCGGCGATTTGCGGCGGGCATATGCATCACGCGAAGTGATCCTCGCCGGTGGCGCTTTTAATACGCCGCAACTCCTGATGCTTTCCGGCATCGGCCCGCGCGATGTTCTCGAAAAAAACGGCATTCCGGTGCGAGTCGAGCTGCCGGGTGTGGGTCGCAATCTACAAGATCGGTATGAGGTCGCAGTCGTCAATCGGATGAAAGATGATTGGCAACTCTTCAAAGACGTAAAGTTCGACACGACCGATCCACAATACCAGGAATGGTCCTCAAGACGCTGCGGCGTCTACTCGACCAACGGCGCAGTGCTCACGATGTTCAATCGTTCAAAAACCGCAGACGGTCTTCCGGATCTGTTTTGCATGGCTCTGCTGGCGAACTTCAGAGGATACTTCCCAGATTATTCCAAGCTGTTTCCACAGGGTCTGAACTACCTGACGTGGGTAATCCTCAAGGCACACACGCGGAATCGAAAAGGTCGCGTGACTCTGCGCTCCCCGAATCCACTCGACACGCCCGACATAAACTTTCACTACTTCGAGGAAGGTGGCGAGGAAGATCTGAAAGCGGTCGTCGAAGGCGTTCGATTCGTCCGCAAGCTGACAGACAAGCTACGCGAGGAAGAATTGATCGAGACTGAAGAGATTCCAGGCGATGAACTTCAGAGCGACGAACAATTAAAAACATTCGTCCGCACGAACTGCTGGGGCCATCACGCGTCCTGCACCTGCGCCATCGGACCGCGCGAACAAAACGGCGTGCTCGACAGCAACTTCCGCGTTCACGGTACACAGGGCCTGCGTGTCGTGGATGCTTCCGTGTTCCCGCGCATTCCCGGCTTCTTTATCGTCAGCGCAATCTACATGATCGGCGAAAAAGCCGCCGACGCAATTCTGCGAAACGAAACGGGCGATTCAACACATAGATAATAGGTGTACTCTTTTGTGCCTTTTTGTGGCATAAGAATGGAAGGAGAAAACGCATATGGCTCACACAGTTGAGGAATTACTCAACCTGACTGACACCCAGCTTGACGAACTCTTCAGTAACGGCACCGTCGGAGACATCCCCAATGGCCAGGCGAAAGGCACCGCCATCATCGCCAACGGAACAAAGTTCAGTGATGAAATCGCTCACTTCGTCAACTTCTTTGCCTGGCAGGGAAAAACATTCGACGCGCAGGCTGGTGTACTCAGAAACCGCATTACTCATTTCGGATTCAACGCGATCATCGCCAAGGTTTATAAGGGACCAAGCTGGTTCGACCAAAAGGAGTGCATCGTGCTCGACTATTCAGATACCTCATTAGTCGCGCGATGGATTCGTGATGAGATCCGGCTTATCGATCCGAACTTTTACCTGGGACGCGTCTACTGGGGCGAGAAACCGCTGATCCATTTCGCTCTTGAGTTTCCGCCGGCAGGCCAGTGAGCGACTGAGTTCTTCACAATTTACATATCGAGATGACGCCTCAATCGAGTTTCATGGTGGTCGCACCGCTCGACGTCAACCGAACGGGTGAGTTGCGAAATTTACTCGCGACGATGAACCGTGCGCCGGGAACGGCGAACCCCGACAACGACATCATCCCTTTCGGACGGCTCGAAGGGCTCCACTTTGCGCGTATTTTGGTGCTTGAAGATCTGACGCTCGACGACATCACTGCCGCGTATGGTCTGCCACGTCAGGAGTTTCCGACGTACCTGACATTTCTCGGCGACTTCGACGGCGACGTCGACGACTTTCGCCGGCAGATGGTCGCCGTTGCGGGCAAGGGCCTCGAGCGGATGTTTTCGTTCTGTGTTGATTTCACTCCGGGAACCGACCTGATCCGTTGGATGAAACAGCACGAACACCGCCCGGCAACGATGTACGCCAACTGGGTCGGTCGCAGCATGCAGCAGATTCGTGAAGAGAACGCATTGAGTCAGGCGTTGCAGAAACGCATGCTCGCGAACTCGTCCGAATTTCAAAGCAGTTCACCGGAGGAGGTTCGTCGCGCTGCGAAAGAGTTTGTGCGAAAGGAAGTTGCGGATCAGCGCCTGACGTTGACGCCACTCAAAAAAGCTCCGCTGGCGTGGCGCATCAGGAATCTATTGAATCTCATTTTCGTTCCCGTGCTGCTGCTGTTCCTTCTGCCATGGTTTTTACTTTATCTGCCGATCTTTTTGATTCAGTTGCGCCGGCGAGAAAAGAGAGATCCCGT
This sequence comes from Pyrinomonadaceae bacterium, assembly GCA_044867025.1. Taxonomy (GTDB): domain Bacteria; phylum Acidobacteriota; class Blastocatellia; order Pyrinomonadales; family Pyrinomonadaceae; genus PSRF01. The sequence continues at coordinate 2,583 of JBIOUJ010000052.1, read as the reverse complement.
GATCGCGCCACGACCTTCGGCCGAGCACGTTCGTCGCCTCGCGGAAATCGAAGATCACGACGTCACGAATCAATTCACCGCGATGGGAAGCGTGAAGCCTGGATTGTTCCGGCGCTGGACGTTCATAACTCTCTTGTGGCTCGTTCAATACACCACGCGTCACGTATACACGCGACGTTATCTCGCGCGCGTGCCATCGATACATTTCGCGCGCTGGGTTTACATCGACGACAAGAAGCGACTTGTATTTTGCAGCTACTACGACGGCAGTCTGGAAAGTTACATGGACGACTTCATCAACAAGGTCGCGTTTGGACTGAACGTCGTTTTCAGTAATGGAATCGGTTACCCGAGAACGAATTGGCTGGCCTTCAAAGGCGCGAAGAACGAGCAGCAGTTTAAGTACTACATTCGACGTCACCAACTTCCGACTGAAGTCTGGTACAACGGTCACCCCGGTCTCACCAATTTCGATCTATTCAGAAACTCGCAGATCCGGAGCGGTCTGGACCAACAGTCGATGACAAACGCCGAAGCCGCACAGTGGCTCGCACTAATATGATTACCCCTGCGTTCAGAGTTCAACCTTTAGGTTGCTGCTCCGAGAAGAGCAAGCTAAAGCTTGAACTCTGAACGTGGAACCCAATTGCTATGAAAAGTCTGGAGTTCGATTTCGATGACGTTCAAGGTTTGGCGCGCTTCGGCTTTGGCAGCATGCGCCAGGCGTGCTTCTACCTTGTGCATATAAAAGATGTCGCGGCGGCGCGCGCTTGGTTGCTGGCTGCGCACATAACCACCGCACGTTTTCTGGATCCTCCACCATCAACTGCTCTGCAAATCGGATTCACTGTCGACGGACTCAAAGCGCTCGGTGTTCCGAGTGAAGTCATCAACGAATTTTCGCCCGAGTTTTTACTCGGCATGGCCGATGAGAACCGTTCGCGGCGCTTGGGTGACACTGGACCAAATCATCCGAGCTCCTGGCGTTGGGGTGGACCTGATCGCGTGCCACACCTGGCGATCATGATGTACGGCAAGGAAAACCAGATGGCGCAGTGTGAAGCGGAGTTCAAGGGTCCATCGTGGGACCTTGCGTTCGAAGTGATGGAGCGTCTGACGACGAGTGACCTGGACGACGTCGAGCCTTTTGGCTTCAGGGATGGACTCAGCCAACCGGTTGTCGACTGGGAAGAGAAGCGAAAGATCTCCGGCGATCAGCTTGTGTACAGCAATGTGGTGTCGTTGGGTGAGTTTCTGCTCGGCTATTCAAATGAATACAACGAGTACACAGATCGACCGTTGTTAGACCCTACGAGTCGCGGCGCTGCCGATCTTCTTCCTGCGTTGGACGAACCATACAAAAAAGATCTGGGCCGCAATGGCACTTACCTCGTCATTCGCCAACTGGAGCAGGACGTGCGCGCGTTCTGGCGTTACATGGACCAGGCCGCGAATTCGAATCCGGAACAGCGCACGCGGGTCGCGGAAGCGATGCTGGGCCGTCAGTTGAACGGTACGCCGCTGATGCCGCTACAAAACAAGCCGATCGACGGTGTCGGCAAAGATGAACAGGATCGCGCATACAATCAGTTTCTCTACAACAGCGATCCGGACGGCGTTCGTTGTCCGCTGGGAGCTCACGCGCGTCGCGCGAACCCACGGAACGCAGATTTTCCAAATCGTGTGAAGGGGCCAATCTCTCATTTGCTTCAGACGCTTGGATTTGGTCACAAAGGCCTGCGCGACGATTTGATGTCGGCGACTCGTTTTCACCGGTTGCTGCGAAGAGGGCGCGAGTATGGTCCAGGCCTGTCGCCGGAAGATGCTCTTAAATCCGAGCCGGCGAATGAAGAGGAGCGTGGTCTGCATTTCATTTGTCTGAACAGCAACATCTCCAGGCAGTTTGAGTTTGTGCAGGGCGCGTGGATGAATACGACGAAGTTTGATGGTCTAAGTGAAGAGAGCGATCCGTTGCTGGGCAATCGCGAAGCCGTTCAGGGTTGTCCGGTTTCAAACACGTTCTCGCAACCGCGTGAAAACGCTCTGCGAGAGCGACGTAACCATCTGCCGCAGTTTGTGACCGTACGCGGCGGCGCCTATTTCTTCCTGCCGAGTCTCAGAGCATTAAAGTATTTCGCAACAGTTGGTTCGTGATCTTTTTGTGTTCGCTTTTTGGTGCCTTTTTGTGGCCTTAGTTGGAGGTAAACGATGTCTCTCAAATCGCGTCCTTTTCTGATCATTTTCGTTGTCATACTAGCCGCGATTGCCGTCGGCGCAGTTGTCTACAAAAAAATCAAAGGCAATGGGCCAGTTCCAGGCACAGTGTTCGATGAAGCGCGCCTGGCAAATCGGACTCCTGAAAGCTTTCCGGCCGCGGATGAAGACTTCTTTCACGACATGGACGGCGGCGTTCAACTGACGCCGGATGAAATCAAAGGACGCAACATGTGGATCGTCTGGACCGCCGGCAACGACCGGATGTGGGACAAGTTGGTCAACAACAGCGTGGGCGCCCTGGATTTCCTGAAGATAATCTCGTCTCATCCGAAGCTGACGAAATACAGTCGCGATAACCGTTGGGAA
>JBIOUJ010000051.1:0-4226 GCA_044867025.1 Pyrinomonadaceae bacterium | reverse complement strand
AAATCTGCGGCTAAACAGGTACTGGATTTACATGATTCCTGTTAATCTTGGTACTCCTGTCCATGGCCCAAACTCAACTGGCACGACGGCTCGGTTTATTTGACGCCACCATGATCGTAATGGGTGGCATCATCGGGTCCGGAATTTTCATGAACCCGTCGGTCGTGGCGCTCCAGGTGCACACGCCTTTTCTCATACTCGGTGCGTGGGTTCTCGGCGGGTTGTTTGCACTGACAGCAGCGTTTATCTGGGCAGAACTCGCGGCCCTGCGGCCCGACGTTGGCGGTCAGTATGCTTATCTTCGCGAAGCCTTTCACCCGGGCGTCGCATTTGTTTACGGCTGGGTTCTGCTGCTCGTCATTCAAACAGGTGGAATGGCTGCCGTCGCCGTCACCTTTGCGCGCTACTTTGTAGAGTTAACTCAGTTACCACTCTCACCTCCGCTGCTGGCGGCGCTCGTGCTCGCGACGTTGACGATCATCAACTGTATTGGTGTGCGCGCCGGAAGCACCGTGCAGAGTATTTTGATGGTATTGAAGATCGTCGCTATCGCCGCGCTTGTAATTTGCGGGTTCCTATTCGCAGGTCGAACAGCGGCGAGTTCAGGCCTTCTCGATAGACCACTTTCATTCGATCTGTTGACCGCGTTTGGCGCCGCACTCGTGCCAGTGATCTTTGCTTACGGCGGATGGCAAACAGCGACGTTCGTCGCAGGCGAGATCAAAGAGCCGCGCAAGAACCTGCCGCGCGGGTTGGTGCTGGGAGTCACCGGCGTCGTTCTACTTTATCTCGCTGCAAACGTGGTCTACATAAGCGTCCTTGGCACAGCGGGTCTCGCCGCATCAGCAGCACCAGCCTCAGACGTGATGCGGCGCGCGCTCGGAGATTTCGGCGCACGTGCTATCGCCGCTGGAATCGCGATCTCGACCGCAGGATTTCTGAGTCAAAGCATGCTGACGGCGCCGAGGGTTTATTTTGCGATGGCCCAGGACGGTCTGTTTTTCAAACACGTGGGCACCGTGCATCCGCAAACGCGTGCTCCGATCGTGGCGATTGCGCTCCAGGGGGTTCTTGCAATTTTGATTGCGCTCTTGGGAACTTACGAGCGTATTCTCAACTACGTTGTCTCCGTCGATGTGATTTTCTTCGGGTTGACCGCTTGCTGTATCTTCGTATTTCGTAAACGACCGGTCAACGACACGACGCGAATCACGAGAGTGCCGGGTCATCCGATCACAACCGCCGTGTTCATTGCCGTCTGTTTGTTGGTGGTGATTAATACCGTCCACCGCTATCCGGACAACACGTTGATCGGGATCGGAATCATGCTCGCAGGCATTCCGGCTTATTTGTTTTGGCGATGGAGGAATTCAAATGACACCCGCGCGTGAGGTTATTAGTTCGTCCTACATGCACTGGGCCAAGACCAGCTCGGGCGCAAAGTTCAACCTCGCGATGAGCGGCATGCCAAACCTGAAGCTCCGCGAACTTCGCGTCTCGCTCGACGATCTGGAGATCACTGACGGGGGTTACGGGTATCAACCGTTGATGCAAGCAATCGCGGAAAGATATCGGGTCGCGACGGATGGTGTCGTGACTGCCGCGGGAACGACATTCGCCAATCATCTCGCGATGGCGGCTTTAATAAAGCCCGGTGACGAGGTTTTGTTTGAACAGCCCGCTTACGAGCCGATGCTTGCTGCGTGCCGCTACCTCGGCGCGAACGTGAAGCGCTTTTCTCGCAAGTTCGAAAACGGTTTTCAGATCTCGACCGATGAGCTTGAGCCGGCAGTTACGCGAAACACACGACTGATTGTCATCACGAACCTGCACAATCCGAGCAGTGTTCTGATTGACGATATGACGATGACGCGAATCGGTGAGATTGCAAAACGTGTTGGCGCGCGTGTGCTGGTTGATGAAGTCTACGTCGAGACGTTGTTTGAAGAGACGCCGCGATCGTCTTTTCACCTGGGTAATCAGTTCGTCGTGACGAGCAGTTTAACGAAAGCGTTTGGACTAAGCGGTCTGCGATGTGGATGGATCCTTGCGGAGCCGGAGCTTGCCAGGCGGATGTGGCTCCTCAACGATCTCTTCGCGTCGACCCCTGTTCACGCTGGAGAGCGTTTGAGTGTGGTTGCGATGCAGCAGCTCGCGGAGATTGGAGATCGCGCGAAGCAGTTGCTCGATCGGAATCGCCGGATACTAAATGAGTTTCTCGATACGCGCGACGATCTCGAGGTGGTGCGGCCGGAGTTTGGGACGACGATGTTTCCGCGAGTGCGAGGTGCGAGTTCGGAAGAATTGTGTCGCGTGTTGCGCGAGAAATATGAGACGTCAGTTGTGCCGGGAAGGTTCTTCGAGATGCCGGCTCATTTTCGGATTGGGATTACGATCGATACGGATGTGTTGGAAGCAGGGTTAGAGCGACTGGGATTAGCCCTCGATGAATTATCCACAGATTACACAGATTACACAGAAAAGTAATCTGTATAATCTGTGTAATCTGTGGATCAGTTCTTCGTCCTCGTTTCCTCCACAATCAACCAATCGTGCACCTGTTCCGCGGCTTCGATACCGACAGCCTCGGTCGTGATCCGGATCGGTATTCCGTTGGGCCAGTTATCGCGCTTCAACATCGGCCCGCCGACCGCTTTGTAATAGACTTTGCCTTCAAACCGCTTCTTCCCCGTCCTTGGCTCATAAACGTAAACACGAACGTCGAGATCCGGTGAGTTGAGAATTATCGTGCCGTTCTGAAACTCATCGACGTCGAACTGCAACAACACGACGATTGAATCAGTCTCGCCTTTGGCCCGTTTGACGGCAGCGTCGCGCTTGATGTCTCCGATCGAAGTTGCGGTGACGTTCGTGAATTCACCGAGCTGGGCCAGAAAGTGTTTGAAGATCGAATCTTCGCTGAGGAGTTGCTTCGACGACGGCTCTTTCGCAACGATCAGAGAAACCTTTTGTTTCAGGTCGCGCGCGCCCGGTTTAGTAGTTACATCAGAGTCGGTTTGCGGTGTCGGAACGGGTTGACTTGGTTTGGGAGCTCGCCGGCCTGACTGCGCCATGCCCTGCGTGGCGAGCAACAGCAGTAAGCTCGAGGCCGCAAAGATGCCTTTTCTATGGCGCTTTCGCTGAAAGCCGGGGAGCATTTTCATGCGGTTTTCTCCAGCGGTGTGACCTTAGAAGCGCGCCTAGTCTACAGGGTTGCAACAGAGCTGTCGAAGATCCGGCGGCTGCTGTGGCGGCGTCAGATATATCTGGACGGCGGAGGCCCGGCGGAGCTGCTCGGCATACTCCAAAGATAACTTCTGCTGTTCCTGCTCCATCAGGAATTGCACGATCTGAAACTTCAGGTCCGAGAAGTCGCCCGGCAAGCTCTTCTTATGTTCGTTGTGGAACGCGCGCGCTTGCTCGTCGGTGATGATTGGCACTCTCATTCGTACATTCTGATCGATAAGAGCCTTCGGAGTCGTTCCGACACGCTTCGCTTCCTGCTCCAAAAGCAGATCGTTGATTTTCAGATCGAGGTCTTTCTTGCGTAAGTCATAGACCTGTTGCTGGACGTTGCCGATCAGCGGCAGCAGCGCCTCTTCGATATCGCGCGACGTGATGTTTACACCGTTGACTGTCGCGAAGACGCGCGACAGATCCTCTTCGGATCTTGGTGGAGTGACGAACTCGTCAGAAACTTGAACTTGTGCCGTGACTCGCAGTGCATTTGCGAATTCACGCTCGCGCAGATTTTGCTGCTCCTTCATCATCTGCGCGATTACCTGGTTCTTTGCCTGTTTGAAATCCGGCGCGCCCCGGGTCTTGTTTTCCTCGTAGTAAGCACGTGCTTCTTTTTCGCTCGGCTCAACGAGTTTGGCTTTCACTTCGAGCTCGAGAAGTTTTTCCGGAGTCACGCCGCGTCGCTTTGCTTCGGTTTCGAGAAGCATCCTGGCGATTAGCTGATTAAGCACCTGGCTGCGTGCGGCGATCACCGTCTCTTGTATGAGATTGACCTGCGATCTCGTGTCGACACTGAGCTGTTGTTTGGTGATCTTGACGCCGTTGACGATGGCGAGCACGGTGATCTGAGGCTTGTCTTCGCAACCACAGTTTGGTGTTTGTGAAAGGAAAAGGGACAACAGAAGCAGGTAAGTCATGATGTTCTGTTTTTCTTCTTAAAGCCGCAGATTTTCGCAGATGAACGCGGATCAGATCCGCGTTCATCT
>JBIOUJ010000050.1:0-3316 GCA_044867025.1 Pyrinomonadaceae bacterium | reverse complement strand
TAAGGCCTGAAAGGCCGAAATATCACGGGTATTACGCGCTTTCAGCGCTGGACCAGATTGTTTTCTCTTCCCAGGGGCGACGCGCTACGCTTCGCTTCGCGCTTGCCCCTGGCTTTCATATTCCGCGCCTTTGGCGCTCCGTTTCTACTTTTTGTGCAAGGCAGAGGCGCACGTTATCAACCAGAAACATCGGCAGTGCGCGAAAGCTCGCCATTTCCATGCAGGCGACAGAGAAAGTCGTAATTACTCGGCATCTTTGCTCTGAGATCGGCCGCTCTCGCCTGAACTTTCTGGAATAGTCGATCTGCTTGCGCAAAGTTGCCGGGTCTGTACGACAACATCGGCAGCGTACGTTTCGGCTCTCGTCCAAGACCAGCCAGAATGCAGTAGTAACTTCCGTTGGTCCAATAGTTTTTGAACTCGACCTCGAAACGCTTGTAGTAGGTGTCTTCATCAACGTAAGGCGGGTTTATCGGCAGACCCGCGTCATACGCTTCGAGTTTCTCCTTCACGTTGTCAGACAACACCAGATCGTGTTTGTTCGCTCGCCAGAAAGCCGTGTCTTCTCTGGGAGTTGATAGGTAGTGCACCTGGATGAAGTCTCTCGAGTCGTCAAACATTCCCGCGATCTCATTGTTGAAACCGTCGATCAACCCTTGCGAGAAAGTCCGATCGGGGAAGTGACGCACGAGTTGATGGATGGCTGCATAGATGAAGTAGATTCCGGTTGATTCGAGTGGCTCGAGGAAGCATGAGGCCAATCCTATGCTGACGCAGTTCTTAACCCAGGCCCGACGATTTCGACCAACCCTGAACCTGATCTGATTCAGTGGCGTGGACTCGTCAAGGTTCCATAGCCGCAGGAATTCCTCTGTGGCTTTGTCCTTTGTGGTGAATTTGCTCGAGTAGACATATCCGGTGCCGAACCTCGTGAGCATCGGGATCTTCCAGGTCCAGCCGTTTTTCATTGCTATCGCCGACGTGTAGGGCTCAATTCCGTGCCGCTTATCGTCGTTAGGGACTGCGGTCGCGACAGCGCTATCACAGAGCAGGTGATCGCTCATGTCGAGGAACGGCTCATCCATCGCCTTGTTGATGAGTAATCCTCTGAAACCGGAACAATCGACAAACAAGTCGGCCTTGTAGACCGAACCGCTTTTAGTGTTGACCGACGCGAGATACCCTTGTTCGTTGTGTGTGGTACCTTCGATTTCGTCGACAACATGCTTGACTCCCCAACTGATCGCTAAGTCTCTCAAATAATTTGCTACCAACTGCGCATCGAAGTGCCATGCGTATCGCGTCACTCGCGTGCCGTCCATTGTTTTAGGGGAACGCTTTTCGTCGAGTAACGGCGGTTCTACGAAGCACGAATAGTCCACCGGCGGCATGTGGTTTCCCGCTTTTCGGTTGAAGGACCAGTAATGAGTGAGCGGTATGTCGTCACACTGAGGAATCAGACCGAATGGATGATAAAAGTGATCTCGACCGTTGGTCGCGGGATCTGTCTTCCAGTTGATGAACTTGACGGCGCCCTTGAATGCGGCATTGCAGCAACGCATCCATTCCTCTTCGGGGATGCCGAGAAAATCGAAAAAGACGGGTTGTAAATTCGGCACTGTCGCTTCGCCAACGCCGATTCTCGGGATGGCTGCAGCTTCGATCACCGTGATGTCAATGTTCGGTAGTGCCTTCTTGAGGTAGGAAGCCGTCATCCAGCCGGCGGTGCCTCCGCCGACTACAATTATATCTCTAATGAGGTTGTTCATAGTGCATCCTTTAAGAATTGAGTACCTCTGACTTTAAGAAATGAGTACCTCTGAATCGTCGGGAATGTAACTTCTGACGTCGGGAGGGCTGACAAGAATAGAGCGTGAAGTGAAATAGATCAAATGAAAAATGAAATTAGTTTGTAAGTCGTCTGCTATGTTCAAATTCCGATGGTCCAACATTCTTAATTTTACATGGTCCAACAATCGAAATTGTTTGAGAACGACATTTTCGGTATGAGATCACGGTTCACTCAGCCTGTCTTTCTTGCAACTTTCTTGTAATCACGATGCGACGCGCGCGACCTTTAGAGAAACATGCGATCACAAATTAACCTTCCTTGACATTAACGTTTTGCTTCCCTATATTGGCGCGCGATTTTGACGCGTATCCCGAAAACTCCCGACGCGCGAATCCGCAATTGAACATGCCCAGATGAGTTTAATCCGATTATCGATGAGTGTTTGCTGACGATAACCCGGACGATCAATTAGCTTCCCTGACTCATTGACGTCTTTTCCGCTGCACTGAAATCGAGCAAGTCGAATCACTCTCACAGATTCGAAAGGGCGGTAGCCCGCGCGATGTTCGGTGTTATGAATCATTTCAGTGCATGAATTGGCCTCTTCATGATGGTCCAACATTCTGTTAGCTCGCAAAGAACAAATCCCTGGCTCGTGATTCCTGCGCCTCGACCAACGGCGAGACTGCGCCTGATTTGTTTTCATTACGCCGGCGGTGGCGCTCATGCATATCGCACCTGGGACAAACATCTTCCGCCAGGTATCGAGGTGGTTGCTGTCCAATTTCCCGGTCGCGGTGTGCGCCTGACGGAAGAACCTTTGACGAACATCGACGCGTTGCTTCCAGCTCTGATGGAAGGACTAACTCCTGCTTTGACTAAACCTTACGCGTTCTTCGGCCACAGCATGGGTGCGCTCATAGCGTTCGAAGTAACCAGACGCTTGCGAAGACAAAAAAAGAGTTTGCCTGTTCACCTTTTCGTGAGTGGACGCGGTGGACCACGCGAGCGTGATTGGGACGTTAAGTTTTCGGAGTTGCCGGAAGCTCAGTTGGTTGCCGAGTTGGAACGTTACGGCGGCGCGCCGAAGGAAGTTCTCGAAAATACCGAGTTGATTCGCTTGATGCTGCCGACAATTCGCGCGGACTTCAAATTGTGTGAGACATACAGTTACGTCCCTGAGGAGCCGCTTGATTGTCCGATCTCGGCGTCTGGTGGCCTGGAAGATTTCGAAGTGAAGCAGGAGCGTCTTGATACGTGGCGTGATGAGACGTCAGCAGCGTTTAAGTTGCGGATGTTTCCCGGCGGTCACTTCTATCTTCAAAAAAGTGAGCCATCAATTCTGCAAACGATTCTCAGGGATCTACAGAGTTTTCTATAGAGTTCGCGTCCCGCCTTCTGTGCCCACAGAAAGCATTCGGTTAATGGCCTTACCTCAAAAGTCGTCTCATTCACACCGGGCTTTAGCCCGGTGACAGGCGCGAGGCATCGATACAAACCGTTTCCAACGGTTTTCCGTTGCTT
>JBIOUJ010000049.1:0-7167 GCA_044867025.1 Pyrinomonadaceae bacterium | reverse complement strand
GGTACTGACCCGATCCAAGTACGAGGCACAGGTACGGACGCGGTCTAAGTACACGCACATGGTGGACAGCCTGTCTTACAGCGACAGTCAATTGCGTCCACCGCATGACGCGACGCCGCCAAGCAGCGTTCATAGTGCGCCGGATAATCGCGCTTCACACGTTGCTCCAGGCGCGCGGCGACCTCCGGATTTCCTTTCGCGCCGGCGAGCAAATGCGTGTAGCCAATTTGCTCCGCGCGATGCGGGTCGAACGCCTCATCGATCGACTCGAACACATACCTGATCTCAATGTCGCGAAACCGTGAGTGACGCTGTCGCTGGTGATACTCGATACACGCCGCCAACAAATACTGCTCAAACAGAATATTGTGGTTGAACTTGTCGTTCATCAGCGGCCAACCGGCCTGGTTCGCCGGATGCTCGATCAACTTGATTGCCTGATCACTGTAGTGCTGAATGAAGTCCAATCGATTACCGCCGAAGATCCCACACGACACGCCGCGCTGTTGAGCTCCAACCGAGCGATACCAAACCCATTCCACCGGCAACCAGATCTGTCCGCCCTTGCTCACGGTCCGCTCCAGCACTTCCGGTTCGTAATAAGAAAACCCGGGAACAAAGACATCGGGATTCTGCGCAATCACTGAAGCCGAGGTCAGCAAGTCAGGCAGCGCATTCCAAAGAAAGACATCGCTATCGAAATGTATAAACGGTTCGGATTGCGCCCGGTAAGTCCACACCTTGCCGAGAGCCCACCAATCGGCATCGTGTTGGTCCAACGCATTCAACTCTGTCGATACTTCGTCAAACTCCAATCCAAGCTGATCGATCAACAAGCGAGCGCCTTCATCGTCAGTGAACACGGCCGTGCGCGGAAAGTGTCTGCGCACTGTCTCGAGTGACAAGACCCAGGAAAACAGATGATGAGCCTGACTGCGCCACATCGAGTGATAGTGGGCCAGAAATGGCTTTGTCCAGAATGACCAAACGGCGCGCATAAATATTCTTCAGTGTCGCCGAAGGCGCAGCCATTACCTTTTTACCCAAGGGCTCCGGGTTCGAGGCTAACGCCGAAGGCGTTCGCTAATTTCAGCCCAAGGGTTGGAGCGCAGCGACAACCCTGGGTTAGCAAATAAAATAAGTCGAAACGCTGAAAGCGTTCACCAATTGCCGAACCCTTTCAGGGTTCAAAATACATTTTGATTCGATTACCCAAGGTTCTCGCTACGCTGTTCATTATCACGACATCCTTTACAAGTTTGTTTTTTCCCGAGCCGGTTGTAAGCGGCCTTTCTCATTCTCCCCAAGCTTTAGCTTGGGGGTCCTCGCTGTCTCCTACTCTTGAAAACCATTTAAATGGTTTTCCCGATTTTGGAGCGGTGTCCCCCAAGCTAAAGCTTGGGGAGAATGAAAGGCCCGCTGGCATGATAACGATGTGTAAAGGATGTCATGATAATGAATAGCTGTGCTTGAACCCTGGGCTGAAATTAGCGAACGCCTTCGGCGTTTCATCCAAACAACGCTCGTAATGCTCCGGATAATCACGTTTCACTCTCGCCTCTATCCGCGCGGCGAGTTCCTTGTTGAGCTTTGCATCACCCAAACAATGTGTGAAACCCAGTTGTTCCGCGCGGTCCGACTGAAACGCATGAGACATGGAGTCAAAAAGGTAGCGAATCTCGATGTCGTGAAAAGGTGAAGAAGCTTGCTGTCGATGGTAATCAACGCAGGCTGGGAGTAAATACTGCTCGACCCAAATCATCGGTACGAATTTCTCGAGCGACTCCCATCCCCGTTGATTGTCTGGGTGCTCGACCAGCTTGATCGCCTGCTCTGAGAAATGTTTTATGAAGTCGACGCGATTCCCGCCGAATATCCCGGCGCAGTCGCCGCCTGTTCTGGACCCGGCTACTCGATACCAAACCCATTCTGCCGGCAACCAAATGGAACCTGCTTCGCTGAGTGAGGCTTCCAGCGATTCGGGCTTGTAAATACATTCAGGTTCCGGATTCTGTGCGAGCACAGGCGCCGATGCGAGTTCTTCCGGCAATGGCTTGAAAAGAAAAAGGTCGTTATCGAAATGAATAAACGGCTCTTTTTGGACGCGATACGTGTAGAGCTTACCCATGGTCCAAAACCCCGGATCGTGATGCGCCAGTTTATTTAATTCAGTGGAAACCTCCACAAAGGGCAACTGCAACTGATCGATCAAAAGACGCGCGCCGTCGTCATCAGTAAACAATGCGGTTTGCGGATAGTGTTTGCTGATGCTTCCGAACGACAAGATCCACGAAAGCAGATACTGCCGGTGACTCAACCACCTTCTGTGATCGTGAGCCTCGAATGGCTTGGTCCAGAACGACCACACTGCGCGCATTGCTTGCCTCAGACTTTGTCTCATTCACACCGGGCTTTAGCCCGGTGCCAAGTCACTTCACATTCTTCAGAAACCGTTTAAACGGTTTCCATCGCTGCCTCTCGTCTATCACCGGGCTAAAGCCCGGTGTGAATGAGAGCGCATTAGAGGTTCTTACCTCCGATAGCGCCGAGGATGCTGGCGTACGCGTAGTACGTCTTCCTGACGCCGACTACGAACACGATGATGCCGTCATTTGCACTTGACTCCAGCGGCGGCGGAACAAGCGGCAACACATCGGCCCTGGCGTTCGGGTCAACCTGGTCCAACTGTGATTCCAACGCTGTGAGCCTGGCCTGCGCGAGCGCATCGCCATCGTTCTTCGCGTCGCCGCGACTGGCAATCCCGGCCCAAAGGATCGAGGCGCCGGGAGCTTTTTTCCATGCAGCCTTGAGTGCCGCGAGATCGCCAAGCGGCGTCGAAGCCCCTGCGTTAAATGAAACAGTTCCGATCGGGACAAACGGCTTGAGCTCTTCGGCTGTCACCGCGAGGATCTCCGCTACTGTGGGTGTAGCCGGCGGGACCGGATTATCAACTGAACCAGCCGGCACTAGCGCTTCATAAACTTGATACGTACGCGTCGCAGCGACAACCTCGCATTGCTTGGTACGGCGCCGATGGAAGAGGACCCAGTCACGTGTGGCGCGGATTGCCTGTGCCGTCGCCGCGGCGGGAGGCGGCGGAAATAAGACCTTCGTCTTTTCGGCTACAAATCCCTGTTCTTTAAGAGCTGCACCCACAATCGTAAGAGCCGCCATTGCTCCCACGTGATTCCCATTCGAGGATGAAAAGATGTTCGGGTCCTTATCTAGAGCCAGCGGGAGCGACATCTCGAACTTTGGAATTCCCCCGGGCTGTGGTGTGATAGTGGTTCTGACATTGGTCTTTACTTGAGCGGGATTACTCCAGTCTGCTTCGACTTCAAACCCAAACTTACCTTGAAGTCCCAGGACGATTTTGATCGTCGTCGGAGTTGGTTGCCCGAGAGATAATGAGAAGTTCTGATTTAAAGTCCTGGGCGTAAAACTCATTCCCTCGATCGAGTACTTCCCTGCAAGTGTTCCGGAGACCGTAAAGGGCGCTATCGGAGTTTGAGCTGTAAACAGTCCGCTAAGCTCAGCGCGAAATTCTGTTCTGATGAAACCGGGTCTGTCGACGAAACCAATCACTAGTTCCGAGTCAACGTTACTGACCTCACCGGGCTTGAGAAGCGCTAGGTCTTTGTCGGAGCGCAGCGTCATCCAAAGCCCAAGCTGCGGCTGAGTACCGGTATTAACACCGGTGATAGTTGCAAGCTGGTTCCAGGCAGCCACATCGAGGCCCTTTGAAAGCGGAGTAGCAGGAAACACTGACGCGCAACCCAGGTAAACAGCAGTGCCACCGGACGTCAGCTTTTCAGCGCGCGCTGCGCCCTTGAAAGGAACCGGCGGCAAGGGAACGGTTTTGGGATTCTGTGTTTCACCGAAAGACGTAATCCTTGACTGCATTGGTCCATCGGCCGCAAAGACCACTCGTGTGTCTGGTTGCGTCGCGCCGACAACCTCACCATCGGGCACCAGAATGTCGACCTTCGGTTTTTTCTTCTCATCCTCGAGGCCTTCGATCAGCGAGATCCGCTCCATGTGCTGTGCTTCTTCCAGCGCATGCGCGACAAAGTCCGGACGCACCACGCAGAAGCGCAGATCAACTCCCTCGCCCATCAACCGTAGCACTTGTTCGTTAACTGTCTCATTCGCATTCGGCGCTACCGGCAAATAACCCGCGCTCGGAAGTTCGATAATTCCGCCCTGAATCAACACCCTGTTCCCCTTCACAACGATCATCTGCTCTCCGGTCGCAGTGAGTTTTTGGCTCATGTTTTCCAGTTCGAGCATTTTGACGCTGAACATCTCCGCCTGGTCCGACACGTCGAGCTGAAGGTTCGCTTCTTTAAAGGTTTGGACCACTTCGGCAATCTTCTGCGCTGCTTCGCCGATAACGGTCTGTGCATCACCGCAGGGATCCTGTCCTTCGGGCGTGAAGTCTCCGCCAAAGAGATCTCGAAGCTGGCATTGGAACTGGAGAATCTGCGCGAGAAAAACGTCCCACGGGCGCATCATCATTCTCCATTGCCAATACCGGCGCGGCGACGAGTCCATTCGCTCGCGGCGCGCAATCCACGGGTCGAGAAAAACTGTCGTGGCGCCGGCGCGCGCGATCACGCCAATCGGCAGGCAAGCGCCGCTTGCTGCATCAGCTCCCAGACACCAAACCTGTTGCGCCAACCCGAACTTGGAGATCATGCTCGCTATCTGTTGTCGCTCATCCTCGAAATAAGCGGATGCAACACGCGAACGCAGGTGTTTCTTAGTCGCAATCGCAACAGCCTTCGAATGCGGCAACGGTGTTTGTAGAACAAGTGGAACCGCACGCACGATCACGCCTTCGACTGCAAACGGCCGATCGCTACTGGTCGCACATGCTTCTTCGCAGAGTTTGCCGTACACGTCCTCTTCACCGCAGAGAGCTTCGGCGGGACAAATAATGATTAGATAGAGGTCGCTGGGATTCGTGGTGTTGATCGGCGGCGTCTCCGCCACGAGCACACACTCCTCGAAAAACTCAGACACATCCTGCGCGCTCTTCTTTTGAGCTTTTTGTAGTGACTTTTCGATTAGTTCCTGGATGCTGATCGACAGCGCCTGCGGCAGTAACAACACGCGGCCATTGCCGTTGATCCCAAGTCCCGGTCCGAGGTCGATCGTATCGCCGCCACCGAGCGTGAGGTCGAAACCGTGCACCACTCCGAAGCCGCCTGCCTGGTTCGACAGCCTGACTAGATTGCGCAAATAATCCTGCTCGTCTTTCAGATCACTCGCGCGCAGAAACTTGCCGTCGAAGTAGTTGAGCCTTTTCAACGGTGACTTCTCAGGAATGATCACGATGCCGTTGCTGTTGCTCACCAGCACGAGGGGCTCCTCTGTTTTGGTCGCCATGGCAGCTTCCTTTCTTATTTACTTTCGTCCGCGACGGGCCTTTGTTTCCGGTTGCGGTTTTAGTTCTTCAACTTTGTTTGCTTCGTTACTCTCAGCGTCCTGCATGTGCACGAAGTCGTGTCCGTCATGCGCGGTGCCGGCTGGCCCACCGATTTCGCCCGCGAGCGGGACCAGGTCGTCGCCCAGTAACGGTGTTGGACCAGTGCCCGAGACGATTAGCCGTACACGCCCGCTCAGCTTTGCTCCGAGAGCGATCTTGACCGTCTTCGTCGCCGGGTCGAAGCCCGCTTTGAGGACGTCGATGACCTGCCAACCGTTGGTGGTATCAAACGTGCTGACTGAAAAGCCGGCAGGTTCCACACTCGTGATCTGCAAGTCTTTGTCGACGAGGAATTCGATCTGTGTCGGACTCACAAACTTCACAGACGCTCGATCGACTTGCGGTCCTGCATTACCATTTCCCGGAGATTCCGCTGCCGCCGCACCGAAGGCGGGCCCGCAAAGTAAATCCTGGATCGTCGTGGTGGCGACGTGAGACGGACGCACCGCAGTGTCGATGTTTCCACCAGTCAGGATCCAACTGCCGTTTTTCTTTTGCAGCGTCAGGTCGGTGACATCAGCCAACACGACTGGCTCATCGTCGCGTCCGGGAAAGAGCAGGACGCGCGCGTCGTCTTCACTCTTTGCGGGCGTGAGGGCGATTTCGTCGAGCGCAGCGAAGCGATGAAAGGCGGTCATCAATGCCGGCGGACGATCCGCTTCGGCTAAAGCCGCGATTGCTGCAAGTGCGTCGACTACTGCCTGATCGTTTGCTTTCACAGCACCGCCTTCTTCCGTCTCAGCAGCTTCGAGACCGAAGAGCAGGCGAAGCAGGTGGTACGGCGGGACTTTGATCGGCGGTGGTCCGGGAATCATCAAGATCTCGACGGTTTCGAAGACTCGTGAATAGGCGGTGCCGGTGCCTGCGTTATTGCATGGCTCCATCAATGCCGGCACTTGTCGCGTCAAACACGCTTTGAAGCGAATCACGACGTGGGCGCGCTTGATCTTCTTTTCATCGTCCGTCGTCTCGACTTCGAGGTTTGGATCTTTGTCATGTTTTTCGAGCCACTTTGCGACGTTGAGACACGCGTCCGCTTCGAGATGAAGCTCGTGGCCGGCGGCATCCAAAGCGAGTCCGGACGTGACACGAATCTCACCTTTCTCTTTGTCGTCGTCGTTGGCTACAACATCGAATCCCCAAACCACACCTTCGCGATGCAGCCAGGCGTTGTGCAGCCGGTGCTTGGCGCGGTGATACGCCTGCTCGGTCTCGAAATCGTCGACGCCGAGCAGCATGCCGAAGTGATAGCTCAGGGCACTGTAGGGACTAAGCGGAAGCAATTCACCCAGGCCGTTATCTCCGCCGACGCAGTTAGCCATATCAGGCGTGTGTGCCATAACACCTCTCCTTATTCACTGAATACAGCGCCAAGGGCGCGGAATATGAAAGCCAGGGGCAAGCGCGAAGCGCGTCGCCCCTGGTACACAAATCGGAAATGCACCAGCCCTGAAAGGGGCGTAATACCCGCGCATATTCCGGCCCTTCAGGCCTGAACGGCGCCGACCGAATAACCAGGGGCGACGCGCTTCGCGCTTGCCCCTGGCTTTTATATTCCGCGCCTTTGGCGCTTTTACAAAATTCACTATTCATCTCCGCGTAACGCACTGAAGCGACGAGCGTCAGCCACCTGCTCGGCGCCCTCCTGGCGTGCCACTCGTTGGGCCTGCTCGGCC
>JBIOUJ010000048.1:0-17646 GCA_044867025.1 Pyrinomonadaceae bacterium | reverse complement strand
AATGAGAAAGGCCGCTTACAACCGGCTCGGGAAAAAACAAACTGTAAAGGATGTCATGATAATGAACAGCGTAGCGAGAACCCTGGGTAATCGAATCAAAATGTATTTTGAACCCTGAAAGGGTTCGGCAATTGGGGAACGCTTTCAGCGTTTCGACTTAATTTTATGTGCTAACCCAAGGTTGTCGCTAATGCTCCAACCTTGGGCTGAAATTAGCGAACGCCTTCGGCGTTATTCCGACAGACTCTTCAGGGCTGGGTGGAATCGGATTCGTGTACCAGGGGCGACGCGCTCCGCGCTTGCCCCTGGCTTTCATATTCCGCGCCTTCGGCGCTCCACAAAGAAAAAGGCCGGGTCGTCCGTGACCCGGCCCTCAAGAGGTGTCAAGTGCGCCTCCTGCATCTCTCCCCGCGCTTGGCACCTCCAAGACTAATTGCCGCTGCTGCCGGCAACCGTTCCCGCAATTCCCTTGTTGACCATCAATCTGATTTCCACCCGGCGGTTCTTGGCGCGTCCCGCCTTCGTCGTGTTTTCCGCTGCGGGCTCCAACTGTCCGTAACCGAACGGTTGGACCAGACGATTCAGTGGCATCTTGTACTTGCTCACGATGTAGTAGATCACAGCGTTGGCACGTCGCTCACTCAGATCGATATTGCGTTGTGAACTGCCAGTCGTGTCGGCATAGCCAATTACCGCCATGACCCACCCTTTCGTGTTCTGAGTCTTCACCCAGGCAGCGGCTTCGTCGATCGTTGCTTTGGCCTTTGGACCCAAAGAAGCGCTTCCACTAGTGAAATTGACAGTAATTGTCTTGAGGGTATCGAAGTCATCCAGACCGTTGATGCGATTGTTCGCGTAGTCCGCGGTCTGCTGTGCTTTCTTCGCGGCGTCCGCCGCAGCATCGGCTGAAGCTTGTGCTTTTTCCGTGAGAGCGCGGTTCTCCTCGAGCTGACCCGCGAGTCGTTCCTGCTCCGCCTGCTGCTGCGCGAGTTTATCCCTCATCTCCGCTTCAACCGGATCGACGGTTGCTTTGAGTGCTTGCGCGGCCCTCAGATCCTGTTCATCGAAGCGAATTTTCTCCGCGATTAACTTGCCGTCTGAGCTGCCAACGCCGTCCACCTCGAGCCGCAGTCCACGAAGAATGTAGCTTGCGCCATATTCCTTGGATCCGCGAAATACGCCTTTTTTGTGACTCTTAACTTCCGTATCGGCCGTTAAAATGACGACCGTTTGAGATCCCCCCATCGTGTCAGACATCGTGAACGCATCGGGGTCGCGTTTGATCACGATTCCCCTGAATTTTTTGACCTTCTCTCCGGCAGGTACGCTTTGTGTTTGTTGATCTTGATCGATAGTCGTCAATACTCTTGCGAAGACGCTTCCAGCACTCGTCAAAACAAGAATGATGGCGACTACGATGATTCTCGGTAGTGTGTTTCCAGCAACGCTCATAGGTCGCTCCTTTCCTTAACTTATAGCAATGGTAGTCGCACTTATTTGCGGCAAATACTGTCAATTCTTACAGTGTGTGCAGGTTTCAACATACAAAGTGGGCCAAAACTACGGTGACATTGTCCGTACCACCGCCAGCAAGCGAGAGGTCAACGAGGTCCTGACAGGCAATCTGCGCTGATTTTGCTTCACGCAAGACCTGCGCAATCGTTGCATCCTCAACCATCTCCGTTAGACCATCCGTGCACAGCAGTAGTTTGTCACCGGCAGACAACTTGAAGTTTTGGACTTGAGGATCGAACTGTTCTCCCAGAGATCCAACGGCTGCGGTTAACACACGGCGCATTGACCGCGACGCCGGATCGTCGCGATTCGCAACGCCGGCATCGATAAGCGCTTGGGCAAGTGTGTGGTCCGTCGTCAATTGTGTGAGGGTATCTCCGTGCAAGAGATAGGCGCGCGAGTCGCCCACATGCCCGATGATCAAATCGCTGCCCAGCGCTCCTGCAACCGTTAAGGTCGTGCCCATACCCTGGAGTGTATGGTCGTTGTCGGCTTCTTTTCTCAAGATGGTATCCAACTGAAGAAAGCGTTCGGTCATTCGCTCCAAAACAATCGCAACATCCTGGTGGCGCTGTAGCGCCAGGGTCCAGTCAGACGTTTCGATGATTAGTTCGATCAGCTTGCTGAGAGCCAGCCGACTGGCCACTTCACCGCCGGCCATACCACCCATTCCGTCGGCCACCAGGAGGCCGTAACCGTTCATGAAGTAATTTTGCTCGAGCAAATCCTCCTCGACATTTGTTATTACATTTTCGAGTGAGCGCCCGAATCTCATGACGAGGTAACTGTCTTCGTTATTCTCCCTGACATGGCCCTGGTGTGAAACTGCGCCGACATCAACTTCCAGGCACCTCCAGACCTCATCCAAGCTCGAGCGTGGACTGAATTCGTTCTCCATTTTCATTTGTTTATGCCTTTTTGAGCACGCGCCTGGACCAACACCCATGACGACAGATAACTGACTTGGCAAGTGTGCAACGGCTTTTGCAATTCTATCGTTCCGCACAGAGGCGACCTACTGGCAAAAGTTACAGGGGCATTGGTGTTTCAGAATTTCCAGCCGAGCGAAGTGCTCACTCCGAGATCGTTCTTGTCAGCTCTTACCGGCGGCCTGCTGTCGTAGTTTTCGTAAACGTGGAAACCCCACCAGAAGTCCTTCACGATTTTTATCCGGAGATCTGAAGTGGCCTGTAATCGCATGCGTCCCGGTGTTGTCAAACTCGGAAATAGGCTGAAGCGCGATCGGATATCTACAGCGTTGAAGCGAAAAGTGGCGAAATCAGCGCCGGTAATCGCATCGGCGTTGGTGGTCCTGGGCGTACCAATCGACTCTGAATAGTTTTCGCGCGTGCCTATAACACCACCATAAACTGAAAGTCTCGTATGTTCTGTTTGCTTCAGATTGCGACCGATCAATCCTCCGACTGACGTACGCAGGTTCAGACTCTGCTGGTCGCTGCGAAGCAGATCGACGAGTCCTCCGGCGTACCAACGTTCGTTCAACTGTTTCCGATAATCGAAGCTGAATTGGTTGCGCGTAAGACTGGTGCCTTCTGTTTGTCCGCTGAAGGCTGAATCTATTGACGTGGTAAATGAGTGATCTCCAGTTCGATAGGTGGTGGTTGCGGTGAGCTGAGTTTGATACTGGTCATTGCCGCTGGTGAAGCTGAAACCGAAATCAATCGAGCCCTCGAGTCGTTTCCAGAAGCGTCTGTCGGCAGGAGTGATACGAATTACGTCGAGTTGCGGCACTCTGATGGTCTGGTCGGAAGAGCCGATGATGAAGTTTGGGACTTCGTATGAGTTTGTCGGCAGTAAACGCATCACATCGGTGACGAGCTTGCCGTCCACCAGCCAGATCATGAACGTCGATTTGCTTTCCAGTCTTTCGACCTTGGTCCAATCGAGACGGACAGCTTCGGCCATGTAGTCAGATTTGATTCTGAGTTCACCGCGTTGCAGGCCTTTTATTTCGCCGGTCAGCCGATCGCCGTTTTTCAGTACGACAACATCGTCCACGTTCTTCGCCAGCGCGGTTACAGCAATTAGAAAGTTAAAGAGAACAATCAACGCTGTACGGCCAGACTTTCGCGTTACTTCATTCCAGATCATTCGACGACCTCCCCAAAACATATGGCACGCTTCGGGTGTGAATCTCGCCTGTCAAAAGTGACAGTTATCGTTCCTTTTCGACACGTCTAAAATTTGCGCCATTCAAGCATTTGTCAGGAAGGATGGTGTGTGAAGATGACAAGAACCAGTAGGACTGCCCGGATCGCAGTGATCGCCGGTTTGCTACTCGCGTGGTGTGTCGCGGCATCAGCGCAGGACATCAGGTATAACTTCTTACAAGGAACCGACTTCTCGAAGTACAAGACCTACAAGTGGGTGCAGATACCAAACGTCCAGTATCCGAATTCGATTCTCGACGATCAGATCAAACGCGCCATCGATGCACAACTGGCGCTAAAGGGATTGTCGAAAACTGAAGATAATCCTGACCTCTACGTCACATACCAGGCCGCCGTCAACCAGGAGAAACAGTGGAACTCCTACAGCACCGGTGGTGACATGTGGGGCTGGGGCGGCTGGGGAGGCTGGGGCGGTATGTCAACGACGACGACTACCAGTAAAACAATCAATATCGGATCACTGAATCTCGACATGTACGATGTCAGCACCAAAAAACAGGTCTGGCGCGGCGAGGCCAGCAAGACCCTAGGCTCAGGAAAAGATCCGGCGAAGGTCGAAAAAAACATAAACAAAGCGATGGCGAAACTCCTCAAGAAATATCCGCCACCGGCGAAAGGCTAGGGAGTTCCTCGCCTGAACGGAGGAAACATGAAAGCAAGATTCTTTATCGCTTTTTGTGCCTTAGCAATTGTTGCCTTGGTCTTATCGATTCCGGCGCCTGCACAGGAACAAAAGCCCAAGAGTGAAAAGTTTGGAGCACTTGCGTATATGCCACACGGCGCCGGCCCGGCGATGGTCGGCTCCGGCGCGCGTGTGAACGTCGATCTGTACGTGCGTCAGTACACCAGCGACGAAGAGGCACGATCCCTGGCGGGCGCTTTGCTTGAAGGTGGATCGGAGGCCTTGCTCAGCAGACTCGAAAAGAGTAAGTCGATTGGCAAGATCACTCTTACGGGTCGAGTAGGATTCTATGATCTGAAATTGATTCGCTCACATCAAACGCCGGAAGGCAGACGCATTTACGCAGTTGGCGATCGACCCGTGGGTTTCCTCGAAGCCTATGTCAATAACCGCTCGAGAGATTACCCGTTCGGAATCCTTCAACTCGAGCTGAAGCGGAACGAGAAGGGCAGGGAAGAAGGAACTGGCGCGCTCCTCTACGCCGCGAAGATCAAAGTGCTTGACGGCAAATCGATCGATGTCGAGAGTTATGGAATTGATGCGATCAGGTTGTTAGGTGTGCGCAAACTTTAGTAATAGCCGCAAAAAGGCACAAAAGTCACAAAATCAGTTTTGCACGGAGTTCGCTTTTGTGAATTTTGTGCCTTTTTGTGGCAAACAACAGTTTTCTTAATCTGCGGCGGGCTTTGTGAAGCTGCGACTTCGAATTTCCCACGGAACATCCGAAGATCCCGGCGATCTCTTCGTGGTTATATCCTTCGACGTCAAACTTCACAAAGACCGATCGCGAACCGGACGGTAGTTTCTCAAGAGCTCTATCAAGAGCAATCCGATCCAGGAGCTGTGGTGCAAATGAAACCGGATGGCTATGTATTGCCGGAATCTCGTCTGCCAGGTAAGGGAACCTCTCTCGCCGGCGCTTCGCGCTGCGGAAGTGCATCAACACATGATTAGTTGTAAACCGGTATAGCCAACTCGAAAACCGGCTCTCACCTCGAAACGATCCAACCTTACCGAGAAGCTGTATGAAGATCTCCTGCGTTAAGTCTTCGGCCTCGCTCATGTTCCCGGTCATTCGCAAACACAGCGAGTACACGAGCGGCCTGTGTCGCTCATACAGATCTCCCATGCTGGAGACAGCGCCTCGCCCCACTGCCTGCGTCAACTCATAGTCGGATTCTGTCCCGGCAACGTGATTCATCGCAATGTGATTCATCAGTTGCCTCCGAGTGTATGGACGCGCGGTGTTTAGGTCACCTGTAAGTTTTGCCAGTTACAAGCGTTTCCGCCCTCAACTACATTTTTTTCGAAACTACAACTCCGCCCCAGATAAACATTGGAGGAAGGGCGCATGAAAAAAAATCGACTGAGCTGGAGCGCGTTCACACGTCTTACTTTCGTCCTCGCAGCTCTACTCTTTTTCCCAAGTAGCTCTACGTTTTCACAAACTCCGGAACCAACACCACAAACGCCGGAAGTCGAACAATTAAAGAAGCGTTTACAACAACTCGAGCAGACGGTCGGAGAACTAAAAGGGCAAATCGAGGCGATCGAGGCAAGAAAGAAAACTCCAACTCCAGTAGTAGTCGAAGCGACCTATAACGAACCAGCAACACCTGCGGAGGAGACAGCTTCGACGGAGCCCGCAAAACCACAGGACAGCGCGAAGGGCGAGAGCACCTTCCAGATTTACGGTTTCGCAATGCTCGACGCCGGCTACCAGTTCAAACAAAACCATCCCGACTGGTTCGACGTCATTCGGCCCACGAAGCTGCCGTCGTTTCCCAACGAGTTTGCGCCGAATGGAAAGACCTATTTCGGAGTCAGACAAAGCCGCCTCGGCGTCAAGTCGACGACACCAACCAAATACGGTGAGTTGAAGACACAGTTTGAGTTCGAACTGTTCGGTACCGGTGTCGACGCGGGTCAAACGACTTTCCGTCTGCGTCACGCTTACGGCGAGTTGGGCCAGTTCGGCGCGGGCCAGACGTGGAGTCCGTTCATGGACATCGACGTGTTTCCAAACTCACTCGAGTACTGGGGACCAAACGGAATGGTCTTCTTCCGGAACTTGCAGTTTCGCTGGATGCCTTTGAAAGGCCGCAACTCGGTGACGCTTGCTGTCGAGCGTCCCGGCGCGAGCGGCGATCAGGGAGTGTTTCAAGATCGCATCGAGTTGCAGGGTATCAGGCCCAAGTTTGATCTTCCCGATTTCTCAGGAAACGTTCGCTTCACGAGAGACTGGGGTTATTTCCAGGTGGCGGGAATGATCAGACGGATCAAGTGGGTCGACACCATTGATGACAACGTCGATCTCGACGGCACCGAAACCGGGGCCGGTCTGAACTTCACGTCGAACGTCAAGTTCACACCGAACGACACGGGCCGGTTCGCGTTTGTGTTTGGCCAGGGAATTCAGAACTACATGAACGACGCACCGGTCGACATCGGTATCGAACTCACTCCCGGAGGCGATCCACGCCGGCCAATCACAGGCGTTGCTCTGCCGATGTGGAGCATGGTTGCTTTCCTGGATCACAACTGGAACAAACGCTTCAGCACCGCCATCGGATATTCGTTTATGGATATCGACAACTCAAATGGCCAGGCGGCGAATGCATACCACCGCGGTCATTACGGTCTCGGCAACCTGCTCTTTTATCCAACGGAGAACGCGATGGTCGGCGGCGAGTTTCAGTGGGGACGACGCGAAAACTTCCTCGACGGCTTCAAGTCCGACGATTTTCGCATCCAGTTTTCCTTTAGGTACAACTTTTCGAAGATATTCTCATTTTGATGTTTGCGTAGTAGGACCATGTGGTCCACGAAGAGGAGAAAGAGTCTATGTTGAGACAGAGGATGCAAACAAGAATGCTCGTCGCAGTTTTTATGGTGATGACGTTCGCCATGGCGCCGTTGTCAGCCCTGGGCCAAAAGACTAGTCCAGTCGCACCCGGCAGGGCACAAGTCGAAGCAGCCGTACGTGAAGCATACGAGAAATTCAAGAACGACACAGGCGGTAAGAACGCCGATTACATTCCTTACCTGGCCCAGGTCGATTCAAAACTCTTCGGAATCGCGATCGTTACCGTCGACAACCAGGAGTTGACGATGGGCGACATCAAGTACTCCTTTTCCATCCAGTCGATCTCGAAGGTTTTCTCGCAGGCTCTGGCCATGGAAGAGCTTGGACCACAAAAAGTGTTCGAAAAGGTCGGCAACGAACCGACCGGTCGCGCATTCAACTCGGTGTTTGCCGTGGCCGACATGCCCACGCACACGGGAAACCCTTACGTGAATGCCGGCGCGATTTCGACGGTGAGTTTGATTTCCGGCAAGACCGCGGATGAGAAGTGGAACAAGATCCTCGACTTTTACAGTCGCGTCGCGGGCGAGAAGCTCAAGCTCATCGACGAAGTCTACAAATCTGAGGCTGCGACCAACACAGGCAACAAAGCCCTCTCGATGTTGCTTGCGAAATACGATCGCATTTATGCCGATCCATTTGAGTCAGTCGATGTTTACACGAAGCAATGTTCCGTCGGCGTGAACGTGGCCCAGCTCGCACGGATGGGCGCCACACTCGCGAACAACGGCAAGAACCCAACGACGGGCGAACAGGTGATCAAGCCTGAAAATGTGCCGCACATCCTTTCCACCATGATCATGGCGGGATTGTATGACGGCTCAGGAGGGTGGGCTTGGCACGTCGGACTCCCGGCAAAGAGTGGCGTGGGCGGTGGCATCGTCGCAATCGTACCCGGCAAAGGGGCGATCGCTGTCTTCGCTCCGCCACTCGACGAAGCAGGCAACAGCGTGAAGGCACAGAAGGTGATCGAGTATGTGGCGAACAAGCTCGATTTCAACCTTTTCTCACCACGGTCGGTTGGTTTGAAGACTTCAGAGTGACGACATCGCAGGGAACCGTCAATGGTCTTAACTCTTTCGCAAATGTGTAGAGCAAGGCGGCGTTACAGAATCGCGCTGCGCGCCGCTTTGCTGCTGTTACTCGTGAACGTGCTCTGTTTCGGACAAGCTGAGAATACGCCTGCGCCGTCTGCACCTGCCGGGGATAAACCACTTAAAGCTGACGAACGTGCCGAACTCCTCAAACTGATCAAAAGCCTTCAGGAAAGAGTGGAGAAACTCGAAGCTGCCCAAGCGGCGCCTCAAATCAATGAAGCGGCAGTGATGCCCGTTGCTGCATCGACGCCTGTCGAGCCGGCAACTCCAGAGAGCACAGACTCACCTGCTCCTGCTGTAGAAACGCCGCCTCAAGATGACGATGACAACAAATTTGACGGTCGTTACACGCCAAATCTCGGTTTCAAAGTGGTCAATACCGAGTATGGCGACATGAACGTCAGCATTTACACCTACGTCAGATATCTTAATCAACTCGGTCTCGATTCAACTTTCACAGACGCATTCGGTAATACAAAGAATGTTCAAGAGCGTCAGGATGTTCAGCTCTTGAAGCTTCAGATCAAGTTTCTTGGTTGGATGCTCGATCCGAAGTTTCGCTACTTCCTCTATGCCTGGACTTCTAACGCCAATCAGGGACAGGGCGCGCAAGTCGTGCTCGCCGGAAACCTCCAATACACCTTCAACAAATACTTGACGCTAGGTGGTGGAATCAGATCCTTGCCTGGCACACGCAGTGTCGAAGGCAATTTTCCGTTTTGGTTGAACGTCGATAGCCGCCACATCGCAGATGAATTCATGCGGCCTTCTTACACGTCTGGACTTTGGGCCACTGGGAGCATAACGGACAGACTGAAGTATCAGGCCATGGTGGGCAACAACATGAGCACGCTTGGCGTGCCCGCATCGCGGCTGGACAACGGCTTCAATACTTTGTCGACCGCGCTGATTTGGTTTCCGACCGGTGATTTCGAAAAAGGCTTCAACGGGCAGGGATGGGGTGACTTCGAACACCACGACAAGTTTTCCACTCGCCTCGCAGTTCACTTCAGTCGGAGTAACGAGAATAAAGAAAGTCAACCAGACTCCGAGCAATTTGAAAACACTCAACTGCGGCTGTCGGATGGAAGTGTGATTTTCACTCCTGATCTGTTCGCACCAGGAGTCACGATCACGGATGCGAGATATCGCATGACGACTATCGATGGTGCATTTAAGTATCGCGGGTTTTCACTTGAAGGTGAGTATTTCTGGCGTTGGTTGGACGATTTCAAATTCCTGAACACCGTTACACCTGAGACTCTTCAGCGAGTTCCTTCGAGGTTATTCGATCACTCCTTCCAGATACAGGGATCGGCGATGGTCGTGCCCAAAACTCTGCAGGCTTATATGGGCTTTTCAAAAATCTTTGGTCAGTTTGGGCAGCCACGTGATTTCCGTGTTGGTGCAAATTTCTTCCCGTTCAAGAACAAGGTGGTCCGTTGGAATAACGAGGCTCTTTACCTCTACAAGTCGCCGGTTGGTTACACGTCCGTTCCGTACCCGATCGGAGGCAGGGGATGGGTGTTTCACTCGAGCATGGAACTCGCGTTTTGAGGTTATGAACATAAAAGCACACAAAAGATATATTGACCTCTTTGCGCCTTTGTGCCTTTGTGTTCTGCTCTTTTTATCGAGTACAGCCCGTGCACAAACGGATTATCTCTTCAACGACTCTCACTTCCACCTGACCAACTACATCCAGGAAGGCATCGACATTCACGACTTTCTGAAAGTGATGGGAAACAAGGCCGGGCGAGTCGCGGTGTTTGGCATCCCGCTACAACAGCAGTGGTCCTATCGCGTAGACGAGAATCGTGGTCCAACTTATTACCTGAACTCTGACGCGCCGCTTTATTACTACTCGTTTACCGACGCATGGATCGCAACCGCGTACAAGTCTCTTTCAAAGGAAGAGCAGGCACGCTTCGATCCGATGATCACCGGCTTCAATCCGACCGACATGTATGCCGCGGATCACATTCGCCGCGTGCTTACGGCTTTTCCGGGTGTCTTCACCGGCATTGGTGAATTCAGCATTCATAAAGAGTTTGTGTCAGCAAAAATCGCAGGTGAGGTTGCGAGTCTTCAGGACCAGGCTCTCGATCGCCTGATCGATTTTGCGACTGAGGTTGGTTTGGTGGTCCTGATTCATAACGACGTCGACGTCCCATTTGCAAAGCCCGGCGCCGAACCTGCTTATGCGGCCCAAATGAAGGCGCTGTTCCGGCGCCATCCCAATACGACGTTTATCTGGGCGCATATCGGTGTCGGGCGGATCATTCGTCCCATTAAAGACCAGGCGGCTATCGTCGAGGAAATCATCAACGACCCGCAACTGAAGAATGTCCATTTCGATATATCGTGGGACGAAGTTGCGAAGTACGTCGTAGCGACACCGGAATCTACTAAAAACGCTGCGGCCCTGGTGAATCGTCATCCGGAGCGTTTTCTCTTTGGCACAGACGAAGTCGCCCCATCCAACCAGGAAAAATATCTCAAGGTCTACAACCAGTACGAGCCGTTCTGGAAGCTGCTGAGCCCGGAGGCCAGTGAAAAGGTCCGCAAGAAAAACTACGAAAGAATCTTTGACGAAGCGAGACGAAAGGTCCGCAGTTGGGAGGCCACCCAACTCAAGTCGCAGTCTTCGCGGCTGACCAATTAGTTGGCCCAACTAACTGTCGAACCGGTCAAGAACTGGAGGTCTTGCCATGAAACTCAAAACGTTGCGTACTAACCGTTCGCAAAAACTAACTCGTTGTCTAATCGCGTTGACTACGGCATTGCTGATCTTGCCGGGGAATGCGTTGTCGGCCGTAACCCCGGTGCGACATGCCGACGATACGGCAGTCACAATTCCGCCGGAGCAGCTCGATTCGCTCGTGGCGCCGATTGCACTCTATCCCGACAACTTGCTCAGCCAGACGCTGGTGGCGTCCACATACCCGCTCGAGATCATTCAATTGCAACAGTGGTTGGAAAAAAATCCTGATCTCGGCAAAGACCAGAAGAAATTAGCTGACGCGGTCAAGAAGCAGCCGTGGGATCCGAGCATTCAGGCGATGGCGGCTTTGCCGGATGTGGTAAAGCGTTTGTCTGACGACATTCAGTGGACCACGGATCTGGGCAACGCCTTTCTGGCCCAACAGAAAGATGTGATGGCTGCGATCCAACGTATGCGGGACAAGGCGCAAGACACGGGAGCGCTGAAGTCAAATCAACAGCAGAAGGTGCAAACGCAGGTCATCGAAAGCAAGGAAGTGATTGTTATCGAACAGGCGGATCCGCAAGTGGTTTACGTGCCTTCTTACAACCCCACGGTTGTTTATGGAGCACCTGTTTATCCGTATCCGCCTATCTACTACCCACCCTCAACGGGAGCTGTGATCGCTGCCAGTGCGATCTCGTTCGGCGTTGGCTTGGCCATGGGTGCTGCCTGGGGTGGCGGCTGGGGTTGGGGTTGCGGCTGGGGCGGCGGTGACGTCGACATCAACATGAATAACAACTTCAACCGCAACACGAACATCAGCGGCGGCAATCGCGTGAACAACATTGGCAGTGGAAATCGGGGCGGTAATAAGTGGCAGCACAATCCGTCACATCGTGGTGGTGCTCCATACGGAGACCGTCGAACTGCGGACAGGTTCGGAGGATCCGCCCGAGGTGATTCCTTACAGAATCGCCAACGCGCCGCGCAACGAGATATCGGTCGACAAGGCGGCAATCTTCGGAGCAACGACCGTGCGGGTGATCGTGGTGGCATCGGCGATCGCGGTGGGGTCGGCGACCGTGGCAATCGCGGTGGCGTCGGTGATCGCGGAGGTGTTGGCGACCGAGGCGGTGTTGGCGATCGGGGTGGTGTTGGTGATCGTGGCGGTGTCGGCGATCGTGGCGGCGCGGGCGATCGTAGCAATCGTGGTGGCGTCGGTGATCGAAGCAGTGGCATTGGCGATCGCGGGGGCGCTTCCAACCGTGGTGGAGTGAGCGATCGATCGAGTATTGGTGGCGGCGCCAGCGGTGACCGCGTAGGCAATCGCAGCGTCTCCGGCGGTTCACGAGGCGGTGGTGGTTTCGGACGTGACTACGGCAGTAGCGGAGCAGGCGCGCGCGCCAGCAGCAGCCGCGGTTCGTCGAGCATGGGAGGTTTCGGAGGAGGTAGTCGCGGCGGCGGAAGCTGGGGTGGTGGTGGTGGAAGTCGTGGCGGCGGCGGTGGTAGTCGCGGCGGTGGCGGCGGCGGTCGCGGTGGTGGTGGTGGCCGAAGGAGGTAACGAGTCATGAAACGAACAAACAAACCTGTAGATGTGACTTTTTGGGTGCTGTTACTGCTGGTTTTTGCGTCGGTCGCGGCCGCGCAGACGACGGTGACGACGAAAGCCAAAACCTTCCCGACGACGGAAGAAGCGATCAATGCACTCATCGAGGCGGCCGATAAGTTTGATGAAACAGCACTGCTCCATATCCTTGGACCAGAAAGCTACGACATCACTCACACCGGCGAACCGGCGCGAGATCGCGAAGTGGCGAAGAAATTTGCAGACGAGGCTCGCGTCAAAAACCATGTAACAGTGCAACCGAAAAATGCACGTCGTGCATTTTTGGCGATCGGTGAAGACGACTGGCCGTTTCCCATTCCGCTTGTAAAGGGACCTGGAGGCTGGTCTTTTGATAGCAACGCAGGTCGCACCGAAATTCTTTACCGGCGAGTTGGAAGCAATGAGCTGAATGCGATTCAGATCTGCCGTGGCTACGTCGAAGCGCAGCATGAGTATGCCCTGATAAAGAAGGGTGCGGGTGTCAATCAATACGCTCAACGCATCATCAGCACGCCGGGCAAGCAGGATGGTTTGGCCTGGAAAAACGAAGATGGTTCGTGGGGTGGTCCAATCGGTGAAAAAGTAGCTGCGGCAATCGAGCGGGGCTATTCCAGCCGGAATGAACCCTTTCACGGCTACTTCTTCAGAGTTCTGAAAGGACAGGGACCAGCAGCGCCGCTTGGCCAGTTGGACTTCGTCGTTAAGGACGTGATGATCGGCGGGTTCGCGCTCATTGCGTTTCCCGCACAGTACAGAGTTACCGGCGTGCAAACCTTCATGGTGAGTCACGATGGCGTGGTCTATCAGAAAGACCTTGGTCCAAAGACTCTCGAGCTTGCCGCTGCAATCGACCGCTTCAACCCTGACAAGAGTTGGACCCCGGTGCTGGAGCAGTAAAGATGAAAAAGCTGCTGAGTATTTTGACAATCGTCTGCTTCGTTATTGTTCCGCTAGTCGACGCGCAACAAACACGAACTGAGAAAGATCTTCTCGGTGAAAAGCAGATTCCGGCTGATGCTTACTACGGCGTGCAAACGGCGCGGGCGCTCGAAAACTTCAAGCTCTCGGGAGTTCTAATCAATCACTATCCGGGATTCGTCGAGGCTTGGGCGATCGTGAAACTTGCCGCCGCGCGCGCCAATGCAGATGTTGGTGCGATGAAGCCTGAACGTCTGGCTGCGATCGAAAAAGCGACCGCAGCCATTCGGGAAGGTAAGTATCACGATCAGTTCCTGGTGGATTGGTACCAGGGCGGCGCCGGCACCTCGACCAACATGAATGCCAACGAAGTGCTCGCCAACGTCGGGTTGGAGTTGACTGGGCACAAGAAGGGCGAATACCAGTTTCTCGAACCGCACGACGATCTCAACATGTCGCAGTCGACCAATGATTCGTATCCGACTGCGCTCAAAGTCGCTTTTCTCCTTCGCAACGATCGCTTGATCGAGGAGCTGCGAAAGCTGGTTGCCTCGTTTCGTTTGAAGGGTGATGCGTTCATCGAGATCGTCAAGATGGGACGCACCGAAATGCAGGATGCGGTGCCCATGACTGTGGGACAGGAGTTTCACGCGTTCGCTGCCGGCTTAGAAGACGAAATTAAGTTGCTTCGCGATGCGGAGAAGTATTTGTACTCGGTCAACATGGGTGCAACCGCGATCGGTACTGGAATCAATGTGCCGAAAGGCTATTCCGAGAAATGCGCATTTCACTTGGCGAGGCTCACTGGGAAACCGATTGTTCCGGCTACGGACATGTTGGCTGCGACGTGGGACCAGCAGGGCTTCGTTGTCTACTCGTCTGCGTTGAAGAGCCTGGCGATCAAGCTGTCGAAGATCTCTAACGATCTGATTCTGCTTACTTCCGGGCCGCGCGCGGGCTTGAGTGAGATCAACCTGCCCGCACTTCAGCCTGGCTCGTCGATCATGCCGGGAAAGGTAAATCCGGTCGTGCCGGAAGTCGTAAACATCGTCGCATTTCGCGTGATTGGAAATGATTACAGCGTGACGCTTGCGGCGCATAGCGGGCAGTTACAGCTAAATGCTTACGAACCGCTCGCGGGTCTCGCGGTAATGGAATCGCAGGCGCTGCTCTTCAACACTTCCGGCTTGTTGCGGACGAAATGCATTGACGGAATCACAGTCAACGAACGTGTGCTCTCGCGGTACATGGAGACGACGGTGGGCATCGTCACGGCGCTCAATCCCGTGTTGGGGTACGAAAAAGCGACGGAGCTTGCGGGGGAAGCATACAAGTCCGGCAAAGGCATCCTCGAGATCATCCGCGAGAAGAAGATTCTCAGCGAGTCGCAGATTAAAGAATTACTGGATCCGATCAAGCTCACGAATTTGGACAAGAGCAAGTACCCGGGACGGCAGTGATTAAAGTTTGCCAACGCCGAAGGCGTTCGCTAATTCAGCCTCGGATTTCGATAACGCCGAATGTGTTCGCTAATTCAGCTTCGGTTTCGATAACGCCGAAGGCGTTCGCTAATTCCAGCCCAGGGTTGGAGCGTCAGCGACAACCCTGGGAAACGATTACCAATATTGGTTGAACCCTGAAAGGGTTAGCGTTGCACAGGCCTAACGCTTTCAGCGTTGAATTCATTTTTTTATTTCTCCCCAGGGTTGTCGCTGGCGCTCCAACCCTGGGCTGAAATTAGCCAACGCCTTCGGCGTTAGGTCAACTATGGCGCAAGCAGTTGCACAGGTCAGTGCGTCTCAAACACGCGCGGGTGTCCGCATGGCGGTTGTTGCGTGGGTGCTGACGGCGGTCTATTACTTTTACCAGTACGCGTTGCGCTCGGCGCCGGCGGTGATGATGCCGGAATTGAGCAACGCTTTCGGCCTGACGCCGCTCGGTGTCGCTTCGATTGTCGGTCTCTTCTATTACGGATACTCACCATTCAGCCTGATCGCCGGTGCAGCGATGGACCGCATTGGACCAAGACGGCTACTGCCCGGAGCGGCGGCGGTCGTCGGCATCGGTGCGTTGCTGTTCGCAACCGGCAATTCGACGGTTGCCAGCGCCGGTAGATTTTTGCAGGGCGCCGGTGGCGTGTTTGCTCTCGTCGGCGCCATCTACATCGCTACAAAAAACTTCGCACCTTCCAAAGCAGCAACGCTGATCGGCGCCACACAGATGTTTGGTATGGCAGGCGGTTCGGCGGGTCAGTTTGTTGTTGGACCACTCATTGGCGGTGGAGTGGCCTGGAACCACTTCTGGATCGGTATGGGCGTCATCGGCTTGTTAGTCGGGATAGCGCTGTTTTTCCTGATCCCGAGTGAGAGTTCATCACTACCCGGAGAAGGTCTCAAAACAGTTGTGCGAGCATTTGCGACTGTCTTCAAGAATCCGCAGTCGATCTTATGCGGTTTGATTTCCGGATTAATGTTCATACCAACCACGATCTTCGACATGATCTGGGGCGTACGCTTTCTCCAGGAAGCGCATGGCGTCGATTACGGTGAGGCAGTGATGCGATCTGCCACCATACCTTTCGGTTGGATCATCGGCTGCCCGCTGCTTGGTCTTCTCTCGGATCGAATCGGCCGTCGTAAACCCGTGATCGCCGGCGCCGCGATTGTCCTGTTGGGGTGTCTCGCATGGATCCTCTACGGCATACCTGGGGTCTTTCCGCCGTACGTGTTAGGCCTGCTCACCGGCATCGCATCTGGTGCGGCGATGTTGCCTTATACAGTTATCAAGGAAGTTAACCCACCACAGTTCGGCGGCACAGCTACTGGTGTCGTCAATTTTATAAATTTCACTTTTAGCGCGCTGCTGGGTCCGGTGTTCGGTTGGATCCTGCAGAGCGCGTCGAAAGGTGCGCCGCGGATGGAGCTGGCGCACTTTCAGTCCACCTTTACTCCCCTACTTTTTGGAGTAGCGCTGGCGATTGTGCTGACGCTGCTTTTGAAAGAAACAGGATCAGCAGTTCGGGAGAAATAGAATGCAAGCAGCAACTGGAACAGGAAAATACGAACGATTACTGGCGCGTTGCGAAGGCCTCGCGCCGGTTCCAACCGCAGTGGCCCATCCGTGTGAAGCAACGGCTCTGGGTGGCGCAGTCGAGGCGGCGCAGAAGGGCCTGATTGCGCCACTGCTGGTTGGACCAGCTGACAAAATCGCGGAGGTCGCAGAAGCCTCGCAGATCGATCTCGGCGATCTGCCGATCGTGGACGTACCGCATAGCCACGCTTCGGCTGCAAAAGCCGTGGAGCTTATCAGGGAAGGCAAAGCGGAGATCCTGATGAAAGGCAGTCTGCACACAGACGAGCTGATGTCGGCGATTGTCTCGCGCGAAGGCGGATTGCGAACCGGTCGTCGCATCAGTCATGTGTTCATCATGGATGTGCCGACTTATCACAAAGTGCTGATCGTTACCGACGCTGCAATCAACATTGCGCCCACGCTCGAAGATAAAGTCGAC
Organism: Pyrinomonadaceae bacterium; assembly: GCA_044867025.1. Taxonomy (GTDB): domain Bacteria; phylum Acidobacteriota; class Blastocatellia; order Pyrinomonadales; family Pyrinomonadaceae; genus PSRF01. The sequence continues at coordinate 552 of JBIOUJ010000048.1, read as the reverse complement.
ATCTGTCAGAACGCGATCGATCTTGCTCACGCACTCGGCCTGACGAGACCCAAGGTCGCAATCCTCGCGGCGGTCGAGACAGTCACTTCAAAAATGCCGGCGACGATCGATGCCGCTGCGCTCTGCAAAATGGCTGAGCGCGGACAGATCACGGGAGCTATCCTCGATGGTCCACTGGCGTTTGATAACGCCATCAGCACGCAGGCCGCTGAGACGAAAGGCATCAGGTCTGCCGTTGCGGGCGACCCCGACATTCTGTTGGCGCCGGATTTGGAGGCGGGCAACATTCTCGCGAAGCAATTGAGCTTTCTTGCAAACGCCGACAGCGCGGGCATGGTCCTCGGCGCGAAAGTGCCGGTGATTTTGACCAGCCGTGCCGATAGTGTGCGTTCGAGGATTGCGAGTTGTGCAGTTGCGAAATTGGTGGCCCATGCTCGTCGTACAAAACCCTAGGAGCCGGACTTGGATAAATGTCAGTACCACCTGCGGTAGCGGGTGGGTCGATGATGAGCATGCGATATTGCTATGGATTTTGAATTCTAACGTTGACCC